>JAESQS010000025.1 GCA_016765035.1 Kordiimonadaceae bacterium | reverse complement strand
GTGGGCCGGTGATGTAACTAATAAGGCGGATATGCTCTAGCGGGTGATTCTAAATAAAATCAAACCGCCGTGTTACAGCAGCCCTAATTCACTAAATACATCCACCACATCGTCAGCAAACTTAGAGCCCTTACGTAAAATGGGAACACCCTCTGGCAAATCGTTATAGCTATCGCTTTCTGTTGCCAAGAGAGCCACGGGGATATCCTTTGTGGTTGGCATTGATTGCAGCGCACAGATAAGGTCTACACCGGTTAGATCAGGCATCACACGGGATATAATCACAGCATCTGGCTTCATGGAGGGAATCAGTTGAATAGCGTCCAGCGTGCTGGCCACATTCACCATACGGTAGCCACATTCCATCAATTCCCGTGTGACAATTTTAGTCGCTGTGCCTGGCGGCATCACCAGCATAACCTCAATCTCGGAAACACTGATATCGCCAACTTCAAAGCCTGCTTTACTAGGCAGCTCGCGCACGAGATTAGACAGGTCAATTTCCCGATTATGAATGAAAGCATCCAGGCAATCACTCATACGATCCGCAAAAAACCGAATATCTGCACAGCTTTTCTCAGTGACTTCCTCGGCGTCTGCAAAATAGTCCTCAAACCGGTGACAAAGCACCTTAAGCGCGCGCATATCAAAGCTCATCGCTACACTCTTGAGAGAATGCGCCTCAATTTTAATGGTCGCCAAGGTAGGTCCGTTCTCAACAGTGCCTGCTAGAAAAGCGTCAATTGCCTCGCCTATATTTTGGAGCCTGTCTTCTGCCGAATCGATAGCAACGGTTTTTAACTGTTCAAGAAAGTCTACGTCCGTCATGAGCGTCCCTAAATTACACATACATCTGATATGCTTGTGCCACAAAATTAGTTACTCGTGTGTTAGCTTTTTGAATTTGTTTGTTATTTTTCAAAAAAATGTTGGATTTGAGAAAGAAGCCTTGACTTATAGCCGTCCGCGAGTACTTTGCGCGCTCACAAAGGTCGCATGACGCGGCCAGTACAACTATTTTCTTGGAGTTAATCAGATGGCAAAGCCGTCCAGCATTAAGATCAAGCTGGTTAGCACAGCGGACACCGGCTACTACTACGTAACCAAAAAGAACCCGCGCACCTTGACTGAGAAAATGGTCAAGCGTAAGTACGATCCAGTTGTTCGTAAACACGTAGAATTTAAGGAAGCCAAAATGAAATAATTTTGGGTTTCGACAAAAACACTAAAAAACGCCGCACTTGTAGAAGTTGCGGCGTTTTTTTATGTCTGAAACAGTATTGGCCAGAGCGTATCCGCCTTAGTTAGAACACGGCCCACGGCCCTCTTACGTTCAGGCCCAACACCCCACAGCATATGCTAGCAGGTGGTTGGGTCAGAGAGAGTAAACGGGGCACGGGCTGGTGATGTTCTATAACTAAAATTAAAAGAATCTACTCTACGTCAGAGATGACAACTTTATTTCGGCCACTTTCTTTGGCTTCATAAAGCGCTTTATCTGCGTCCTCAAGTAATTGGGCTGGTGTCATGTCTGCCCGACTCGTAGAAACACCAATGGACACTGAAATTTTGATTGGCCCTGTCTCTAAGCCAATATCAAAGCCATTGTCCGAAACTTCCTGACGTAGCCTGTCGGCTATCATAAAAGCCCAGTCAGTCGGTGTTTCAGGCATCATCACAACAAACTCTTCCCCCCCATAACGGGCAGCAAGGTCAACACCGCGAATATTCTTACCAACTCTGTTGGCAAATTCCTTTAGCACCATGTCTCCGGCGGCATGGCCATATGTATCATTGACCACTTTAAAGTGGTCAATATCCATCATCATCACTGATAGCGGCTTGTCGCTGTTCTGTGCCGCTTCTAAGCGGGTTTCCATATGGCTGGTTAGGTAATGGCGGTTATAAAGCCCTGTGACAGCATCTGTTGTCGCCAACTGCATGGACAGATGGAAGTTTTCCCAAAGCCTATCTGCATACCGTTTCCGTTTTAGCTGGGTTTTAACCCGCGCCAGAAACTCCATCCTGTCAACGGGGCGCACAACATAGTCATTCACACCCATTTCCAGCGCCCGCACCAATAATTTGGTATTGCCGTCATCTACCATCACAAGAATAGGCACATGACGCGTTTGCTCAAACGACCGAAGTTTGGAACAAACACGCAAACCATCTGTATTACGCATGGTGAGCGAAACAATAATCAGGTCAAGTTCTTTTCCCGCGCCCGTTCAGCCGCATCATCCCCGCCTGCGATAAAGGTTAAATCACCGATACCATCAAGCGCCCGGGCTATGCGCTCCATCACACGTTCTTGCTCGTCAACAATAAGGATAGCCGCATCTGTCGGGACACCAGCAACCACAACGACTTCTTCTTCACTTTCCCAACCTAGGTTGGCACCAGTGGCTTCTCTGTTGCGAAGCTCATCCATCATAACCTTCAAGCGCACAAGGGACCGGACACGGGCAAACAAAGCCATATCCTGTACGGGCTTGGTCAGAAAATCATCTGCGCCAGCCTCTAGGCCTGCAACTCTGTCAGAGGGCTGATCTAGGGCCGTCACCATAACCACAGGGATATGGGCAGTGGCAGGGTCACTCTTAATCCGGCGGCATACTTCAAAGCCATCCATGCCAGGCATCATGACATCTAATAAAATAATGTCTGGATGCTCGCGAGAGATGACATCTAGCGCTTCAGGACCGCTATACGCAGTGAATACATCAAAATACTCACTGGTTAGCTTCGCTTCTAGGAGCTTTACGTTGGGTGGGACATCGTCAACCACCAATACTCTTGCTGTCATAGGCCTTTATCCGGCAAATTTCTTAACCGTCTCAAGGAAGTGTCCCACAGAAATAGGCTTGGCAATATATGCTTCGCATCCACCTTCCCTGATTTTTTCCTCATCGCCTTTCATGGCGAATGCGGTAACGGCTACGACGGGAATCTTCCGAAGATCTTCATCTTCTTTAAGCCATTTCGTGACTTCCAGCCCCGAAACCTCTGGCAGCTGAATATCCATGAGTATCAAGTCTGGTTCATGGTCTCTGGCCAAATCCAGAGCGGCCATGCCATCCCGGGTTTGGATAGTCTCATAAGCATGAGCTTCAAGCAGATCGCAGAATAACTTCATATTCAGCTCATTGTCTTCGACTATAAGGATCTTTTTCCTCATCTATTCTTAGTCCCTCTAGAGTAGGCCATGTTCGTTTAAATAAATAATAGGCGTGTAAACGTTAAAAAAACAAGACCAACGAGTAACTTAAGTTACTTTTTTTATTTTTTTTTTCGAAATAGATACATAAACTCACCTTAATACCCCGACAGAAGGCAAACTCTATAAAAATCCGAGACTAGAATCTAAGTCTAATGAAGCGAATTGAAAGCTGGCGAAAATGCATCAAGAAACGGCCCAAACCATGGCTTTAACAGCCCTAACCTACATACTGTCTGACGATGATTTACAAGCCAGATTCCTCTCTTTAACCGGCCTGTCGGAGAATGAAATCCGGCACAGGATTGAAGACAGTAACTTTCTTGCCGGTATATTGGATTTTTTAGTCTCTCACGAACCCGACCTTCTGGCTTTTGCAGAAAATGCGAATAAAAAACCGGAACATATTGTTTCAGCATGGCGCAAACTCGGCGGTGGTATCGGGCAAGAATGGTAATATGGAAAAAACATTAGAGATTATTAAACACCTTAATCCTGAAAAGCATGTTTTACTGGTAGATGCTGATGAAGTCTTGCTGCAATTTGTGTCTGCAATTGAGAAATATTGCCCAACAATCGGCTATGAATTTAAAGTCGATAGTTTTGCGCTAACAGGCAACGTCTACAAGATAAATACGGAAACTGCACTTTCCGCCGATGAAGTGAAAATACTGCTAGATCGTTTTTTTGATGCCTGCGTTGATGCAATCCCTGTGGTGCGGGGTGCGGCTGATGCCCTTGCTGCATTGTCAGTCCACTATCAGGTTGTCATTCTTTCAAATGTGCCCAAAAAATACGGCGCACGGCGACAAAAGCATTTAGCCAAATTAGGGATGGATTATCCGGTCATTGCAAACAAAGGGGGGAAAGGCCCAACCGTAAAGCTTGTGGCCAACCAGTGCCGCAAACAGACTGCCTTTATCGATGATCTACCACCGCATCATGCCTCCGTGGCGCAGCACAGCCCCGAAACCCACCGCATACACTATATTGCAGACGAAAGACTGGCAGGCTTTATGTCAAAAGCCCCAGACGCGCACCATAGGTTCGATAGCTGGGCCGACATAACCACCCATTTAACGGCAATGGCCCACGACTATAAAGTCCACAAAGACGAGGCCAAGAACTGATATGCGCATTGGTATAGATTTGGGTGGCACTAAAATAGAAGCACTGTTGCTGGCAGATGATGGTACAGAACTGGGGCGCAACCGCTTGTCCACGCCCGCAGGGGATTATAGTGCCACAATCCACACCATCGGTAAGCTGGTTGACGGTTTGGAACAAGATTTCGGCACTGCACGGTCTGTTGGGGTCGGCACGCCGGGGTCTATTTCACCCACCAACGGGCGCATGCAAAATGCCAACTCCACATGCCTCAATGGCCAGACATTACAAGCAGATATAGAAAAGCACCTTGGCAGATCTATCAGGTTAGAAAATGATGCTAATTGCCTGACACTTTCAGAGGCGACAGACGGTGCAGCGGCGGGGCATACAACAGTTTTTGGTATCATCCTTGGTACAGGGGTTGGGGGCGGGCTTGTGGTAAACAAACAGCTTATCAAAGGCCCCAATGCGCTGACCGGTGAATGGGGGCATAACCCCCTTGTGCCCAGCAATACTGCTGCGAATACTTCAGAGCAATTTCCATCCCCCTGTTATTGTGGCAGACAGGGGTGCATCGAAAGCTGGATTTCAGGGCCAGCTATCAGCCAAGACCATTACCAAACTACAGGTCTCCACATGACGGCACAGCAAATTTTTGGTGAAAAAACACCCGAAAGCCAAGCAACAACTCACCGGTTTCTCCACCGCCTCGCCATGGCCGCAGGGCAAATCATTAACATGATAGACCCTGACTGCCTTGTCTTTGGGGGCGGCTTGTCAAATATTGACTGTATCTATACGGAACTGCCAAAATTGCTGCCCTCCTATAGTATGAGCGCGCGCTGCGACACAAAGCTGGTGCAAGCAAAGCACGGCGATTCAAGTGGTGTTCGCGGTGCAGCATGGCTGTGGCCATGACAGACCCCGACACTCCGCTCACCCAGTCCTTATGTAGAAGTTGTTTCCACACATTTGATGGGGATGGCCCCTGCCCTTCGTGCAAAAAGCCAAAGGTAATTTCTCACCCGGAATTGTTCGATTTAACCATTGCACATGTCGACTGCGATGCTTTTTTTGCCTCAGTTGAAAAGCGCGAAAACCCTGAACTGGCCTCAAGGCCCGTCATTATCGGCGGCGAGCAACGAGGGGTGGTTTCAACGGCCTGTTATATCGCACGTATGAGCGGCGTTCGCTCTGCCATGCCCATGTTCAAAGCAAAAAAACTATGCCCTGATGCTGTCATCATTCGCGGCAATATGAAGCTATATCAAAAAGTCGGGCGCGACATACGAGAGAAGATGCGGTCCCTAACGCCGCTGATCGAACCGCTTTCCATCGATGAAGCTTTTCTAGACCTTGGGGGGACTAAAAAGCTTCATAAAGCAGCCCCTGCAACCTTGCTAGCAAAATTTGCAAAGGAAGTAGAAGACGATATAGGCATTACGGTTTCCGTTGGTCTGGCTCCGAACAAGTTCCTTGCCAAACTTGGCTCTGACATGGACAAACCGCGCGGCTTTACTGTCATTGGGACCGCTGATGCTGTGCCTCTATTGGCAACATTGCCCATCACCCGTATATACGGCATTGGTAAAAAAACAGGGCAAAGCTTGGCAAAGGACGGCCTTAGCCAAATCAGCCAATTGCAGGAAATGGACGAAGCTCAGCTTATACGTAGATACGGCGAAACCGGCCAAAGGCTCTACCGCCTGTCCCGTGGTATCGACAAACGCAAGGTTGAACCCGCAAGTGATATCAAAAGCGTATCTTCCGAGCGTACCTTCCCCAAAGATATCGCCGATTACACCAGCTTGGAAACCCGCCTATGGTCGCTCTGCGAAACAGTGGCTGCTGACCTTAAACGCAAAGAGCTTGCCGGTGTCACTGTTACACTGAAAGTTAAAACCAGTATGCACCGGCTAATCACGCGGTCCCGAACAATGAACAACCCCACCCAGCTCGCAGAAACCTTATTTGAAGTTGGCACCAGCCTGTTAAAACCTTTAACAGACGGCACACCTTACCGGCTTATTGGTATCGGCGTTAGCAAGTTTCGCCCCTTAACAGAAGCCGACCAGCCAGACTTCCTTGAACCCAAACGCACAAAAAAAGCCAACGTTGAACGGGCGATGGATGCGCTCAAAAATAAATTTGGCATAAAGAGTATTAGCAAGGGCAGGAATTTCACTGCGGCAAAAACTGCCTCAAACACCAAGCATGGTACTAAAGATAAAAATAAATAACCCTTATATTACATGCCCTTATGTAAATACATCCTTGGCATATAAGTTGCTTCTATTAGCTTGCCATACTGCATAAGGAGATAGGCATGACAGAACAACCAAAGCAACGTATTTCAAAAACAGCAGAGCTAAACCCGTATGTAAGCACCCTTGCAAGCAAATTGATGAAAACTGCTGCGAACGCCGAAATGAAGTTTGATAGTTCTGGCTGGCAGCTTATTACTGAAGTGCTGAGTTATGCAGCCTCTGCTGAACAGCGTATGGCCGAGCAAGATGAGCGCATCACCTTTCTAGAGCATCTATCTGTAACTGACGAGCTTACGGGCATTACAAACCGCCGTGGTTTGCGCAATTCACTGGGGCGCACTCTCGCTGCTGCTGCCCGACACAAGGAAACGGGCGTTTTAGGGTTTCTGGATCTTGATGGTTTCAAGGAAGTGAATGATACGCACGGCCATAATGCAGGGGACGCTATTCTTAGAAAAGTGGCAAAATGCCTAAAAAGCCATGTGCGGACAGATGACGTTGTTGCCCGCATTTCTGGTGATGAATTCGCAACAATATTATCCCGGTGTTCGCCTGAACAGGGTCGTAAACGGCTACTGGCACTTCAGGGTGAGCTTAACAACACCACTATTAAATTTGGTGGCCAGACCCTCACTATTAGCTGTTCCATTGGTATTCAGCATTTCGACGGTAGCGTTGACCCTGCCGAACTGATTGAAGCCGCCGATTTAGCCATGTATGAAGATAAAAAATCCAGAAAATGCTCTGAACTTAAGCTGGCATGAATCAGCAAGATTATAAGGGCAAGCCTCCCAAACCCAGCAGGTACCTGCCCGATTTTCCGCTCCTATAGAGGAAGTTAGTACCCTTCAAGCTTTACTAATACCAAGTCATGCTAAGTCAATTCAGGTGTTTAAAAGAAAAAGAGGCTGTAACAGCCTCTTTTTTATTGAGTAAGCTTTTGCTATACATCTTTTAAATTAATACATGCATTTAGAATATTGATGTTTGAGGAGAGTAGTATGAGCATTGAAGCCACCCTGAAAGAACTCGGCATTGACCTCCCGCCCCCTGTCGCACCTGTTGCTAACTATATCCCTTTTGTTGTCACTGGCAATTTGGTGAGCATTTCGGGGCAACTGCCAATTAAAGATGGCGAAATTGCTTATACAGGCAAGGTTGAAGAGGCCGTTTCTATTGAAGAAGCAGGCGTTGCAGCCCGTTTATGTGGGATCAACCTTATATCCCAAATGAAAGCCGCCTGTGGCGGGGACCTCAACCGTGTGAAGCGTGTTCTAAAACTTGGGGCCTTTGTAAATTGTAAAGAAGGCTTTGGGGGGCAGCCGCAAATCATCAACGCAACCAGCGATTTGATGGTTGCTGTCTTCGGCGAAAAAGGCCGTCACAGTCGCTCAGCCGTAGGTACTAATGCGCTACCGCGTAATGTGCCGGTCGAGATCGATGCCTTGATAGAAATTGAGTAACAGGACCTAACATGGCAAAAAAACGTGAATTTCCGTGGCTTACCCAATATGACATCGCCCATAGGGGCCTCCACACAGCAGGGACACTAGCCGAGGAGAATACAATACCAGCCGTAAAAGCTGCTATGGACAAAGGCTATGCTATAGAAATTGACGTACGGTGTACCGCCGACGATATTATTGTTGTTTTCCATGATGAAACCTTGGACCGCCTGACAGAAGGCAATGGACCCATGTCCCATTGGGGTTTTCAACAACTCCGCAAATATAACGTGGGACAAAGCGGTATGCCAATACCGTCGCTGCCCGACGTTATGGATGTGGTAGATGGGCAAGTGCCTATTTTCATTGAAATTAAGTCACCGGGTAAAGGCAGAGATATCCAAAAACTTTGCGCCGGGGTGCGCCATTGCTTTGAAGGCTATGCTGGCCCAATTGCCATCATGAGCTTTGATCCGCGCATCACCGCTTGGTTCAAAAGCTATATGCCAAAATATGCGCGTGGCGTGGTTGTAGGCCGCGAAGTCTTGCTGAACTGGCGTACACGTATGCTTATCCCTTTTTGGCTTAAAAAGGCTGACCCTGACTTTATTTCCTGTGACGTAAACTTGTTACCAAACGGCTTTTGCACTGGTTGGCAGAAAAAGGGAAAACCCGTGCTAACATGGACAGTGAAAGAAAAACACTTGGTGCCTATCGCAAAAAAACACGCAAATGCCATGATATTTGAGCTGCCTGCCTTAGCAGAAACCGCAGGTATCACAGAAAAAGCAGAAACCTAGGAGCCTCGCGTGCCAGAGGATCAACTGCTTAAAGCTCAGATACATAGCAGCATTACGGACATTCCCGCCGATGGCTGGAACAGGCTTGCAGGTGATAACCCCTTTTTGCAACACGCTTTTTTTGCAGCCCTTGAGCAGTCGGGCTGTGCAACGGCCAAAACCGGGTGGCAACCCTTCCATATTCAGGTGAATGCAGAAGACAGTGATGCAGCCCTTGGCTTTATGCCGCTTTATGTAAAAAGCCATTCAGCCGGGGAATATGTATTTGATCATGCATGGGCAAATGCCTTTGAGAATGCCGGTGGCTCCTATTATCCCAAGCTACAGTCCTCTGTGCCTTTCACACCCGTAACAGGCGCACGGCTCCTTGCTGGCAAAGAGGCACCAGCCTCAGTTACCCCAGCCTCAATTAAAAGGGCCTTGCTCCATGCGGCCAGCGCAGCAACACTTGAGCATGGCCTCGCATCAGCCCATATTACCTTCCTGCAACAAGCAGAAGCAGAGGCCGCTGAAAAAGAAGGCTACCTCATTCGTACAGACCAGCAATTCCACTGGCAGAATGACGACTACAGCTATTTTGATGATTTTCTTGAGCAACTATCTTCAAGAAAACGGAAACAAATTAAAAAAGAACGTAGAACCGCGCTTGGCTCTGGCATTGAGATTGTAACCCTTGAAGGCCATGAAATTGAACCAGAGCATTGGGATGCATTCTTTGGTTTCTATATGGATACAAGCGCTCGCAAATGGGGCCAAGCCTATTTGAACCTAGATTTTTTCCACCGCATTGGCAAAACAATGCCCCAAAACATTGTTCTAATGCTGTGTAAGCTGGAAGGGCGCTATATTGCGGGTGCTTTAAACTTTAAAAGCAAAGACACGCTCTATGGCCGTTATTGGGGCTGCGTGGAAGACCACCCCTGCCTGCATTTTGAAACATGTTATTATCAGGCGATTGACTATGCCATCAAGCACGGCATGAAATCAGTCGAGGCAGGCGCGCAAGGGCCACACAAACTGGCACGAGGCTATAGCCCTACCCTTACCTATAGCGCGCACTTCATTCCAAACCCCGGCTTTAAACAAGCAGTTGCAACGTTCCTGTCGCATGAACGAGAGGGTGTGGATGAGGAAGTTGACTATTTGAAAGGCCATAGCCCTTTTAAAAAGCAATAGGGTCTGTCGCTTTGTGGCGATATAAGACGTGAGGCAACAAAGACGAGCCGGGGGCAACTTTTGGATGCTCGAAATCCTCGTCCCTATCCCTTTTCATACCAATTTTTTCCATCACCCGCTGTGACGCTTTATTGGTCGTAGAGGTAAAGGAAACAACCTCTTCAAGCTGCAAGTGTGAATAGGCGTAGGCCAATGCGGCGCGTGCGCCTTCTGGTGCATACCCATTGCCCCAGCATGTTTTCATAAGCCGCCAGCCAATTTCAACCGCCGGTGACAAATGCATATCGTCTGGCACATGCTGCATACCAATAAAACCAATGAAGTCGCCCGTTGCCCGCAACTCAACGGCCCAAAAGCCAAAGCCATATTGTGTAATATGCTTGGAAAAGCGGTGCAGACTTTCTGCCGATTGAACAGAGGTTAAAGTAGACGGGAAAAACTTCATCACTTCTGCATCTGCATTCAAAACAGAAAAGGGCGCCAAGTCTCCTTGGCGCCAATCTCTAAGTATCAACCTGTCGGTAGTCAGCATTCACTGCTCCTAGATCATACCTGGTTTACTATGCATCACC
>JAESQS010000233.1 GCA_016765035.1 Kordiimonadaceae bacterium | reverse complement strand
CCTGTTTTATGGCGTAAATTGCCCGGCGCTCGGTCTGCGGGCCGCGTGCAGTCTGTTGCACTGCGCCTTGTCTGTGAGCGCGAATCTGAAATTGAACGCTTTGTTGCCCGCGAATATTGGTCTGTTGAAGCAGCCCTTAAAAATTCAGCTAGCAAAGCTTTTGCAAGCCGCCTATTTGCCACCAACGGCAAAAAGCTTGATAAATATGCACTGGCAAATGAAGCGACGGCCAAAGAAGCCGCTGCTCTTGTTGAACGCACGCCGCTTACGGTTAGTTCAGTCGAGAAAAAACCAGCACGCAGGCATCCGCAGCCACCCTTTACAACATCTACATTGCAGCAGGAAGCAGCCCGTAAACTTGGCTTTGCCGCCAATAAAACCATGCGCGTTGCCCAAGCACTGTATGAAGGCAAGCCTATTAAAGGCGAAGTAACAGGTCTTATCACCTATATGCGTACAGACGGCGTTACAATGGCTGGCGAAGCCATGAGTGCCACCCGCGCCCTTATCGGCGAGCGCTACGGTAACCAGTACCTGCCAGACAGCCCACGCGCCTATAAAACCAAAGCCAAAAACGCGCAAGAAGCTCACGAAGCCATTCGCCCAACAGACCCTATGCGCAAACCCGCTGATGTAGCGTCTACGCTCAATACGGATGAACAGAAGCTGTATGAGTTGATTTGGCGCAGGACTATTGCAAGCCAAATGGAAAGTGCTGTGCTTGAGCGCACAACCATGACCATTTTCAACAGCGATAAATCTGCTGAATTGCGCACCACAGGGTCTGTCATTCAATTTGATGGTTTCTTGTCAGTTTACCAAGAAGGTAAGGACGACGAGAAAGACGAAAAAGAAGAACTTTTACCCGCCGTGCATGAAGGCGAAGTGATTGACCTTCAATCGGTCACACCTAAACAGCATTTCACAGACGCACCGCCACGCTTTACAGAAGCAAGTTTGGTGAAGAAAATGGAAGAGCTTGGCATTGGCCGCCCTTCTACATACGCCTCTGTACTGACTGTGCTTCGCGACCGCTCGTATGTGCATATGGATCGCAACCGCTTTATCCCTGACGATAAAGGCCGGTTGGTTATTGCTTTCCTTGAAAAATTCTTCCTCCGCTATGTGGAATATGACTTCACAGCCGATCTTGAAGAACAGCTAGACGAAGTTTCCGCCGGTAAAATGGACTGGAAAAAAGTGCTGCATACTTTCTGGGCAGCCTTTAAGCCAAAAACTGAAGAAATCCTTGGGGTACGTAACGCTGAAGTTATCGATGCGCTGGACGATTATCTCGGCCCGATGCTGTTCGAAAATGACGAAGCCCGTAAATGCCCTAGCTGTGACGATGGTCGCTTGGGCCTGAAAACCAGTAAATATGGCGCCTTTGCTGGTTGCTCCAATTACCCGGAATGCGGTTTCACCCGTAAATTCGGCTCTAAAGGCGCAGATGGCGAAAACGACGACGATGGCCCAACAATTTTGGGTGCAGACCCAGAGACAGGCGCCGACATCGCTGTAAAAGTGGGTCGCTTTGGTCCTTATATCCAAATCGGCGAAGCTGTTGCCAAAGGCGAAAAACCAAAACGCGCCAGCATTCCCAAGGACATGGATGCCGGCCTGCTTGATTTGGAAAAAGCCCTACAGCTTCTAGCCCTGCCGCGCACAATTGATAATCACCCTGAAACCGGCAAACCTATTACCAGCGCAATTGGCCGCTATGGCCCCTATGTTGCGCATGATGGTGTGTATGCAAAACTTTCGTCCAGTGAAGAAGTCTTCTCTGTGGGCCTTAACCGTGCGGTTGCCCTTATTGCCGACCAAGCAGCTAAAAAAGGCGGGGCAAAAACCGTCCTGAAAGACCTTGGCGAGCACCCAGATGATGGTGAAGCTATTCGTGTACTAGATGGCCGCTATGGCCCTTATGTAAACCATAAGCGCACCAATGCGACCTTACCGAAGGGCACAGAGCCAACTGACGTTACACTGGAACAAGCACTAGAATGGATTGCAGCCAAAGCAGCCAAGAAAAAGCCAGTGAAGAAAAAAGCTGTAAAGAAACCTGCTAAAAAGGCAGCAAAAAAACCAGCTGCTAAAAAGGCTTCCTAATAGGGAGCCATTAAGATTTTAAGGACACCTCTTGGCCCCGAAACAAATGACCAGCCATTTCCCATCGCACACTGAAATTCTTGCTTTTATCAAAGACTTTAAAGGCAAGGTAACCAAGCGGGAAATCGCGCGTGCCTTTGGCATTACCGGGTCCGACAAAATCTTGCTCAAGCGGGTTTTGCGAGAATTGAAAGAAGATGGCCGCATCGCGCAGGACCAGTCCCGCAGGTTGCGCCCTTCAGGCCGCCTGCCAAATGTACAGGTTATTGAGTTTGCTGGCATCGACAAGCATGGTGACCCCTATGCCCACCCGGTAAACTGGGAAAGCGATGGCCCCAGCCCCACCATATTAATTTCTGAAAAGAAAAACCGCAGGGGTCCTGCCATGGGTAAAGGCGACAGAGCGCTCGCCAAATTAATCCCTATCAAAGATGACCCACCCCTATACCGTGCGGAAATTATCAAACTGCTCAAACCGGGGCCATCGGCCTTGTTGGGTGTATTTCGTGGCACGTCAGAGGGTGGGCGCATTATGCCTGTCGACAAGAAAAACCGCGATGAATATTGGGTGGACCGGGATGATGTTAACGGCGCTCAAGACGGGGAACTGGTAACAGCAGAGCCTGCCAGCTCTAGCAAACGCAAAATGGGACCAAAGCGCGCACGCGTGAAAGAACGCCTCGGCGATGTATCCTCGGCCAAGTCAATCAGCATGATCGCCATTCATGCCCATGACATTCCGAACGAATTCCCGAACGCCGTATTAGAAGCTGCCGAAAAAGCGGCTCCCGTTACGCTTGGTGACCGCACCGACCTGCGTATGATACCCCTGATCACCATCGACCCCGTCGATGCCCGTGACCATGATGATGCTATTTGGGCAGAAGCTGACCCAGACCCCGAAAACAAAGGCGGCTGGCACGCGATTGTGGCTATTGCCGATGTTGCCCATTATGTGCAGCCCAGTAGCCCTCTGGATAAAGAAGCCCTGAAGCGCGGCAACAGTTGCTATTTCCCTGACCGCGTTGTGCCTATGCTGCCTGAAACCTTGTCTGCCGGGCTTTGCAGCCTACAACCGGGGAAAGACCGCGCCTGCCTTGCAGCCCATATGTGGTTTGACAAAAACGGCAGAAAAATAAAGCATCAGTTCATCCGTGGCCTGATGAACAGCCATGCCAACATAAATTACCAGCAGGCCCAGCAGGCCTTAGACGGCGCAACAGACGACACGACCGCGCCTTTGCTGGAAGATGTACTGAAACCTCTCTTTAACACCTATAAGGCGCTTATGAAGGCCCGCGCAAAACGGGAACCTCTTGAGCTGGATATGCCAGAACGCAAAATCCAGCTTGATGACAGCGGCCATGTAAAAGGGATTGTCCTGCGCGAGCGACTGGATACGCACAGACTTGTGGAAGAGTTTATGGTTTCCGCCAATGTGTGTGCAGCCGAAGAGCTGGAAAAACACAAAGTACCAGCCATGTACCGTGTGCATGAAGAGCCACCCATGGATAAACTGGATAGCCTGCGAGAGTTTTTGGCGACACTTAGCCTCAAGCTAGCCAAAGGCACTGTGATGCGCCCTTCCCTGTTCAACGGCATCTTAGGCTCTGTCAAAGAAACCGCCCACGAGCATATGGTCAACCAAGTTGTGCTCCGCAGCCAAACGCAGGCTTATTACAGCCCTGATAACATGGGCCACTTTGGCCTTGCCTTACAGCGTTATGCCCATTTCACATCCCCCATCAGGCGGTATGCTGACTTGCTTGTGCATCGCGGGTTGGTGAAAGCCCTTGGGCTGGGCAAAGACGGCCTGACAGAGCCTGAAATTGAAGAGATGGCAAATATTGGCACTCAAATTTCAGGCACCGAACGGCGAGCAATGGCCGCAGAGCGTGATTCGACTGACCGGTATATGGCCTCTTATCTATCTGATCATGTTGGGGACGAATTTATTGGGCGTATTTCTGCGGTCACACGATTTGGCCTTTTCGTCACGCTCGAACCTTTCGGTGGCGACGGCTTGATCCCCATCTCAGAAATTGGCAACGATTATTATGTGCTCAACACTGACGCTCATCAGTTGATCGGTGAGCGCCACGGCCAGACATTCACCCTTGGTGATAAAATAGATGTCCGCCTTACCGAAGCCAACAAGCTAACAGGTGGCCTGAAACTGGACTTGGTACATGAAGGCAATTTGTCCGGTGTTAGCAAGCGGGTGAAGCGCGGCAGCACCCATAGGCAGAAACAAACTAAAAGACGGCATAGCCGCCCTAGGTCCCCCAAAAAAGGGAAATAGAGGCTTTTTAAGCCAGACAAAAACATCACCGGCCCACACCCCGCTTACTCTCTGGCCTGCAT
>JAESQS010000232.1 GCA_016765035.1 Kordiimonadaceae bacterium | reverse complement strand
TCCCCCTACCCAACCACCCCACAGTGTATCCTAGCGGGTGGTTGGGTAGGGGGAGTGGGCCGGTGATGCATAGTAAACCGGAAATGCTCTAGAGCCCTATCAGGTTTATTTTGCTTCATACTCTTGGATAGACTTTATAGGAAAGTTCAGTTTTTCTCGGGCACCAAGGCCTAAAAGTTCTATGGCGCACACAGCGCACACCACATGGCCCCCGGCCTTTTCTACAAGCTCTGCGGCGGCAGCAAGCGTGCCGCCTGTTGCAACAAGGTCATCAACAAGAGCTATTTTCTTACCCACAAGTGTTGGCGTTTTTTGCAGCGTAAGTTCCGCTTCACCATACTCCAACCCATAAGCCGCACGATGCAAAGCACCGGGTAATTTACCTGCTTTACGAACCATTATTGTGCCAATTTCTAATTGCAGCGCTATGGGCGTCGCAAACAAAAACCCGCGCGCATCTACCCCAACAACTATGTCTGGGTTCATTGGCTTGAGAAGGGCTGCCATGCGCACCGTCAGCGCGCGTAAAATGCTCGCATCGGCTAGGGCAGGGCTAATGTCATAATATAATATGCCGGGCTTTGGATAATCAGGATACTTCCCGATAAAATCATCCAATATAAAGTCTCGCGTCACACCATATTCCTTCTTTGACCTTCTTTACCTATCGCACGCCATCACTTCACCTGTGTTGGATCAGTCCCCAGCTCAAAGATTTTTTTGTTGGCGGCTTTCCAGTCTGCTTCACATTGCCTGTTGATGTCTCGCAGCTCAGGGTTTGCGTCGATAATAGCCAGAGTATCTTGCCACCGCAGGGGCAGTGTGCCGCCGGGCGCGTGGGCAGCCAATTGCAGCATAAATTCATAGTCTGCAGGATAATCAAGCACCCAGCGATTACCTTGGTGCAGCCCACTGTCTTCCGGGTCAATTATCATTCTGCGGATCTCTGGATGGCGCTTCATCCAAAGGGTTACATGCTCGCGGTCCTCTGGCAAACTTGTGGACTTATGTGCCATTTCCAGCCAAGAAAAAGGAAACACTTCACAATCCATACCGTGCGGCCAATCGCCTGCTGTTGCGCTATAATCTGCTAGGCCAGCACGCACATTAGCAACAGCCTCACCGCACACAAAAGGGTCCAACAAGGGGCAATCTGCTGTGATACGCATCACGGATTCGGCTTCAAAGGCCACTGCCGCCTGATAGTAGCGCTCAAGCACGTCGTGCTCACTGCCTGCAAATGCAGCCGCCCCAGCTTCGCGGGCCAGCTCCTGCACAGGCTCATTGAATGCATCATCCACAGTGGCACAAACCACTTGGTCCACACCGTCGATCAACGCTGCCCGCTCAATGACATGTTCCAGCACAGCTTTACCGGCCAGTGGCTTGAATATTTTATCCCGCAAGCGGGTAGACCCCCGCCGGGCCTGAATGATGCAAACAGTTTTCAATGCTGTGCCCTTACCCATTTTTTATTGGCATCAGCCACTATAATCAAACCCCTGTACATAGCCAAATGCCGTTAAACTTACAGCCATCTCTTGCATATACATCGAGGCTAGGCAGATGAAGGGCTTTGGGCCTTCCTGCCTGTCTTTTTGCAGATAGACTTTGGCCGTAAAAAGTGGCAAACCTTCATGGTGCTCATCTGGCTGGCACGCCCGAGAATCTAAAAAGGCAGCGATAGGAATACCCTGTCTGCCCAAAAATGCCTTGAGCCGTATCCCTGCTTGCCCGCACCCCCATATGGCAATGGGCCTACCCGCCTCCGCAACATCCCGCATTGTGGTAACAAAACGAACACATACTTGTTCCTGCACTTTTTCCGCCGCGCTATTTAATGCGGCACCTGTCGCCATTGCATACTCATCGTCGCCCCCCATTTTAAGGGCATCAACATCAGCCACAGACGGATTATAATGTGGGAAAAACATTTCATTTCGCCATAAAACCGTTTTTGCAATATCGTTAATTTCTTGGCTGGAAGCTGTCGTCTGCACCAAATGCTGCAACCCTGACTTTAATTCTTTTTCCCTGTCCGGCTGGGTGCTCTCCAAGAGAACAGTAAGCAGGCTTTCGGGCGTATCCTCCACCGCCAGCACCTTATGGTTCTTCATAACATGAGACACAGCATTATTGAGCGTTAGGCCATCGCCTTCCGCAATTTCCCGGTTTTTCTGGGCGGCGGATGAATGCATCAATTGCCCCCACTGAGACCCACTAGATGCGTAGCCGTGAATAGGATGCAACAGTGCGGCATCCAGCGACACATCAATGATTTTTGCGCCGCGATCCTGTGCTTTCCACAATAGCCAATTATCCCAACTTGCTCGGCCAATAGCAAAATCAGGAATATGGTCAAATAAACCCCGGCTGAATAAAAACATGTCTATAGCGTTTGGCTGGTCCCAACTACCATATTGCTGGTCTAGGGTGTTTATCCTATTTTCACAGCTATGCAGCTCTAACACCTCCCCCACAGGGATGTTGCGGCGACGGGCCGTTACTAGAAAAGGGCCAGTTTTCTGCAAGTCTGCCACTGCCTGAAAAACAGGCGCTAATTCAGGCTTCATCAAAATGTCTGAATTCACATACGCCAACGAGGGGGATGTGCTCTCGTTTTCTGCCGTTTCAAATAGCCCCGATATTGTCGGAATATTTTTATCGGTTAAAGGAATGGTTGGCACATGCCGAAAGCGCAAATCAGCCGCCACGGCATTCGTGCCTGCATCATCTCCTAGCAAAAGCACATCAAGGCCCAAGGCTTTCCAAGTAAGCAAGCCATTGCGTTGATGCAGGCCCGCTTCCCCTTCAAACGGTTTGCACGTTGTGAAAAACTGTATGTCCGAACGAAAGTTACCCATAAAACTTAGTCTTCATACATTCCAAAATTTCAACCATTGTACCGATTAATGGAAAATTATTTCGCCATGCGCCCCATTGGAATATAGGCCATAGCCTCTGGCAATTGGGCGACATCAAAAATGCCCCATGGGTCCACAAGTCGTTGGTTACCGCCGCTAAACTCAAGCACGCCATACTCTTGCCACGGTGTTACAATAATAACTGTTTCAGCCCGCGCTAGCGCCGCCGTACTAGTGTCTGCAATAGTGGCGATGCCGTCCAGTTGCTGCGCAGCGTAGCCATTTGCCTGCGGGTCATGGGCATACACATCAAAGCCCAACGCCTTTAATCGCTCGCACAATTGTATACCTTGGCTTTGCTCTACTTCAGGCGTGTCCGGCTTATAGGCAAGGCCTAGCACAGCCACACAAGCCCCTTTTGCCGTGTGTTTCCCTATAATATTCACCATACGGTCAACTTGTCGGTCATTAATGCTGTCGGTTGCAACAGCAATATCACCGGCAGCACCAAGCCGTTCCGCCATTACGGCAAAGGCTTTATTGTCGCGCGGAAAACAAGGCCCGCCATAGCCTATAGCGCCCTTCAAATATTTCTTCCCAATCCGGCTATCACTGCCAACAGCATCAGTAACCACATCTACATCTGCACCGGGTAAATTCTCGCACACTTCAGCCAGCATATTGGCGTATGAAATTTTCGTTGTCACATAGGTATTCACCGAAATTTTAGTAATTTCCGCATTGATAAAATTCATCCGGTGATAGGCTGGCGTGTTTTGGCAAACAGAGGCATGAAGGCTTTCCAGTAAGTCGCCTGCGCGCGGGTCACTTTCCCCAATAAGCAGAAAATCAGGGTGCTGCATGTTATTGATAACATTGCCCAGCGCGATAAATTCAGGGTTATAGCATAGCCCCAAGTCTGATGAGCCAATCACTTTACCGCTGGCATGTGCAAGGGCTTCTAATATTTCGCTGTCCATTGATCCCGGCATAACTGTCGAGCTTATCACCACCAGATGATACCCCGTTTTTGCTCGCAAGCTTTCACCCACAGCCGTCAAAGCCGCCACAATATAATCGTTGCTAAAGCTGCCATCTTGCTGGCTGGGTGTTGGCACAATTACAAATGTAATATCTGTGGCAGAAATTGCCTCAGCCATGTCACATGTTGCCTTTAGGCGCCCTGCAGACTGGGCAATAAAGTCCTGTAATTGCGGCTCCTGAACAGGGGCAATGCCCTCATTTATTTTTTTGACGGCTTCTGGGTTAAGGTCCATGCCCCAAACTTCGTGCCCAACCTGCGCCATCACAGCAGCGAGCGGTGCGCCCAGTTTACCAAGGCCCACAACACTTATTTTCTTTGCATTTTCACTAGACACAGAAAGCACTCACTCCAAAAAAACATAGCCGTAACAGTATGTTGATATTTCTACCGCATTGTGTTTCGGTGATGCACGCTTTATTTTCACTTAGTGGACGGTAAGCAATTGTTGGACCAGTATAAAAACTGGCCCCGATTGTGCATTTTCCTGTGTGAATTTTTAATTAATTGGGTAAAATTTATGGCTAAACGGAAAATTTATTCCAGTATGTTTGGCGGCAAGCCAGCCGCTGCAAGCAGCAAAATTCAATTACCCGGAGTAACCAGCCCAAAAGGCATGAAGCTAGCCAAAGAAGCGCAAGCACTTTGGAAGTCAGGCGACTATGGGCAAGCGAGCACGCTGTTTTTAAAAGCGTGGGAAGCAGCGCCAGACGACATGCGCCTGCTGGTATATGTAACCCATATTCTGGGCGAACTAAACGCACAAGTGCAAGCAATCGCGCTGTTAGAAGCCGCCATTGCCCGCCACGGTGCAACGGAAGAAATTTGCCTAATTATGGCGCAGATGGCCATCCGCATGCAGCTCTATGACATAGCGGAAAAACTGTTTCACACCGCGATTACCCTAAACCCACAGAATGAAAGCCATTATGTCAATTTAACCGGCGTTTTAAAGGCGCAGGAAAAATACGACGAAGCAATCAGCCTCCTACAAGACATCTTACCGATTTTCCCACAGTCAGGAAAACTATGGAGCAATTTAGCCGTTATCGCTCACGAGCAAGACGGCAGTGGCACGTTCAATTTTCACCTTGAAGCCATGAAGTATGGCTCACAAGACTATGAAGTATTGAACAATTATGCCAACACGGCTGATGCAAAACCCGTGGAAATGGAGTTTGCCGATGTTGGCGATTCAGAAGCCGCATTCCGAGCTGCCATTAAAATCGACGCCTCCCGTCCACAAGCCCGCGTAGGGCTTGCCCTTATTCTCATGGCCCGGGGGAGTTTAAAAGAAGCGTGGCAGCAATATGAATACCGTCTTGACCCCGTCCAAGGGCAGGAAACAGTCGCCACATACACCCATAAATGCAAGCGCTGGAAAGGCAGCAATTTAAAAGGCAAAAAGCTTCTTATCTCAGCAGAGCAGGGAATTGGAGATGAAGTTTTATACGCAATGCAGTTTCCCGCTCTCATCGAGCAAGGCGCAAAACTTTATATTAGTTGTGACCCACGGCTCGCGACCATTTATAAACGCTCTTTCCCCGGCTGTGAAATAAGTGGCTACAAAGACAGGCTAACGCACGGCACTCGCTTTCGTACTTTCCCAGCGTTTGAGACCGACGACACAGGGGCTGCAAACCTTGTTGATTTCGAAATACCCCTAGCCTCTTTACCAAACTATGGCTGGCAAAATTTTGATATACTGCCCGACATGAGCGAGGGGTATTTAAAAGCGTGCCCTAACCTGAAAAAAGAATTCCAAGACCGGATCAGTGCCTTGAATTTAACAGGTAAAAATATTGGCCTTTCTTGGCGCAGTGGAAAGCTCACAAAAGGGCGGGGCCATTCCTATCTGACGCTGGAGCTGTTGCAGCCACTCTTTGAGCTTGAAGGGCTGAATTTCTTCAACCTTCAATATAGCTGTGATCAAGACGAAATTACTGCCTTTGAAAAAGAAACCGGCCATAAGCTCCACCAATTTAAGGATATCGACCTTAAAGCAGACATAGAAGCAAACTTAGCGATCATGGATAATATGGATCTGGTTATAGGCCCTTCTACGGCCACTCAAATGTTTGCCGTTTCTCTCGGCCTACCAACTTATTATTTAACGCATGGGCACCCTTGGTGGCTCTTCAGTAAAGAAGCGCGGGAAGTGCCATGGTTCTCTAAAAAAAGCCACATCTTCCCGAAAACAACGAATGATTGGGATAAACCACTGGAAGATTTAGTTGCAGCTACACAAGCGCTCTTTGCTACAGTATAAAAGCACGCCTCCCTATCTGACAGGACAGTTTAATGCTCGACCCCAACATTCTTATTTGGCCAGACAATCACACCTATCAAGCCTTTGAGCGCACCCCAAAGTTTGCGCAGGCAGACCAAGGTTTGCACAGCCTATACCTAAAAATGCACACTCGGACAGGGCTTACATATGACCCGGCAGAAGCAGAAGCCTTGTTTGAACAAGAAACATCTGACGCAGCCCAGCAGAATATCCCCCTGAATAAGGGTAGCGAAGACATACCCTTAACCATTGTTACGGTGTCCAGAAATGACGAGCATGTTGAGCGGATGCCGGAACGCAGCCAAGCCTTTATTGATGGTGTGATTTTTCTGGCAGAAAAATTCCAAACCAAAACCGAACTAATACTGGTGGAATGGAACCCGCCTGCAGAAAACCCGCTGATGGCAGAGCAGTTTTCCTATCCAAAAAACCACCCTTATATCTCCGTCATCATTATAACAGTGCCCAAAAAACTGCATGACCAATATATCACTGGGGCCAACATGCCCCTGTATCAAATGATTGGCAAAAACATAGGTATTCGCCGTGCGAGAGGGCGCTTTGTTGTTGCTACAAATATCGATGTTTTATTATCAGAGGCCTTATTCTCAACCATTATAAAACCAGATTTAGACACGGGTAACTTATACCGCTCCAACCGGTGGGACGTTGACCGTAAAATTTTAGATGAAGCCAACGCTGGAGACATGATCTCTGCCGCCAAAAACATGACTTTCCAAGTACAATATAGGGCCGGCACACAGCAGCGAGATACGACAAACCCCCACCATGAACCTGAAAAAATAATTTTAGCAGGCAACCGCACCGAACAACATTTATTGCCACAATTGCACACCATGGCCTGCGGCGATTTTCAAATGATGGCCCGCGATGACTGGTTCACCATGCGCGGCTATGCAGAACTAGACGGATACTCTTTTCACCTAGACAGCCTTTTTGCCCTGATGTGCCACTATCAAGGGTTCAATGAGCATGTCTTTAGCGATGAATGCCCCCACTTTCATATTGACCACACATTGGGGCAAGAGGCCAAATCTGACACCTACATTATGCAAAACAACAAGGCATTGAAGCATATTTCCTACGGGGGGTTAATCTTCCTGAATACATATATGGCTGATGCTGGCACACCCCACGTTAACCGTAGCAATTGGGGGCTGTCACAGTGTGATCTACCCATCTCCCATGTTTGCCGAGCAGATTGGGAACAAGAGGCTGTGGCCTACACGATACAGGCAGACACTGCCGCAACCTGCCTTGTTGATTTGCAAAAACTGGAAAGTTTTTCCTATGGGGTCATCTCCGATTGGGTAGCGCGCACTATTAAGCAGCTAACGCAATTCATCAAACAGCGGTTGAAGGGCAGGGAGTTCTATATTTGGGGCCCCGGTGGCCGGGGCCAGATACTCGCGGCTGAACTATCCAAACAAGGCATCGAAGTAGCAGGTTTCATTCAAGGCGGGGATGCTCCGCTTCAGCAAATTGAAGGGTGCCCCTATACAGTATCAGGCCCGCAAGAGCTTCTAAAGCCAGAAGACCGTAAGCCTTTTATTGGTATTGCCACCATTTATGCTGGCGAAGTCTGTGCAGAATTAGAGGCAAAAGGTTGGGTTGAAGGCGAAGACTATATTGTAATGGTATAAGGCTGCCGCAGGGACTAAGTCACCTCCGCTTTAGTTAATTCAGCCATTGAAGCCCTACACAAAACTGATAAACATGGTTAACTGGTTAGAAACCGGTACGATCTATGCTTATGTGAAGAACTACAAAGAACTACAAAGAACTACAAAGAACTGTCAAAAATTACGAAGAACTATAAATAAGCGTGAAAAAAGCGTATTTTAAAGCGAGTTAGTGACGCCCACATAGGCTATGCGAAACCAAACAAACAAAAAAGCAGTGCTCGGGCTTTCCGCGCTTTACCACGATAGCGGCGTCGCGCTGGTGGGCCATGACGGTGAAATATTATTTGCCGCCCATGAAGAACGCTATACCCGTATAAAACACGATAAAACACCCCCTATACACGCCATTAAGCAAGCCCAAATATATGCTGCACAGCATTCTATTAAAATCACTGACGCCTTTTATTATGAAGACCCCAAACTGAAGAAAGACAGGCAGATCTTCAACTTGGGCTACCTATGGGCATCCGGATCTCTAAAGTTCAAAGAGCTTGCTACCAAAGCCGCGTCCACGGACGAAAAAAAGACACTTAAAGCCGTGGTGAGGCAAACACTGGGAAGCGATGTTCCTCTTCATTTCAAGACCCTTCACCACATGTCTCATGCCTGCTCAGCCTTTCTGCCATCCCCCTTTGAAAATGCCCTCACTGTAGTGCTGGACGGCGTGGGAGAATGGGATTCGTCCTCCGCTTATATTTGCACGGGCAACAGCCTTAAAAAAATATGGTCTCGCCAGTTCCCTCAAGGCTTGGGGCTTTTCTATTCTGCCTTCACCCAGCTTTGCGGCTTTAGGGTAAATTCTGGCGAATATAAATTGATGGGCCTTGCCCCTTACGGCGAGCCAAAATATCTGGCTACAATTCTAGACAAAATATTAGTCCCAAAAGCTGCGCCAGAATTTTTTGATCTTGATCTCTCCTATTTTGAGTTTTTAAAAGGCGAGCGCATGATATCAGACAAGCTGCTTACCCTCTTTGGCCTCGAAGGCATTCCTAAAGAAGGAAAAACCCTATAAGTCCATCTGGATATTGCCGCTTCTGCCCAGCAAGCGCTGGAGCATATCTGTGCGTCACTTATCAACAGCCTCATGAAGGAAACAGGGCAAAAAAACCTGTGTCTGGCAGGCGGCGTTGGGCTGAACTGCGTGAACAACAGCAAGCTTATAGCCCTCGATACAGTGGAGAATATTTTCATTCAGCCCGCCGCTGGCGATGCCGGATGTGCCCTTGGGGCTGCCTTAGACGGCATTAAAGGCTTGCCCTCTTATCGCCGCCAGCCAATGCCTGTTCCCTACCTTGGCTCTGAGTATAACCAAGATGCCGTTATTCATGCTCTGGAAAAACGCGGCGTAAAAAAATACAGCATCCCCGCCAGCCATAAAGAGTATATTGACACCACTGCTGCCCTTTTAAACGGCCGCCTTATTGGTGGCTGGTTTTGGGGCCGTTCAGAATTTGGGCCACGCGCCCTTGGGGCGAGGTCAATCATCGCACGACCAGATGGTGCTGATATGCAAAGCCGGGTAAATCTGAAAGTTAAATTTCGGGAATCATTTCGTCCCTTTGCGCCCATTGTGCTGGAAGCCGATGCTGCCTCTCATTTTGAAACCTGCGTCTCCTCCCCCTACATGCTACGCACATACAAAGTTTATAATTGCAAACCAGCAGGCCCCCTTTTGGGAGAAACGCTGGAAGAAAGCGCCGTCGTCGATCACCTGAAAAAAACCACAGGCGATTTTCCTTCTATCACCCATGTGGATGGCTCAGCCAGAGTACAGACAGTTAGCGAAGAAAACGGCATCTTCTGCGACCTCTTAAAAGCCTATAAACGCGAAATGGGAAACTCCGTTTTAATCAACACATCCTTCAATGTGCGAGGCGAGCCAATCGTTGAAACGCCGCTGGATGCTATTGATTGTTTTTTGGGCACCGATATCGACTTTTTAGCCATACAGGGCGTTATCATTAAAAAATCTGAATTGCCGGACGACCTGAGTAACAATTTTCACAAAAATAAATATTCTCTGGATTGACGAAAGGCATCAGCAACGCACCGATGGAACATTTAGACAATATTGTTAAAGCACCGCTGGACGCGTCCTGTCTGGCAGATACCCTTGCGCCTTATATAGAGGAGGTTTCTGCAAGCCTTGAGCAATTTGATTGCCGTTTTTCTACTGCCCCCAATGCCCCCGCCGAAGCACTTTCCGCAGGCACTGATGAAGGGGCACTTGATAGCATTGTAGGATTGACCGACGAGAAGTGGGCAAAAGTCATGACAGACTTGAATGCCACCCGAAAAATTGCTGACAGGCTAACACGCAACCCAATTGTGAGAAGTTTTGCCGAAGACATCTTAGG
Organism: Kordiimonadaceae bacterium; assembly: GCA_016765035.1. Classification (GTDB taxonomy): domain Bacteria; phylum Pseudomonadota; class Alphaproteobacteria; order Sphingomonadales; family Kordiimonadaceae; genus Kordiimonas. The sequence goes on along the minus strand of JAESQS010000232.1, from coordinate 8,273 downwards.
CAGGAAACTCAAACCTTTTGTCATTAATAAGGTCAGGATAAATCACCCTACCCTGCAGAAGTCACGGTATTCTTGGCACCAAGATGCCGCCACATGGCCGGGCTTGGGGGAACAATATCCAATTTTAGAAAATGCTATTGTATACACTTTATGGCTCTGCATCACTCGTTCAGACAAAGGCAATGGCCTGCACCTTCTCCCCTCGGCGACCGAAACACGCGATCATGAGTTTGTTGAAAACCAAGGCTATTTCAGCGCCAAAGTTGCCGAAATGGAAAGCACAAACCAAATAGACATTCACGGTGCACCTTACACGGCTGCCTTGTTTGCCCATAAAGTCCTGCACCGCAGCGCCTCAGGCAGCGATAAAGCCCGCCTTAGTTTTGACTTGAGGTATTTCCATGCATAAAACTGAAACAGGCCAAGCTGTACACAGCTTTTATCAAACACTGCATTTTAATGAAGGCACAGATGCCAAACAGGATGCAGAGGCAATTCAGTCTGCTGCTATTGCAAAAGCACAGCTATTGCCAACTTTTCAAAATGCCTTGCAGCAGGCAAATGCCCGCCACGGTACAGTGTTTGAAGCAGGGTGTGGCATTGGCTGGTTGGCCCTAAGCGTTGAAGCCCTTTACCCCGATATTAACTTACATGCCTTTGACTTTTCCGAACGAGCCCTTAGCCGCGCACATGAAATTGCCCAAGCCCGCTCCAGCGCCGTTACCTTCCAACAATGCAATCTGCTCGACCGAGCATCCTTAGGTGCCGCCGATCAAGCCGATGCCTTTTTTAGCATTGGCGTCTTGCACCACACGGGGAATTTCAAAGCCGCCTTCCAAAATTGTCTCTCTTTACTGAAACCCGGTGGCGATGCTTATGTTGGGCTTTATCACACCTACCGCCGCGCACCTTTTTTAGCCCATTTCAAAAAGCTTTCAGACGCTGGGAAAACCGAACAGCAATTACGCCAAGAATATGCACGCATTGACCGCAGAACCACAGACCCCATCAGGCAGGAAAGCTGGTTCAAAGATCAGGTTTTACATCCTCATGAAACCCAGCATACAGTACAAGAAGTGCTTGATATCGCAGGGCCTTCCTACTGCCATATTTCAAACTCGCTTACAGGCGAGCAACTGCCCGGCACAGACCAATTAGCACTTATTGAAAAACGACAAACAATCATCGGTGAAAAAAACCTCACCAACACTGTATATGACCCCGGATTTTTTATGGTCCACCTAAGGAAAGAAGCATGAGTCTCAAGACTGCCTATTATTCTGTCACTCAAAGAGAAGCTGCCAAATTTGCCAGTGAATTTCACCATTTGCGGTTGGATAATAGCCTGTCTGAATATCCCCTTAATAACCTTTTTAAAAAAACACCCGATGCCATCCAGAAATTTTTTGATGCCTTTGGCATTACCGCCTCCCACAAACCCAAAGTGTTAGGCCGGGACATGACAGAGAATGGCGAGCGAACAATAATACAGCTCTACCCCTGGAAGCCAGAAATGCGCGAGATGATGTTGGCCAAATACCCAACCATACAGTGGTTAGAGACATCCGCTTTTCAAAAATTTTACAAGGATCATTGCGGCAATTCCCCGCACAGCGTTTTACTGAAAGGCCCGTTCGGCCACACATTCCTTGATTATAATAATGTTGGCGCCATCGGTGCTGATGTGAACCACGGCACGCGCGTTAACCTGTTTGTGGGTGCCAGTGATATGTTCAATGCCTCTAAAAGCCACATTGGCTACAGCGCCAATCATGCCATTACCGACTGGGTGCTTGAAACAGAAGTGCCTTTCGCCGAACTAGCAACCAATATGAATGGCAGCATGGAAGGCGCCAATTATGCCATCATCATTGATAAAGCCAAAAAATACCTCGATTTGATATCTAAAGAAGGCGGTATCCTGGAAAATCTGTTTGTTTTTGGCGGCTGGCACAACCTCATCTATGGTCGTAACACGCCAAAAGATTGGACGGCCTATGCGGATGAGCTGCTCGCCCTCGCACCCCGTGTGGTTTTTTACGAGATTATCTCGCCAATCCTTAAGTTCAGTCAGCCCACCATCCTCAAATATGCCGCCAATGGCATGGGGAAATGGGGCGACAGGGAAATGAACCCAAAGAATTACAATGAATTAAAAGGCCAGATGCTTGCCTATAATGAGTGGCTGAAAGACTATTGTGCATCCCATGAAAACGCGCTGATGATTCCAACACAAACGATCATTGACTATGAGGAAACAGACTTAACAACCCTGTTTATGGACATAAATCATTTTCGCAGAAATGATGTTGTTTCTGAAAAGATAATTGGTAGCACTGGTAAGTTTCTGGCGGATAATGCAGAGTTTTTTGCGCCTCAGCTTTCCAATGTATCCGAATATATTTATCCTATTTTTTAAGGTATATGATGATAGGCTTCTGGAAATTATTGCTAAACCCTAAGCGCCTGATGCTATTCTTCAAAGGAGCGCTCCTGCATTATAAATTGAAGAAGAAAGCATAGCCGACTGAAATGGAAACAATGCGCGCAGAAAAATCTGGCTTTAAATTGACCTATAAGGCCAATCGGCAAGGCCAGCACGCTGTCACACTTTCTTCGCCTGACCGGCACCGGGCTGTGTTCACACATGTGAATATTTTAAACCAAGCGGGGCATACCCTGCGCCAAGAAAATATCACGCCTGACATTGCAACTTTTATTTTCACCCATTTTGAGGCCAGAGGCGCGACGGAATCCTTCAATATATATGAAGAGGATTTAGAGCAAGGCACGCTTTTATCGCGCAGCAATAAGAATACTCTTGCCCCCGAGCACATCCGTCACCAGCGCACAGTCAGCGAGCAATCTTTCACTGCCACAGGCATAAAGCTAGCCCACCATTGGCCTATATTCGCCAAGCTAAAAGAAACCGGCTATGGCAGCATCATTCGGGCAACATTAACATTGCACCAAGTATGCTCTTCAAATTGCCCTTTTTGCTCAACCATCATGCGGAACCGAAGCGACAGTATAAGCTTAGAAGAGGCCAAGGCCTTTGTAACAGACCTGTATGAAGGGCAAGCCGCCTATAACCGCACGCATTTCCCTGACCATAATGCAGCCTACAAAAAGCTAACCGGGCACGACATTCGCCTGCGGGGGTTAATCCTGTCTGGGGGTGGCCAGCCAAACCTGTGGCCGCATTTTAAAGAATTTGTTGCATGGCTTTCGGGGCTAGATATTGATTTAGGCCTCATCACCAATGCCTTCCCAAAAAAAATTGACGAAAATATTTATACGCATTTCAAATGGGTGCGCTTATCCGTTACACCGCCTGAGGCCTCAGCCTTCTACCCAGACGGCCAGTTCGAAAAGCAATATATTCCAAAAACATTGTTGCACAGCAAAGACATTACAACAGGCCTTTCCTATGTGTATGGCCCTTGGACGGAAGATACTGACCTTACACGCCTGTCTGATGCCTTGGGAAATCTTGGTTTCACCTATTGCCGCCTGTTAACAGATTGTAACCTGTCACGCAGCGCCCAATTATGCGCCCACCAAGACCTTTCTGACCGGTTGCTGGCGCTGGACCTGATTGATAAAAAAGGCAATCCAAAAACCGGTATATTCCACCAGCTTGAATACCACGGCACGCCGGAAGAAGCGCAAGAGCTTTGGGCAGACGGGCAATGCTATTTGCAAAGCTACAATGTGTTTTGGGACACCACAGGCCATGAAGAAAATGGCGATAGCCATTGTTACCCTTGCGATTCTGTCACTGTGCTCGCAGAAGAAAATTCAGACGGCGCTGTAGATGCATCCGAGCGCTGCTTTAACCCCGAAAAATGGGGTACAGTTACAAGCAAAAACATTGCTGATCTCTATAGCAAGCCACTCCATCCCTTTTTTGATCCAAAAGGCATATGTTCCTCGTGCCTGTTCATGCAGAATAACCGAGCAGTGCAACAGTTGATCGAGGAAAAACCAGACCCATCTACCCTTGACGCAACAGTCGAGCATATAAATTTCCCCTAAACAGGACACCCGTAGCTACAATGCAAAAAAATTCCCATAATGATTATGATGAAGACTATTTTGAACACGGTGTGAGCAAAGGTGTTTCAGGCTATATGCACTACCGCTGGATGCCTGAGATGACCCTGCGCATGGTCCACCACATGATCCAAAAATTGGGCCTAAAGCCAACGGAAAAAATATTGGATTTTGGCTGTGCAAAAGGGTTTCTCGTCCACGCAATGCGCATTCTTGATATTCCCTGTTTTGGTGTAGATATCTCGGGCTATGCCATCAAAAAATCCCCGCCGGAAGTGCAAGATTTTTGCCGCCAAATTACCGATGTTGCAGATTTAGCGTCTGATGATAATAGCTACAAATGGGTCATTGCTAAGGATGTTTTAGAGCATTTAACCATTGGCGAAATCGACAGTTTTTTAGAATCAACAGCGAAGGTTTCCAAAAAACTATTCATTGCCGTGCCTCTTGGCAAAGATGATACCTCCGGCGATTTTGTCATCCCAAGTTATAATCTCGATAAAACCCATATTACCATCAAGACCTTTGACTGGTGGATGGCGAAATTCGAAGCCTTTGATTGGCGTTTGGACGAAGCCAAATACACCTTTCCCGGCATGAAAGAAAACTGGATTGATGTTGACGCGCATGGCAATGGTTTTTTCATACTCAGCAACCCACAGGTCTAGGAGGTTGCAGGAGCAATGAGTGCCATGTCAGAAAGTGACCTAGCCCCGTTTTTCGAAGCAACCAGCGGCGATAGCATCACGAAACTTCTCGCCTCTTCTTGGCCACAGCATGATGCCGCCCAGCTAGCGGCCGAGAGTAAAACCATCGCTGTTCGTCTCTATGAAATGGGGAAAAACGACCTTGCTGATGCCCTAATTTCAGACTTAGTGGGCTTCACCCAGCACAACACAGGGCCTTTTTTTGAACTTGAAAAGCTCAAGTTTTTAAACCAGCCGATGCCTACAGACATAGAAGACGCTAATGCACAGGCGCATGATATGGCGCGCAGGGGCATCTATGATGTCATCATTGCCAACCGCTTCGACCAAATATACCGGTCCTTGGTTGACGACACTGACCCAGTTGTCTTTCACCGGCACATTTTTAGCGCAATTTCCTCTTCAAAAAATTTCAAGGAATTTAACCCGGAAGAAAGCATAAAAATAACAGCCTCCCCGCCAAATACGATGAGCAATCCGAGGCAATTATCTGGTCCACACTTTTTAGTTCCTGACACATATCGGCTCCAAAACAAAAGGCGCCGAACCATGCATTTATACCGCTTTAAAGATGTACAGCTTCTGAAATATGGCGCAGGGCTCGCCGTCCACCGCCAGAACGCCATTTTCCCGGCGGGCATGAATGTAACCGGCATGTTCGCGCTGCACCATGTCACTCAATCAAACATAAACTTAGAGCATATTGAGCTAGATGGCCCCGTTATCATGCCGATGGATGCTTTTAGCTGCCCCAATTACGGCCATTGGCTGCTCGATTATCTTTACCGCATACTCTATTTGCTAGAGCATTTTCATTTGCCGGCAAACCAAGTGAAAATTCTGGTCAGGGATAATACCCGTTTTTATAAAGAAACATTGGCCCGGCTAGGCATAAGCCCCGAACAAATCATTCCAATCGGGCGTAGAGCAACAGTATCTGCGACAGAGCTATATGCCTGCTCAACGTCTTTTACTGATATGCACACCCATACCCAAAACATGGACCCAGCCATTCTTGCCCTGCTCCGGGACAAAATAGGCGGCAATAGCATGAGCAAAACACCCCCCCACAGAAAGCTCTATATTAGCCGTGGAGATGTGGGAGAACGCAACATACTGGGGGAAAGCGCCCTGATTGAGGCCCTGAAGAAGCGCGGCTATGAAATCATTCAACCCGGCAATTTTTCCTTTCTAGACCAGATTAAAACTTTCTCAGAGGCGCATACTGTCATTGGGCCTCACAGCTCCGGCCTATGCAATTTGCTGTTCTCACAACCCAGCTGCAAAATACTGGAAATCATGCCCTCACATTTTGGTACGGGCGTCAACGCAGACCTAGCCTGCACGCTTGGTATGGACTATGCGTATTGGGCCGAGGACACAGGCCGCACGTTTAAAGATTTTCGCTATTTAACCAGCTATTATGCCCGCGATGATTTTTCTGTGGATATAGATGATATTCTGGAAAAAGAGAGCAGTTTATGACTGTAAATAGACTATTTTCGGACTTCTCTGATCCCCAATTCCAGTTGGCTTTCCCTTCTGACTATACCAATGCTAGTGATTGGTTGGATAAAGCGCAGGAACTGATTGGCGCAAAAGACATCCAGCGTACAGCCATCTGCATTGCCCGCGCCATGCTATGCAACCCGACTGAGGAAGACAGAGCCACCGCGCACATTCTTCTGCAACAGAATGTGCCACTATTGCAGGCTTTGTATGAGAGGCTAAGTGCCGATAGCCGCACCCTTGAAACACGCGACCGCCTTTACGTGGAAACACCCTGCAAACAACTAGACACAGCCGTGTCTGACCTCAAAAAATACGGCATTGCTGTCTGGCCCGGAATGTTTAAAGACTGGCCGCGCTTGGAAGATGCAAAAACTTACGGCGATGCCTTGTATACAGAGCATATAGCGCGCTTTGGCAGCCCTGGTGCTGCCGCTGATACACATAAAATACAAGCGCCCACATCGGTCAAAAGCACCAAAGGAAACTATATTTTCACTGGTGAGCCTGACAATACACAAGGCCGCTACAGGGCTTCTTTCCCGGTTGGTGGCGAAAAAATCAACAATCCGCACATTGATGACCCCTTTTTTGATGACCGTATAAGGGAAGTTGCAGGCCGCTATTATGGCGCAAAAATACAAGAGACTTATTTATTATTTGAAACGCTGAAACCCGGCACAGAAAACCAAAAATTGCATATCGATGGCATGAGCGACCAATTCAAAGTCTTAATTCTACTGGAAGATATGAGCGACGAGAATGGCCCTTTGGTTTTTGAAAAAGGCAGCCATAACACCGCCCCTTACATGTTCGATCATTTCCATGCTTGGTTCCACAAAGCAGCAGATCACCCTGCAACCAATATGGAAACACTCGAAAAAGCAGGCATCGCTGAATGGGTTGTCACCGGGGAAAAAGGCGATTGTATCTTTTTCGATTCCCACGCACTGCACAGAGGGTCTCCCTGCATACGCGGTTCTCGGCATAATCTTGTGCTAACATTCAGCGCCTACACGCTGCGTTCCCATGTCATGCAGGCACTAGACCGAGGGTATCTTTCCGAACAAGCCCTAAAACGAGCCAGTTCTAATTAACGAGCCCATTCTAATTAAAATCAAGTCCGCTCACTCCCCGCTTCAAACCTCCTCAATGATTAAATCACCTGCTGCATAACCCCGTGTGGACTTTTGCTGTAACAACTGAAAATATCCCATTGGGCTTTGGCCCCCAGCGGGGCGTTTTATACCGGTATTTTCCGGCGTAAATTTTTCACCAATCGCTATTGCATGACGGGCCACAATGCTTTTACGGATCACGGCACGCACTTCTGCCTCGCAAGACTGCATGGCCTTGTTCCCAACACCCAGCATCAGCTCAGTCTCGCGAATTTTAGCGATATAGTCTTTCAATTCTACGGGGGTGACAGAGGCCTTATGGTCTGGCCCTTCCATGGCCCTGTCGAGCGTGAAATGTTTTTCAATAATTGCTGCACCAAAGCATGTGGCCCCTATGGCAGCCACATGCCCGACTGTATGATCAGAATAGCCAACCGGCAAAGAAAAATGCTCCGCCAACGTCTGCATGGCCCGCAGGTTCACTCCCTCTGGCGGGGCAGGATACTGCGACGTACAATGCAGAATGGTTACTTTTTGGCGCAGTATATTTTGTGCCTCGGGCAGGCCAAATGTATGACGGCAAACTTCAATGCTTAAAACAGGTTCAGACGGATATAAATACCCCTGCGCCAACACGGCCAAGGCATCGCCAACTTCAGCCAGTGTCGCCATGCCAGTAGACAGAATAATATCTTTTCCCGTTAGGGCATGAGCATGCAAGAAAGGGCCATTGGTTATCTCGCCTGACGGTATTTTTAACCGTGCCAAATTCAGGTTTTCTATCAAAAAAGCAAGGCTTCCCCCCTCAAAGGCCGTAGACAAAAACTCTACGCCTTGCTTACGACAACAGTCAGCCAACTTTTGGTGCATGCCGCGCGGCAGT
>JAESQS010000231.1 GCA_016765035.1 Kordiimonadaceae bacterium | reverse complement strand
TCTTTTCCTGAACGGCTTTGCCATTGCAGCCTCACGGCTGCGTGGCTATAGGTTGCCTTGAAGGACCATTAGCTCAGCTGGATAGAGCGCTGCCCTCCGAAGGCAGAGGCCAGAGGTTCGAATCCTCTCGGGTGCACCAGCAATATCAATGACTTAGCTACTGTTTTAGGCACCGCTCACTTGTTCAATTGAACAAGGCGGTAGGAATTTTCCCTGTTTGTTCCCGTTTTTTTAACTTAAACGGAGGGCATTATGCCAATTCAATCAATCGCGCTTTCACAGATCAAAGAAGGCGAAAATATTCGGTCATTCGATACAGAGGCCGACGACTTCAAAACACTTGTCGCAAATATCAAGCAAGTAGGGTTAATCCATCCACCCACTGTTAAAAAGGACGGGGATACGTTTATCCTTGTTGCTGGCTATCGACGCTTTGCCGCCATGAAAAAACTGAACATTGAAGATGCAGATTTTTTAGTGCTGGCGGATAATGATAATGCTGCGGTCGTCGCCCTATCGGAAAACGCAGTGCGCAAGCCGATGGATCAATGGGAAGAATACGCCGCCTTTTCAGCCCTAGCTAAAACAACAGCGCCGGAAGATATTGCGGATAGCTTTGGTGTGTCCGTTCAAATTGTTCGCCGCCGCTTGGCGCTCGGCAACCTTCACCCAGAAGCACTGGCCTTAATCAAGGCAGAAAGTATCGACAATTCTGGGGTCTATCAAATTGCGCAGCTTACCCAAGAGCAGCAAGTTGAATGGATCGAGTGGCACGCTGACACTGGTTGGCAGGCAGAGCGTGCGGCCAATATCCGTAACTATTTCACAAAGGCTGAAATTGAAGGCGGAAATGAGCTTTTTGACAAAGCTGAATATGAAGCGCCTATCAATTCGGATCTGTTTAGTGACACCTATTATTTTACCGATAAGGCTGAATATTTAGAGCGTCAACAAAATGCACTGAATGACTATATCGTTGCGTGGTCTGAGCTTGAGCTTACAGTCCAAGAACAAGAAAGCATGACTTCCCAGCACACCCGAACCCATGACGTGAGCGAAATGGATAAGGCCATTCGTCAAGACATGGAAACCAGCCTAAAAAGCATCATTTGTTACATTGTTAGCGATGATGGGCTGGTGACATTTTGGAATGAACCAAAAGCAAAAAAAGAGCCTACGCCAGATAAGCCGGCTAAAGTCGTAACGGAATTTACGCAAGGCGCTCAGGACACATACACTGACGCTCGCAAAAGCCAAGTATCCGACCATATTGCGGCCCACGATACAGGCTTGGCGGTACTGCTGACTACCCTAATATACAAGGGTGTCGTGGCAAAAGACGAGTGGGGTGCAACAATCTTTATGGACCACACCAGAGTTACACCTTCCATTGCAGAAAGTTTTTATGCGTCACGGGAAGATCTGATTAAGGATCACCGAAAAGACACTTGGCTCGATACTTTTGAGGGAATTGAGAAACTTTCATCCGAAGATGGATGGGCGATCATAAAAGCTTTCATGGGCGTAGTTATGCCTGACTATACCAGCTATGCCCAACGCTTCGGCTTGAAGCTTGGCGACCATTTCACGGTAACTGAGGATCACTTAAAAACCCAGAACAGGGGGTATTTACGCAAAATATGCGCTGACCTGAAGCTCGATAAAAAAGCAAAACCAGCCTTTGATAAATACAAGAGGTCTGAGCTTGTCGATGCTTTGATGAAGCATGTGAAGCAGCACCCGGACTGGATACCGCCAACTTTACGGTGGGAACACGAATAGAGGCTTAGGCTTCCTGCTGGAAGGGCTATTCAACGCCCTTCCAATTTTTGGCTACTTTTTCAGCGCCCCGGCTGAAGATGTAGCCACCTATCCCTAACTTTAGCAATTCAAACACAGATAAACGCTCTTCTACAGTGAGGTTTGTGACGGGGGTAAGCCCGAACCAGTGGGCCATAAGCATGAAGGTGAAGCAACACATCACGATGGGCCGCCAATTCCGCTGAAGGAAGCTTTCACCTGTCAATTCGGCAATAAGCACATCGCGCTTGCTTTTTAACTCTGTGCTGAAAAATTCCAAGAAGGAATTGCTCATTTCGTGCTTTAACTGCATCGCCTGATTTTTGTCCGTCACGACTTTATCAATGACGCTTCCGGCCAAATCAGTAAGAGGCGATAGTATTTTTGAAAATACACTCATTTGTCGGCCTTATTATCTAGCTTATCTTCAATGCGCTGAAGGCTGCGCCGTATTTCTGAGAAGTCAGCCTCAGTCGCTTCAATTTTCGTTTCAAGCACAGCTATGCGTGTATCAACGCTAGAGGCCCACATGAAGCCCGAAATAAGAATTGCTGCGGTGGTGACTAAATGCCCCGCCGAAACTTCGCGCTTTAAGTGCCATCGTTCAGGCTGGTTAGTCATTTTTTTTCTCTCAAAAATTAGTCTATAAGGCCACTATATGAAGCGCCGCTATATTGGAAAATTCACATTCCAATAATAGCCCGCCCCTACCATTCCAATTAATAAGTTGAGACAAAAAGGTTCACACTTCTTGTATCCGCAGAGGCAATAAATACACCTAGACCCGCCGCCCATACACAGGAGCGCAGTTCTGGGTTTCCAGTGATAGAACGCACAGTCCAAAGCACACCATCCTTACTGGTCGCAATGCGGCCTGTGCCATCATATGAAGTCGCGCACAGAAGGTCTAACTCTGGTGAATATTCAACTGAAAGCCACTGTGCATCGTAAGGTGCTGCTTCAAGTGTCCACGCCTTGCCGTCAACGCTGGACATAAAGTTATTTCCAGACCCATCATAAGCCACAGCGAAAAACTTCTGAATAGACCCTCCTGCCCACACAACGTCAAACCAACTATTATCAGCGGCGGATGTTTCGATGGTCCAGTTGATGCCATCAGGGCTAGTCATAACGCGATTACCTGTGCCGGAGTATGCTACTGCCACAAGTAAATTTAAATCTTCGCTATAACAAAGAGCCTCCCAACTATTGTCAGCGGCAGGTGTCCTTGTTGTCCACGTAACACCATCAGGGCTAGTCATAACACCACAGGATGCGATATTTGCTTGCCCAACCGCTACATACAAATCCAATGCTTCAACATAAATGATGTCACGCCAATTCTGAGCAGTGGCAGGGGTTCTAGTGGTCCAAGTGAGGCCATCAGGACTAGTCATGACCCTATCACTTGCACCCCCATAGGCGACAGCAACATATTGGTTCTTTCCATAACAGATACCATACCAATTGTTGCCCGTTGGTGGAACAATAGAGTTCCAACTATCTCCATCCATACTAGTCGAAATTCTACCCCCTCCCGTATCAGCAACTGCACACAATTGTTGAAGGTCCTCAGACCAGCACATTTTGCTCCACGAATACCCTGATATGGCGGTTATAGTCTTCCAGTTTTTAACAAAGTAACCAGCCATTGAGGTAATCAACGTTCCCTCTTCTGAGCCTGTAATAACGGCAGCGCTTGCCTGAGACCAATCTAATGAAACCCCGTGAACTTTAAATTTTTTATATCCTGAGCCGGGGTCGCTGGATGTTATACGCCATCGAAAATCTGTCCCTGCTGGCTGTGAAGAAACGTCTATTTCTTCCCCAATTATTCTGCCTCTCGGATTAGTCGATAGCTCTTGTAAGGTGACTACCCCCCAAGTGGTGCCGCCATCCCGCGAGACTTCAGCGATAAGATGATCGTTCAATATAAGGCCAGCATCAATATCCTCTATAATAATTGTTAAAAGGCAAGTATCGACTTGCTCTGATGCTCCGTAAGAATTTGATACAAGCACCATGGGGCCTGCCGGGGCTTCTCCGAGCATTTCCCATTCAGCAATGCTCATATTTTGACCGCCAGCAGTGCTGAAAATATTCAGGGCGTAATAGAGAAATTCTTGTGGGCTATCTATAGTGTAATCAACCCACGCGTTAACCCCCGGATTTGCGCCAGAAACACTATCAAGCACGGTCCAGTTAGAGTTGTCGTTGGATGCTTGAATGTCCCAAGAACCCAATGCAGCACTCGCATTGCCAGAGGACCGTAATCTATATTCTTTGATCGCCGTAGCTGTAGCAAAATCAAACCGGATAAAACCGGATGTTGAAGTAGCATCCCAACTATCCGCTGTATTTTTGTTAAATACCTTCCACGCTGTTGTGCCATTTGAGCTTGCCGCAGTCTCTAAGCTTGAGGATTGCTGCGGGACTAAATCAACAAGATCGTTAGTGTTAGAATAACACGCGGCTGCTACATCATGATATTCACCGCTTGTTCCAGCAGCGTCTATGCCTGTGGTATCTATGAATGCATCAATGCCCCCCTCTATAACGCCGTGGGCAGCGTAATCGCGAATTTTAGCTTGCTGTATCTGAGCGACAGCTAAATTGGCTTGGCTCACACTGTTATCGGCAGTGCCAGAACCAGACCCACCCCCTGAACCAGAGGCGGTTAGATTGATTTTATCCGTGCCATCGTCAAATGTAGAGGTTATACCGCTTTCAGAATTACCCGTGAACATCGCACCAACAAGATCGTATATTTCTTCGTCCGTACGGGCTAGCGAGAGTGTCCCCAACTTGGTTTTTTCAGCATCCGTGAAGGAGTTTGTGTTGGCTTCGCCTTCGTAGGCAGTTTTAATCTCTGCACCAGTTTGGTCAGCGGTTGCAGAAGTTTCGATACCTGAGAGCTTAGTGACCGCAGCGTCATCATACACATTGGTATCAGCTTCACCTTCATAGAGAGTTTTAATATCCGCACTAGTGAGGGTATCAATTCCTCCAGACCAGTCCAGTGCAACACCATGGATACGTACTTCTGTCCCATTTGTTATGTTTATGTTGTAATGAATATTTGTGTCGATGGGTTCTTCAGCAAACGTCACAACTCCTGATGAAAGCCTAAATTGACCTACTCTAGATACCTCAGCTAAAGTCACTGTGTGAATTGTGGACCCAACTATAACTGTTCCCACTAATCGAGTGTTTAAAATCACGTCCTCAACAACATCTTCATGCCATACTAGAAGTTTAGCAGTTGTGGTCTCAATAGTGGTATTCTGAGAAACTGATCTTACATCGAATATACTTCTGGTATTTGGCCCTAAAAAACTGATTTGAGCCAAAACCATTCCGCCAAAACCATTCTGGGAAGTGAATGTTGTTCTGAAGAATTTGTATTTCTCATCTGTTCCGATGATTCCTAGTGAATTAGTTTGAAAATTGGTCCAGTCTGCGTTCACTTCTGTATGTAGTAAGTCATAAGAAGAGCCGTCTTTAGATCCTTCTAAAATCCAAGACCTCGGGGCTAGAGAGTCTGATCCGGCATCTCTGTGAACCATATAACCATTCACATGAGTAAGTTCAGAAAACTCAAATTCTACAATGACATCTGTAGTATTTGCGTCTGTTCCGGCATTCCAATCAGAATTTGGGTTATTATCAAATACCTCCCAAGAGGTAGTTGAATTTACAGCATCAGAGGTAACAGTACCATCTGGAGCCGTGTTAGATGTCATTTCAATAGCAATTGATGACCCATTACCTGTATCGTTACCTACATAGTAATCATCAGCGGATACATAAGTTCCTACAGACCCTGTTGGGTTTACTCCCGCAGATGTCTCAAAGTCGTCGATGATTTTATGAGTATCCCCAGCAAGGTCTAATCCTGCATTAGCTATAATATCAAAAGTATTATGAGTAATATCTGCCCCACTAGCAGTTGAGGTGGAACCTCCAGAGGAGCTGCTTATAACATCTTGAGGTCTATAATCATTAAATTCTGCGGCCCAAACCAGTGCTTGTCCATCTTCAGGGGAGGGGGCTGTAACATCAGTTAAACTACCCAGAGAACCAACAAGGTTGGGCTTGTTCAATACCCCGTCTGCTCCCTCACTACCCCAATCAGCTTGAACGTTGACTTCTGCACCTTCAGCAATGCCATTCAGTTTGTTAAGGAGAGTGGTGGTGAAGCGCTCAACCGTTGCAACAGCTACGTACAAAGCTGCAATCTCAAGATCTGTTTGATCCGCTGTAGCCCCACTTTCAACACCGTCCAGTTTATCCTTGGCAGTATTGTCAAAATTATTTGTATCTAATTCAGTGAACAAGGCAGTTTTAATTTCTGCTCCTGTTTGGTCTGCTGTAGCGCTTTCCTCAATAGCAACCAATTTGTCTTTGAAGGTGGTTGTGAAGCGCTCTACCGTTGCAACCGCTTCGTACAAAGCTGCAATCTCAGTGTCAGTTTGGTCTGCTGTGGCACCATCTTCAATACCAGTTAGTTTTGTATCTTTCGCATCAGTGAAGGCTTGCCTATTGGGATTGCTTTCATATTTAGCAAGAATGCTGGCTGAAGTTTCCCCATCAAGGCTAATTTTTAGCCAAAAGCCTGTGCCGCCCACTTGATCGTTCGGGGCTTCATCACCGCTTGTTTGTTGTGCGTCATAAAAATATTCGCTTCGTTCATCTTCAACAAACACCCGCGCCTTATCAGTGTATGTGGCTGAGGTGATTGATTTAAGGTCCGTAACGGCCTGCACAGGAGCAAGGCTGTAATCAACGTGTAGCGCATCCAGCTTGGCAATTTGGGCATCAGTCGCCAAATTAGTATTCGCTAGGGCATCAAGGAGCGCTTTAATCTCTGAACCAGTTTGATCGTCTTTAGCGCCAGTCTCTATACTCTCCAAGACAGTGAGCAATGCATCAGTAAAATTGTTGGTATCAACCTCACCAAACAAGTCAGTTTTTATTTGAGCTGCTGTCCGATTAACCTGGGCGCTGGCAGCAATACCTGAAAGTTTAGTTTGGGAAAGATCATCGAAATTATTTGTGTCAACTTCACCAAATAAAGCGGTTTTGATTTCAGCCCCAGTTTGGTCTGGCGTAGCATTATCGGCAATGCCTGTAAGCTTATCGAAGTGCGTAGCAGAAAGCGTGCCGGGAACAATACTTGAAGCGGCAGGCACCTCTATCGTGATTGTCGCCTCATTAGAGCCAGCGTCAGAAAGCGATACATGCGCCCCTGTAAAATCGAGCCTCTCTGCGGCGGCAATCAGTTCAACACCTTCGCCCTCAATGGCGATGTCTGCGCCACCACCTCCGCCTCCGCCCGGAATGGTGACGGTTGCGGTTCCTGCACCCCCATCGGTAGTAGTAACGCCTGCGCCAACAAAGTTGATATTTGATGCGGCAGCTAAAACTTGGCTTCCTTCGTCAGAAACTTTCACGTCACCCCCACCACCCCCACCACCGGAAGCCGTGGCATTGATAACGGGGTTACGTTCGTCTGTTGTGTCGATGGTGACATTCGAGCCAGCAACAAGGCTCGAAATAACGCTGTCGTTTGTAAGCTCACTGGTAAGTGTCGGAAGGGTCGGCTTATTAAGTAACTCGGTAGCCGAGCCAAGCGCAGCATTCCAATCTGTTTTCACATGATCGCCGCCACCCCCGCCCGAACCAAGACCCTCAAGGTCAGCAGCCGAATAAGCCACTGCTACAAACGCGCCGCCGGTCAACTCGATAGGGGTCGCGCCTGATACAGTAAGCGTTCCAGCATACAAAGTTTCAGCAATGGTGGTGCGCTCTAAGGTGGTTGCAGAGACTAGGGTGCCTAATCCAATTTCTTTATTTTCCCCATCAATGATCAGGTAATTTATGGATGCGGGGTAGGTTGTCCAGCGTTCCTGAAACGAAACATTGCCGCTCGTTGGGCCCGTTAGAGTTATATCCCCAGTTCCAACGGTGGATGAAAGTTCTTGGACCCAATTTGCAATAGCCATATTAAACGCGCCTCTTAGCTCTATTATCCTACGAAATGTAGGCACCTTAGACCAAGGGGTACGTTCTTCTGCTTCACATGGAAGGTCGCCTTTAGCCGATCAAGTCGTCAGTGAATGCGGCTAAAAGGGGGGATTGAACTTGCTCAATGCGGTTGTGATAGAGGTCAATGACCTGCTCGGCCGTAAGGCTGAGCCTTGCCGCCTCTTCTTCAATAAGCGCTGAGCTACCCGTGTCGCGGTAGCGCTGTACCGCCCACAATCGTTTTACCCACACAAGTATTTCAGAATGTGTGAGTTTAGGGGTTTCCCCCTTGTGGTTGATTAATGCCCGACTAACTAACGCCCTTGTTTGACTCCGTTCTGATTTGCCGACTTTAAGATGCATTGATAGTTACCTCAGTTTCTACATAAGGGAATAAAACAAATCGAAGCGTAAACGCGCCGCCTGTCGTGGCTGTGAACTCAACAGTTTCCTCGCTGTTAATGCCTTGCGACACTCCATCTAATTCAACGGACACGCCAGAAACACCCAAGTCGATTACAATAGATGTGCCAACGCTTGCGCTTAAGGTTCCGCTGCCGGTGGTGAACTCAAGCTTATCCTGCACGGTCCACTCACTAGAAATTTGTGCTAAATACTTACTCTGGTGGTTATGGGAGCCTTCGACATAAACATAGCTTGGCGTGGGCCGCCAATTTGGGTCGTCAGGGTTTCGGTCTTCGTACCCCTCAATGCGGGCGGTCCCCGCTTCAAGCTCAATGCCAACAGTATACATCATTTTATATTCTCCATTATAAGCATAGAGCCTGCTGTAACTCTGAGCTGGTCGGGGTAGTCGAAGTTTGGCGCACCTTCGGTCGGGTAAGCTATGGCGAGTTGAATTTTGTAAGTTGTTTCTGTTCCCGGCCCTTGAAATTTGAAGGAGAAGGGTGCTGTAAAATACCAATCTTCTGGGTCAGAATTAATATCCATATCACCCTTGCCGCCAACTTTGGGCAGTTCAGGCTCCACCAAAACACCATCAGCAATCAAGCGAACACTCACGGAAAACTTTGAGCTGTCTCGAACCCGCGCAAGGCAAACAAAACTGCCGGAAATTATAACGTCCGAAGACCCCGGAAAATTGGCTGAATGAGTAAGGAGCGAAACATCCTGCCAAGACGTGTTGAGCGCCATATATTGCTGCACAGATTTGCTCTTAAGTGTGGTTGATGTGAGAGATCGGTTTGAAACGTGGATCGCCTCTACGGTCAATTCCTTAATGTAAGCGCCATCAATAGCAGCGGATGCGATGTAAACACCTGCATTCGCTGGGGTAATCCTGAGAACGACAGCGGTAAGGGTGGCCGGAGCGCCAAAAAGCCCCCCACCAAGCAGGTTGTCTGCTGCGCCAGTTTCTAACCAACCAAGCGCTATGGTGTTGGTTGAGGGGATGAAGGAGGCACCACTGCTGGCCGAGTTATTATCATACGTCCAATCGCCAGCGTCATTAACAAACGCAAAGGCAGCTTTACGCCATGCCCCGCTTATATAGAATGGTGCGCCACTGTCCCATACCAGATACCCACGCCGGTTGGCGACTTGCGTTGCGATTGTTGAAGTCCCGACCTCACCACGCGGGATCGTGATCTTGCTGCCCTGCCAATAAAAAAAGCCATTTAAATCTTTGTCTCGTTGCCCGTCCTCGTTAACCCCGAAAACTGTAGCTTCGCCCGAATTATAAGCGCCCGATGTTAGGGTGTTTAGGTCGAGAACCATTGTGGGGCGAGCGTTCAAGGCTCCACCGACAATTTTATCAACATCCTCGCCACCAATTAACGTGCCAGAAGGTGCGCCTACCGTGGCATTATCCTCTGGTAGCCCTGTGCCGGTAACGCCTTGCCATAAAGCTGTGTCGCCGTGACCCGCACCGTCTGTAATTTCATTTGTGTTCGTGATCCGGTTTGCGTTTAGATCGCCCGTATAGCCAAGGCCCGTTATGGTCACAGCACCAAGATTGACGAAACTCGTGCCATTAAAGTAACTGAACGTACCGTCCGCATTGGCTATCAGGTTTGCATTTGATACACGGCTATCATCATAATCAGTCTGGTCGGCGTTTAGGTCGCCTGTATACCCAAGCCCGCCAATAGTAACGACACCAAGATTGATGGTATTGGTGCCATCGAAATAGGTACCCGTTCCATCGGCCGCAATTGAGATAACACTGTTTGAAACACGGTTGTCGCTATAGTTGGTTATATCGGCTCCGTCTGCCGGCCTGCCTGCACCGCCCACTTCCTCCCACTGCTGCTGATTATTTAGAAGCGCTTGATCGCTTGGTTGGCCGGTTACATCATTACCCCAAGTAGCACCAGCGGTAGCGCCGCCCTCTGCTGGCGCGTTTATCGCGTTGATAACGTCAAAGTCAGCTTCAATAGGCACAATCCCCGACTGAATATGGTCAACGAACCATCTGCCGCCAGTGGTATGATCGCGCACAGCGATTTCAAGCCGCCCTTTACGCGCACCGCCGGGTGCTGTGAACACTTTTCGTATGCGTATCCAATTAGTGACAGGAATGACAGGTGAAGACTGGCTCTCACTGATCGCTACATTATCTTGCGTGTACCAAATGATCCGAATAAAGAGCAGGCCACTTGCTCCGCTCTCAGCCTTTACAGACGATTGAATAAGGATTTTTTCACCATCACCAAATGAAAAAACTTCCTCATTTGGCATCTTGTCTGCGCTAGAAATTACTGGGGTCGCTGACCCAATGGTGCCGCCACCAAAGGTATGCGTAGGATCGGGAGGCGTGGGGTCGCCTGCGATATGAACGGCAACCCACCGACCGGATTTTGCATTGGCAGGGTCTTCTATAATGTCCCAATTTTCGCCCCATTGCCACCCTGTACGCCCGTACTCGAACGAGGGATTTTTAACCAGTAACGCAACGGCTTGGGCATTATGAATTTCAGTGATAGCGGTCTTGGCGCTAAACAGTTCTTCACCAGACGCGTTCTTGAACTCAAAACCGACCGTAGTGCCACTCAAATAGCCCATTTTAATTAGGTCGGTTGCACCATCCGATACCGTCATAGTTCCCTTGTCGGTGCCATACTGCGAACCGTGAAGCTTGAAGTTAGCCCCCCCCAAATACAGCAGGTCTACAAAGGCTGTCCCTGCGCGTAGTTTAGCGGCAGTTAAGTCTTTTATGAAAGCTTCGCTGATATAGGTTTCACTATCCGGTGTAACATAAAACGCAGCGACCGGATCGCCACCATTCGGGCTTGCGATTAAAAACTTGTCTGCCAGAACCGCAAATTCTGAAATGACTACGCCATTGGTGGCCGTAGAAGCCAAGCCAAACCCTGAAATATGGCCGTTAACGTTCACTTTCAGCGTATATTGGGCTGAAAGGCCATCTTGAGTGTCAATGACTTCTGCGATTGAAGATGTATTCTCTCCAACCGTGGAGGAAAATTGAGTTAGCTGGTCAACATTAGCTGTAATATCTGCATTGATATTTTCAATGACAGTGCTTGTGTCAAGAGCCTCGTCGAGCACACCCTCAATGTGGGCAGCTATAATGGCTGTATTGAGCACGGCTTCGTCACCGGGATAATTGAGCAACAAATCCCAATCAACAGGAATACCCGGCGTAATAGAGCTTGGTGGCGCTAACCAGTATAGAACCACCTCAGCGCCAGCAGGAGGCGGCGTTTTAAACCGCACAGACTGCATGTGCATATAATAGTCATCGGTCTTTTGTCGGATACCGTCGATGTAAGCATTGACATTAAGCACAGTGCCAGCCCCAACGCCCATTTCAAAGTCTGTCTCAGTGCCATCGGCTATGTAGGG
>JAESQS010000230.1 GCA_016765035.1 Kordiimonadaceae bacterium | reverse complement strand
GACCGTTGGCCTGATAAAGTGCGTTTGATGCAGGAAAATTGGATCGGTCGTTCTGAGGGCCTGAAGTTTGATTTCACCATTGTTGAAACCGGTGAAAAACTGCCAGTGTACACAACACGGCCAGATACGCTGTTTGGTGCAAGCTTTTGTGCAATCTCGGCTGATCACCCCATTGCTGCTAAGTTAGCGGAAGATAACGCTGAGCTTGAAGCTTTTGTGCAGGAATGCCGCCAAACTGGCACGACTGAAGAGGCTTTGGAAAAAGCTGACAAAAACGGCTATCACACAGGGTTGCATGTAACGCACCCGTTTGATGACAGTATTAAGCTGCCAGTTTATGTGGCCAATTTTGTGCTTATGGATTATGGCACGGGCGCTATATTTGCCTGCCCGGCTGGCGACCAACGCGACCTAGACTTTGCCCGGAAGTATGATTTGCCGGTGTTGCCGATCGTCTTGCCGGAAGGTGAAGACGCTGCCTCCTTCGAAATAGGCACTGAAGCTTACACTGGGCCTGGCACGCTTTATAACTCTGGTTTCCTCGATGGGCTGGATATTGATACTGCCAAAGCAACCGTGATCGACCGCGCTGAAGCGGAAGGTTGGGGCGAACGGATGGTGAATTACCGCCTACGCGACTGGGGTGTTTCCCGCCAGCGTTATTGGGGTACGCCAATACCGTTTGTGCACTGTGATGATTGTGGTGTTGTGCCGGTCAAGAGCGAAGACTTGCCCATAAAACTGCCGGAAGATGTCTCTTTTGATAAACCGGGTAATCCGCTTGCGCACCACCCAACATGGAAAAAGACCAGTTGCCCTGCTTGTGGTAAGGATGCAGAGCGTGAAACAGACACTATGGATACATTTATGGATTCGTCCTGGTATTTCATGCGTTTTTGTACACCAGACGCAGATGAACCGTTTGATGGCAGCGTTGTTGATGAATGGTTGCCTGTAAACCAGTATATTGGCGGTGTGGAACATGCAATTTTGCATTTGCTCTATGCACGTTTCTTTACACGAGCCCTCAATCATATTGGCCGCACGAAAATTAAAGAGCCATTTGAAGGCTTATTTACGCAAGGCATGGTGAACCATGTCACCTATAAAGATTCTAACGATGAGTGGGTGTTCCCTGAATTGGTGCGGACCAAAGAAGATGGTGGCCTTTACCGGAGCGACACGGGCCTTGTTGTGAAGGCTGGACGTATTGAAAAAATGTCCAAGTCGAAACGTAATGTGATCGATCCGGATGATATTATTGACCAATATGGTGCTGATACGGCCCGCTGGTTTGTGTTGTCTGATAGCCCGCCGGATCGTGATTTACAGTGGACTGAAGCTGGCATTGAAGGGGCATGGCGCTTCAACCAACGTATTTGCCGTTTGGTGAGTGAGCCTAGTGTTGCCCTAAGCCCCATGGGCAGTGACATGCCAACGAGTTTGTCTGATAGCGCGCTTGCCTTGCGCAAAGCCAGCCATAAGACGATTAAAGGCATCACTGCGGATATCGAGGGACTGCACTTTAATAAAGCAGTTGCCCGCCTTTATGAATTTGCTGCTGCCATTAGCGTCAAGCTTGAAGGCGCTGGTGCAGGTGAAGCAATGCGGGAAGCGCTTGAAACTTTGGTCTTATTGGTTTGTCCCATGATGCCGCATTTGGCGGAAGAAATGTGGCAGCAGCTTGGTTATGAAACGCTTGCCTCTAATGCCCCTTGGCCAAAAGCTGAGGAAGCGCTTACGGTTGATGCAACTGTGAAAATGGCTGTGCTGGTGAATGGTAAAGTACGCGATACTATTGAAGTGGCCAAAGACATGTCTAAAGAAGATGTAGAGGCCGTTGCAATGGGCAGTGAAAAAGTCCAAAGTTTCATCGAAGGTAAAACTGTACGCAAAGTAATTGTTGTACTGGGCCGAATTGTGAATATCGTAGCGAATTGATGCGTATCATTGCTGTCATAAGTCTGATGTTGCTCACTGCTTGTGGGTTCAAGCCGCTTTACGAAGCCGGGGGCTCCAGCACAGCTATGCAGGCTGTGCTTGCCAGTGTCGATGTTTCGCCCATAGATGACCGGCTTGGCCAGATTATGCGCAACCGGTTAATTGACCGTTTGAATATATCTGGGCCACAAAAATACCGGCTTGATGTGGTGCTGGAGCAAACCGCAGAAGGCTATGGTGTACGTCCTGACGCTGCCACCACTCAGGAACAGCTCACTGTGGTTGCTATCGTGCGCCTGGTGTCTCTAACAACAGATGAAGTGTTGTTTGACGAGCGGCTGCGGGCACGGTCTTCTTTTGACATTGTGCTGTCGGACTTTGCAACAGTGATGCAGCGTGAAGATACCGCTCGGCGGCTTGCCCTTGAGCTTGCAGAACGTATTCACAGGCGACTTGCCCTGCAATTTTCTAGAAATTAAAAAAGGATAGGGCGTTGAAAGTTAAACCACGCGATATTCCTGCTTTAGTGAAAAACATTGGCCCCCATGTGCGGGCAGTACTGGTTTTTGGCCGGGACGAAGGCTTGGCGCGGGAACGCGCTGACTTGATTAGCAAACAGATAGCACCGGACCTTTCTGACCCTTTTCAGGTTGCAAAGCCTTCAAGCGATGACCTTAAGAATGCGCCATCGCTGTTGCTTGATGAAGTTGCTGCAATCTCCATGCTTGGTGGCCGTAGGCTGGTGCGTATGGACGGGGTGGGCAATGAAGTTACCGATTCTGTAAAGCTTGTGCTCGCAAGCAGCCAAGGGGACGGCTTGCTTGTGATGACAGCCGGGGACTTGAAGCCAAGCTCCAGCGTTAGAAAATTGTTTGAGGCAGAAAAAACCGCTCTGGCAATTCCGTGTTACGAAGATTCTGCCCGCGACCTGATGGGCCTTGTACAGTCTGTTCTGGCTGATGCCAATCTGACGGTAACGCAGGACGCTGTTGCCTATCTTGTTGATAACCTTGGCAGTGACCGCATGGTTTCACGCGGAGAACTGGACAAGCTTGTGCTGTATAAAGGCACTGAGGGCGGGCAAGTAACGCTTTCGGATGCAGAAGCTTGTGTGGGAGATACGGCGGCCCTTGGCCTGAACCAAATTGCCGAGGCCGTGACAGCCGGAAACCTCTCTATGCTGGAGAAGTTGCTGGAGCGTGCGCGGGTATCTGGCGAAAGCGCCATTGCTATTATTCGTACCTTGCAAAACCGGATGATGCGTTTGCATTTGGCACGAGGCCACATGGATTGCGGCATGAGTGCCGGGGAAGCCCTTGGCAAATTACGTCCGCCAGTGTTTTTTGGCGAGCGGGATAAATTCCAGCGTGAAATATCTATGTGGTCAGCACGTAAGGTAGAACAAGCGCTGGATATTTTAAGGGAAGCCGAGCTGGACTGTAAAACAACAGGCAATCCGGCGGATGTTATTTGCGCGCGTGCGTTGCTCAGGCTGACAAAAGCAGCGCGATAGTGCCTAATTTTTTAATCAGTGTAGTTGGTAGGCTTTTCCTATGAAAATTTGTTTTTTTGGCGATAGTTTTGTGAATGGTGCAGGCGATGATGATTGTTTGGGCTGGACTGGGCGTATTTGTTCTGTTGCACGCAAGGCCGGCAAAGACATTACTCAGTATAATCTAGGTGTTCGCGGAGACACCAGCGCAGACATTATGGGCCGCTGGCAACAGGAGGCAGGAGCCCGCATGAAAACGGGTGATGAGGGCCGACTGGTCTTTTCATTTGGTGCAAATGATTGCGCCGCAGGCGAAGATGGCCGGGCGCGGTTGCCGCAAACTGACAGGCTGAAAAATGCCCGTTCTATTTTTGTTGCTGCACCAAAGGTTTGGCCTACGCTTGTTGTAGGGCCGGTGCCTCTTGTTGGTGATGTCACTGCCAACAAGCGCCTCGCAGACCTTTCCCGTCAGGCTGGTGTTTTTGCCAAAGCGCATAGAGTGCCCTATTTGGATGTGTTTACGACCCTGAAAGATAGCCAACTCTGGCAAGATGAATGCGTTGCAGGGGACGGTGTGCACCCCGGTGCGGCAGGATACGAACTAATTGCGGACTTGGTTTCAGGCTGGGATGCGTGGCAACAAATGGTTGCTGTTTAAGCGTCCTTATCTAATTTGTATCACGAGCCCACCCCACGGGATATTCTCGCTTGTGGTTCGATAGGGGCATGGGTTGGCGTTGATATTAGTTTAAGTGGTAAGCAACAAAAAACCGGCCTCCAATATTGGAAGCCGGTTTTTCTTTGGGCCATGCCCTGTATTTTTAAAGCGAGCCTTAGTTGATTGGGGCTGCTTCTGCTGTTGCGTCTTTACCAGCGGCGGCTTGCTGCTCTTCTTGAGCAAGCTGAGAACGGTAAAGTGCTTCAAAATTAATAGGCTCTAGCAAGAGAGGCGGGAAGCCACCGTCACGCGAAGCGTCAGCCACAATGCGGCG
>JAESQS010000229.1 GCA_016765035.1 Kordiimonadaceae bacterium | reverse complement strand
CCCATGGATCCCCGCCTACGCGGGGATGACGATTATGAAAAGGCCGGTATGACGATTATGTAAAAGTGGGGAGACGATTATAAATAGGTCGGCATCGCACGCACATCACCTGTCATACGAGGCTCGTTATCGTGTCATGCGACGACTTCTCATTGAGCCATACAACGGCTTGGCCGGCGTATCCATAAATCTGTATCGCCGTACACTGGGCTCGCCGATCCCGTCGTTGAGTGACAAGCTAAGGCATCGCCGAATGACGAAAGAGAGGGGTATGACTAACGCGCCAGTTTCGCTTCACACGATTTTTTCACGAGGTCTTCCAACAAAGTTACTCTGTCGAGCAGCCAGTTTAGTTGCTCTTTGGTAATCTCGTATTTAGGGGAATAGCGGGCGTCTATGTAGGCTCGTTTTAGGGTGGCGAAGGCGGCTCGGTCTGTTTTGGTGGCACGGGGCCATGCACCTATTAGGGTTTCATCTAAGTCTTCAGCCAGCGAGCGCAGGAATTTTATATTGTGACTGGGCGGTGAATAAAGCGTGTGCGTTAGTAGCAGGCAATTGTAGGCACGCTCAACTGCTTGGTGAAGCATGAATGCGGCATCGTTCGTTTCGCCTTCATCGATAAAGTGCTGTGTACCGCTCAACGCGGAAGATATTTTGGGGAAGAATTGTTCAAAATACTCCCGCGCCTGCGTCTTAGCTTCGGCTTCATCCAGTGTGGCGGGGCTTGTTAGGCTTTTCGTTGTTGTCAGCTCATATAGCGAGATGCCTTCCCGCACGATGTCACTGAAAAAATACTGCGCTTCGCCCAGTTTGGCAGTTACCTCAGCATAGTCATGCACAATGAAGTTTACCTCGCGCTGGATGGCCGGATGCCTGAGTAGCCGTTCCTCAGCTTTATACCAATAGGTGCTATAGTCGGTGACGGTGGCATTATTGACCACAATCAACAGGTCAAAGTCTGACATATAGCCACTTTTTGCATCTTCCACCCATGTGTCGCCGGTAAAAGACCCAAATAGAATGATGTGTAATATGCGGCCCATACGCTTTTGCTCACTAGAGGCAAGGGCGCGGGCGTCTTCAAATTCCTCAAAAATAATACCCAGAGCGCGGGAAAGCTCCTCCTGCTTTTTCGGCGGCAGATGTGGCAGTGTTCTACCAAGGTCAAAAACCGGTTTAATGGGTAAATCATCAGTCATGGCAGCACCCTAACAAATTCCTCACTGCGTGCAACTGCAAACCATAGAGTATGGTGGCGCAGATGTGAGTATGGCACGGGCTCTACCCATTATCCGCCAGCTTGTTATGCGTCAGCTTGACCGGCGTATCCATAAATCTATGGGGGCAAGGAGGGTTAGGGCGTATTTGCTAGGCCCAGTTAAGGATTACTTTGCCCGATTGGCCAGAGCGCATGAGGTCAAAGCCTTTTTGGAAATCATCCACATGAAAATGGTGAGTAATAACCGAGGTTAAATCAAGGCCGCTTTCCAGCATGGCAATGGTTTTATACCAAGTTTCGAACATACGGCGTCCGTAGATGCCATGCACTTCCAGCCCTTTGAAAATGACCTTGTTCCAGTCAATGCCTGTGCCGTCAGGTAAAATGCCCAGTAGGGCCAGCTTGCCGCCGTGGTTGATGGTATCAAGCATACTATGGAAGGCAGAGGGTACACCGGACATTTCAAGCCCAACATCAAAACCTTCTGTCATTTTAAGGTCATTCATCACATCCCGTAAGTTTTGGTTTGTAACATTCACAGTACGGGTGGCACCCAGTTGGGCGGCAAGGCCAAGGCGGTAGTCATTCACATCTGTAATGACAACATGGCGTGCCCCTGCGCGCCGGGCAATGGCCACAGCCATAATGCCAATTGGCCCCGCGCCGGTTATCAACACATCTTCGCCAACAAGGTCAAAGCTAAGCGCTGTATGGGCGGCGTTGCCAAGTGGGTCGAGAATAGACGCAAGGTCGTCTGAGATTGCATCAGGCAGCGGGCAAATGTTCACTGCTGGCACAGATATATATTCTGCAAAAGCACCAGGGCGATTAACGCCTATGCCTTCTGTGTTGCGGCAAAGGTGGCGCTTGCCTGCGCGGCAGTTCCGGCAGTGCCCACAAGTAATATGGCCTTCGGCAGAAACACGTTGACCTGTTGTTAAGCCTTTTACTTCGGTACCCATTTCAACAATAACGCCGGCAAATTCATGGCCCACATGCATCGGCACAGGAATAGTTTTTGCCGCCCATTCATCCCAGTTATAAATATGGATGTCTGTACCGCAGATAGCCGTTTTGTTGATTTTCACCAATACATCGTTTGGACCCACATCAGGGGTGGGAACATCTTCCATCCAGATGCCTTCTTCGGCCTTTGATTTCACAAGTGCTTTCATGGGTTTTTCTACCTTTATGCTGTTAAATCAGGCCAAGTTCGCGGCCAATACGACCAAAGGCTGTAATGGCTTGATCAAGCTGCGCGCGTGTATGTGCTGCGGACATTTGCGTGCGGATGCGGGCTTGCCCTTTGGGCACAACAGGGAAGGAAAAGCCAATAACAAAAATACCTTCATCAAGCAGCTTGTCTGCCATATCAGATGCGAGTTTTGCATCGCCTAACATAACGGGAATAATGGCATGGTCAGCCCCCGCCAGCGTGAAACCTAGCTTGGTCATTTCTGTGCGGAAATATTCGCTATTTTCTGAGAGGCGTGCCAGCGGCGTTTGGTCTTCTGCTAGCATATCAAGCACGCGGCATGTGGTGGCGGCAATGACCGGCGCCAGTGTATTTGAAAACAGGTAAGGCCGCGACCGCTGGCGAAGCCATTCTACAACTTCAGCCGAGGCTGCTGTATAGCCCCCCGAAGCACCGCCAAGGGCTTTGCCTAGTGTGCCCGTAAGGATATCAACCCGGTCTTGCACACCCCAAAATTCTGGTGTGCCAGCACCGGTTTTGCCAGTAAAGCCAACAGCGTGGCTGTCATCAACCATCACCATAGCATCGTATTTTTCTGCAAGGTCACAAATAGCAGGCAGGTTTGCCAAGATGCCATCCATGGAAAAAACACCGTCAGTTGCAATAAGCCTGAAGCGGGCGTTTTGTGCGCTTTTGAGGCATTCTTCCAGCGCGGCCATATCGTTGTTGGCATAGCGGTGGCGCTGGGCTTTACACAGGCGCACGCCATCAATGATGCTGGCGTGGTTGAGTGCATCGGAAATGATAGCGTCTTCCTTGCCAAGTAAGGTTTCAAATAGCCCGGCATTGGCATCAAAACAACTGGGGTAGAGGATTACATCTTCGGTTTTTAGGAAGGTAGCCAGCTTAGCTTCCAGTGCCTTATGGATATTTTGGGTGCCGCAAATAAAGCGTACTGACGACATGCCGTAGCCGTATGTGTCCAGTGCGTTCTTGGCTGTTGCCACCAAGTCAGCATTGTTCGATAGGCCAAGATAATTATTGGCGCAGAAATTAATATAGCTAGTGCTGTCAACGCCAGCCACATTCACTTCTGCCTGTTGGGGCGATGTGATGACGCGTTCTGCTTTATAAAGCCCCGCATCTCGTGTGCTTTGCAGTTCACTACGGATAAAATCTTTATAACGGTCGGACATGTCATGCACCCCTATGAGGTTGGTCTAAAGTGGAAAGTTCAATATATTGAATATCATATCCGTTATATTGGTCAAGAACAATATAGTATATTTATTCTAGCGAACTTCCGATAAAACGACCATCAGGGCGCGGGCTGAAATTTTGCCTTTATTTTCAATAGTGTGCGGGGTATCAGCTTGGTAGCGGGCTGTGTCGCCGACGCTAACAATGAGCTGTTGCTGGCCGTTTTCAACGGCGAGTTCCCCTTCAATAACAGTAAGGTGCTCAAGGGTACCGTCGCTGTGGGCTTCTGATTCTAATATGCCGCCCACTTCAAGGCGCATATCATACCATTCGGTTTTGGCGACATGGTCTATTGGGCCCAGAATACGCAGGAAACATTTGCCATCTGCGCTTTGTATCTCAGGGGTTTGGTGTGATTTAACCACTTCAAGGTAACGGCCTTTTTCATCTTCAGTGGTTGCTTCTACCAGCAAATTAGCAATGTTAATGCCCAGAGATTGCGTCAGGCTCCATACTGTTGCCAGCGTTGGGTTGGTCAGCCCCCGCTCAATTTGTGACAGCATTGATTTTGACACGCCAGATTTTTTGGCAAGCTGGTCAAGTGTTAGCTTGTGCTCGTTACGCAGGGCTTTGATTTTCAAGCCTATGTCCGGCGGGGAATTTCTGGTCATATGGGTGCTCATGGTTAAGTTTTGTCTACTATATTGAACAAAGAGGGTGCCTCGCAAGCTAAATTCAGATTTAGCCTATATTTGCCGCTGCCTAATCCCCTACACCTGAAATGTACCTATGGGCCTGAAATACACCTATGCGATTGTGGCTAAACAGCTATTTGTCCTGATTTTTTGCTTCAGTTTACGTTTTACTTCAAGCGGTTTTACCGTAGCATGGCGATCGGCTGGGAAATGCCACAATGAAGAGTATGAGAAACTACGGGGAGACTTTGGGCTGTGTTAACGGGACAATCAACTGAACGAGCACTTGTTGCACCAAGCATATTGGATGCTATTTTGCCGCTGCTCGCGCTTATAATAATGCTGTCGTCAGCCGTGTATTTTTTTGGTGACGACGCGTCTTATGGTCCGAACCAGATTGCTTTGCTTGTTGCCTGCGGCGTTGCCATTGGCGTTGCTGTAAAAAATGGCCACAAGTGGGCTGCTTTGGAAGACGCTATTGCGACAGGCATTAAAACAACGGCCAATGCAATGTTGATATTGCTTATGGTTGGCGCGCTCATCGGGGCATGGATTGTGTCTGGCACGGTGCCCACCATGATTTATTATGGCCTTAAACTGATCAACCCCAATGCTTTTTATATTACAGCCTGCCTGGTGTGTGCTTTGTCCTCTATCAGCATCGGCAGTAGCTGGTCTGTTATTGGGACAATTGGGCTTGGCCTGTTTGGTGTGGCAACAAGCTTTGGTCTGTCGCCGGAAATTACGGCAGGGGCCATTATTTCAGGGGCCTATTTTGGTGATAAAATGTCGCCACTATCTGACACAACAAATTTAGCGCCTGCTGTATCTGGCACTGACCTTTTTACCCATATTAGGCATATGACATGGACAACGGTCCCCGCGATCACCATTGCGCTTATTCTCTATGGGCTTTTGGGCCTTGGGGTGGATGTGGAAGCATCATCGCTTGGCGTATCTAATAATATTCAGCTTTTGGAAGAAACTTTTGGGACAGGCCTACACTTGTTATTGCCGGTCTTGGTTGTTGTTGTCCTTGCTGTGCGCAAGTTTCCTGCCTTTCCTGCCATGATGCTCAGTACTCTGGCCGGGGTCGTAATTGCTGTGATTTTTCAGTGGGATCTTTTGGTGGCCTTTGGCAGTGCCGAGGGCATTGGTGATGTCGGCGCCATGGTGAAGGGCATGTGGACTGCTTTATTTAGCGGCTACACCGGGGCAACGTCAGACGCCGATATGAATAAGCTTTTAACCCGTGGCGGCATGGCAAGTATTTTAAACACCATATGGCTGATTGTGTCAGCGATGGCCTTTGGCTCGGTGATGGACCATGCGGGGCTTCTCCGGCGTTTGATTGCAAGCCTTATGGAGCGCGCCAAAAGCTCTGGCAGTTTAATCATCACAACAGCCCTTACCTGTATTGGCGTGAATGTGGTGGCTGCGGACCAATATATTTCAATTGTATTGCCTGCCCGCATGTACCGTGTTGAATTTGAAAACCGTAAGCTGGCCCCAGAAAATCTGTCTCGTACCTTGGAAGATGCAGGAACAGTGACATCACCGCTGATTCCGTGGAATACCTGTGGCGCATTCATTAGTGGTGTCCTTGGTATTTCAGCGTTTGCCTATGCGCCATACTGCTTTTTCAATCTGTTAAGTCCTGTGCTGACATCCTTATACGGTGTCTTGAATTTCAAAGTGACACCATTAGCAGAGAGTGGCGAAGGGCAGCCTGTGATGGCGAAAGCTGCTGCTGAGTAAACTATATTTTAGAATAGGAAAAGCCCCTCAAAGTAGCTTGCTTTGAGGGGCTTTTTTATGACCGGGGATGCTTCTAACGAAGTCGGATACGATAATGGTACTCTTGGGTATGCCGTATCAGGCCGAGTTGGTTGGCAAAGCTGTGGTTTACATCCCTGTGCTCTGCATCATCAGCGCGTACGGCAATAATAACATCTCGCAGGGGCTCTTTTCTGGCTCCTGATGAAATATGTTGGGGTTCACCGTTAAAGCTCTATATATAGGCGCAGGGAAAAGGGGAGTGACATATGACTAGCCGTAAAAAGGTATTTATCACAGGGGGTTCGTCTGGTTTGGGGCGGCAAATGGCGATTGAATTTACAAGTAGGGGCTATGATGTGGCCCTTGCAGCGCGCCGATTGGAGGCCCTGCAGGCCCTGAAGGATGAACTGGCCCTTATCAATGATACGAACGTGCTTATTTACACGCTGGATGTAACTGATTTTGACAGCGTAGAGCCCACAATTTTTCAAATTGCCGAAGATATGGGTGGGCTGGATATTGTTGTGGCGAACTCAGGCATTGGTAAAGCCACCACTGTTGGTGTTAAAGATTTTTCCATTACGCGGGCAACTATTGAAACAAATGTTATTGGGGCAATGGCGACGATTGACGCTGCTGTGAAAATATTCCTGAAACAAGGCTTTGGTCAAGTGGTTGGTATTAGCTCAGTTGCGGGATTTCGCGGCTTCCCTCATACGGGGGCTTACGCCGCATCAAAAGCGGCACTGACTGTATATTTACAAAGCCTGCGGGCTGAGCTGTGGACGAAGGGCATTACTGTTACCGACTTAGCACCCGGCTACATTATGTCGGAAATGACCGATGATGGCTATAAACGACCTTTCCTGATCTCGTTAGAGAAGGGAGGTCGCATTCTCGTGAACTTAATTGAAAAGAAAGTCGCATTTTCCACTGTGCCGCGCTGGCCTTGGGTGGTTGTCTCCAAGGTTCTAAGATTGATCCCTGCATCAATGCTTGCGTACCGGCCTAAATAAGCCGTAGCTTGCGAGTAAGGGGTTTAATTGTGAGAAGTTTGCATGCCAGACATTGTTTTTAGGCCAGCAACCCGCGCTGATTTGAGTGTGCTTATTGACTTCATTCATTTGCTCGCGAGTGATGAAGGGCGGCCTGATGCTGTTTCTGTTACAAAAGACCGTCTAGTTGCACTTTTGTTTGGGCCTGATGCTTTCGGTACGGGGTATTTGGGGTTTAAGGGGAATGAACCCCTAGTTTCCGCGTTGGTTTTAAAGAAATTTTCCAGCTACCGAGGCACGCCTATACTCTATATAGAAGATATTGTTGTGAGCAAAGCAGCCAGAGGCACCGGCGTTGGCGCAAAAATGATGGAATTTTTAGCGAAAAAAGCTCTGGAACAGGGCTGCGAAGCGATGGAATGGATGGCGGTGGAAGATAATGCTGGCGCGATACGTTTTTATGAAAGACTGGGAGCAGAAATAGACCGCCATGTGGTTTTGGGGTTTGACCATGCCGCCATGTTGAAGGTTTCAGGACATAATAATGACTAAACAGAGTGTGTACGAGACAGTGGAAGGGCAAATACTGGCTGTTCTAGAAGGAGAGACAAATACAGGGGCTAAAATGGCGACTGTATCCTGCTTGTTGCAGCAGGCTTTTCCTAAAACTTTTTACTGGACCGGCTTCTATGTGTGCGACCAAAAGGTTAATGACGAACTTGTTGTTGGGCCGTATCAGGGCACTTTAGGGTGTTTACGTATCAAGTTTGGGCGGGGCGTTTGTGGTACTGCAGCGGCAGAAAAACAGACGCAAATAGTGAAAGATGTCCATGCTATCAGCAATCATATTGCCTGTGATGCGAAGAGCGTTTCTGAAATAGTTGTTCCAGTTTTTGATACACAAGGCGCGCTTATCGCTGTTCTGGATATTGATTCCACGGAACCTTCAGCATTTGATGGTATTGACCAAAATTGTTTAGAATCAATCGTGAAGGCGGTATTCGCCTAAGGGCGCAACGGGAATAGGACTAAAAACTATGAAGTATCTCCACACAATGGTCCGCGTGAAAGACCTAGACCAGTCCATGGACTTTTATTGCAATAAACTGGGATTGGTCGAAGTTGGGCGCAAAGACGTGCCTGCCGGGCGCTTCACGCTTATTTTCCTCGCTGCACCGGGAAATGAAGACGCTCAACTGGAATTAACCTTTAATTGGGATGTTGAGGACTATACTGGTGGCAGAAATTTTGGTCATCTCGCATATCAGGTTGAGGATATTCATATTTTTTGCCAACAATTGATAGATAAGGGTGTGGTGATTAATCGCCCACCTAGAGATGGGAAAATGGCTTTCATTGTTAGCCCCGATGGTATTTCTATTGAGTTGTTACAGGCTGGACAGCCTTTAAGCCCGGCAGAGCCTTGGGTTTCAATGGAAAATATCGGGCAATGGTGAAAACTTGACTTGTGATGGACTATACTATGATAGAGAGTGTTTGGCATAGGGGAAGTGCCGCTATTGGTCATGAATATTTAGCGGATAAATCCAGGGGATAAGGTTGAATCTACACTGGTCTGACAGGATATCGTTTAAGCTGGCACGCACTGCGGTGGTCATAGCATTTGCTGTGGGCTTAGTGCTGTCGACGGGTCAAATTTATCTCGATTATTTAGAAGAAGGTGGCCTTCTTAACCGAAAGGTAGA
The DNA here is from genome assembly GCA_016765035.1 of Kordiimonadaceae bacterium. Classification (GTDB taxonomy): domain Bacteria; phylum Pseudomonadota; class Alphaproteobacteria; order Sphingomonadales; family Kordiimonadaceae; genus Kordiimonas. The sequence goes on along the minus strand of JAESQS010000229.1, from coordinate 3,823 downwards.
AAAAAGCCTGCAAGTTGCTCAAAAAGCGGCAACGCGTGCTGTGCTTATTCTGGATTCAGACTTGGCAACTGAGGTTGTCTCTGGCCTGATGGAATACCCCTATGTATCTGAAGCTATGATCCTTGATGATCACGGCACTATGTTAGCCGGAGATAAGCGGGATACGCGTGAGTTTAGTAATAGGGGGACCGATTTTGCCCGTATTATGATTGATGATATTTCAACCCACAATTGGCAACTTGATTTGCCTGACACAATGGCCGAAAGGCCCGGCAGTTTACGGGTGGTTGTGGACCGGGCGATAGGATTGCAGCCCTTTTTCTCTCGAGCTGTCACAACCTTTTTAACAGGGTTTTTGCGGAATTTACTGCTTGTAATGCTGCTGTATTTTGCTTTCCATCAAGGCTTAACAAAGCCTCTGGTGCAAATTGTTGATGAGCTTTCGAATGTGAGCCCTGAACATCCGAGCGAACACCGTATCAGTGTAGATGGGCATCATGAAGCGGATGAAATTGGTTTTCTTGCAAAACAGGTAAATTCCTCTTTTGATGCAGTTCGGGAATTATTGCAGAATTTACGAGCGACTAATAAGGCGCTTTCTGCCTCAGAGGAAACTCTTAGAAAGCGGTCTTGGGAACTGGAACAAGAAGTTGAACGCACCCAGAAAACCTCGCTTGAACTTATTGCCACCAAAGAGCAGGCAGAAGCAGCAAACCGGGCAAAAAGTGTATTTCTGGCAAATGTAAGCCATGAATTACGCACCTCTTTGAATGCCATCATTGGCTTTACAAGTATCATGGATGAGCAGCTTTTTGGCCCAATTGGGCATGAAAAATACAAGGGTTATATGCACGATATTCTTGCTTCGGGCGAGCATTTGTCAGCCATACTGGGGGAAGTATTGGACTTGGCAAAAATCGAAGCTGGCCAGTTTGAGCTTGAAGAAGAAAACGTAGATATGGTGCGCCTCTTGGAGGAAAGCCTTGCACTGGTTAATGGGCAAGCTACGCAAAAGCGCTTTCGTATCAGGTTAGAGATTGACGAGGGCCTGCCACACTTGTTGGGGGACCGGTTGCGTTTAAAGCAATCTGTGCTCAATCTTTTGTCCAATGCGGTTAAATTTACCCCCGATGGGGCGGGCGATGTAAAGGTTGAAGCGGGGGTTTCTCCTGCCGGTGAAATTATGATTAGAGTGATTGATCACGGTATCGGTATTCCGGAAGAAGACCTTGAGCTTATATTCTCTCCTTTTATGCGGTCTGCTTCGGCTCTCAGCCGCAGCCACGAAGGCACAGGCCTGGGACTGTCACTTGTGAAAGTGTTTGTGGAGATGCATGACGGTTATATAGAGCTGGAAAGCAAAGTGGATGTGGGGACTGTATTCACTTTGTATTTGCCTGAAAATCGGGTGGTCAAAGGGGACCAAATGATGGCGGAACAAGCTTAAGCGACATAGCGTATAGCTTGAAAATGTTCCATGGTGCTATTTTTATGGTGCGCTTATTTAGCTCATTCTTTTCCCTAAAACAGATATAATCTAATGCCTCACTTGAGGCGTTCACCCGCTCATGGCCTCTCTCGCATTAGCTTTTCTATAGCGCCCATCACAAGCTTTTCAGTTGCTACATAGGACTGTCTGGGGTAGCTCTCAATGCTGCAATCAGGCGTTGTGAGTGAAGGATGGCGAGACGTGGCAACTCAGAATAAAAATGTGTATGTGTTGATGATGGCGCAAGCCTGTTTCCTCGCCAGCTCTATGACCGTTGTTTCCTTTTCGGGGCTTGCTGGTAAGCTGCTGTCGCCAGACCCAAAATACGCAACGCTTGCTACGTCATTGATTATTGCAGCTACAGCTTTGTCCACAGGCCCAATGTCTATGCTGATGCAGCGTTATTCGCGCCGGGTAGGGTTTCGTTTTGGGTCTACTATGGGTGTTTGTGGTGGCATGTTAGGTGCTTACAGCCTCTATGTGGGTAGTTTTACTTTGCTGTGCATAGCTTCGCTTTTGTTGGGGGTGTTTCAAGCCAGCGCACAATATTACCGGTTTGCGGCAGCGGAAAGTGTGCCAGCAGACAATGCGGCACGGGCTATTTCTCTTGTGTTGGTTGGGGGGCTGCTCGCCGCCCTTATTGTTCCCACTTTGGTAGGCTGGTTTAATGAAATAGCCGCTCCCTATAGTTTTATGGGGGCCTACCTTTTTGTGATTGCCGCTACGCTTATGTCCTTTGTGCCGCTGGCATTGTTTAAGCCTTTGGATAGCCCCCTAAAAGTAGCTGCTGAGGTTGATGGCCCTAAGCCATCCCCGGCACGGCCTTTTGGACAGATTTTGCGAACACCGGTGTTTATTGTCGCTGTATTGAACGGGGCCCTTGGCTTTGCGATGATGAGCTTTGTCATGACAGCCACGCCGCTTGCTATGGATATTTGTGGCTTCGGTACAGATGTAAGCTTTCGAGTTATACAGGCGCATGTGATTGCTATGTTCTTACCGAGCCTTTTTACGGGGTATTTGATCAAGCGTTTTGGCTTGGTGACAATTTTGCTTTCTGGGCACGCGCTTTTTGCTATTTCGTTTTTCACAGCGCTGTCTGGAATACAATTATGGCAGTTTTCTGTGTCGCTTCTTGCTCTCGGTGTTGCCTGGAATTTCTGTTTTATCGGCGGCAGTACTTTGCTTACGCAAGTCCATACTGAAAGTGAAAAAGGCAAAGTGCAGGGCGTGAATGAATTTATTGTATTTGGCGTTTCTGCTGTTGCGTCTTTTGCAGCAGGCATTTTGCTTGACCTTTATGGTTGGGCAACAGTTAATCAGGCAGCTTTTGTAATGCTCTCTGTCGCTGCAACAGCAACTATTCTTTGGGGTGTATCCAGCCAGCGCCGCAAGCATGAAAGTTTGGTCCAGTAATTTGTTAGGAAGATAAAAATGCTCATAGTCCTTTCCCCCGCTAAAAAACTTGATTTTGAAAGCGAAAACCTGCGTGCAGATGATAGCGTTCCGGCGCTCCTGTCTGAAACGCGCAAGTTAATGGCTGTGGCCAAAACACTAAAGTCCGAAGACTTAAAGGCCATGATGGGCATTTCAGACAAGTTGGCAGAGCTTAATGTGGCGCGCTTCAAAGCATTTAAAACACCTTTTACACCCGGTAATGCCCGCCCCGCGCTTGATGCATTCCAAGGGGATGTCTACGTGGGGCTGGATGCTAAAAGCATGGATGATGATGCGCGTGTGTTTGCAAACCAAACTGTGCGGATATTATCTGGCCTTTATGGTGTTTTATGCCCGCTTGATTTGATGCAAGCGTACCGTCTGGAAATGGGCATTAAATTTGGCACAGACCGGGGTAGAACGCTTTACGCTTTTTGGGGCGAGTTAATTTCAAAGCAACTTAATAAATCCTTGGCAGGGCAAGCAAACCCAGTGCTGGTGAACTTGGCATCTAACGAGTATTTTAAGGCGGTGGATAAAAAAGCGCTTAAGGCTGATATTATCACGCCAGTATTTCAGGATGTAAAGGATGGCAAGGCACGGGTGGTTTCCTTCCTCGCAAAAAAAGCGCGAGGCATGATGACCCGCTATGCTATCGATAAGCGTATCGAGGAAGTGGAGTCGTTAAAAAACTTTACGGGCGGAGGCTATAGTTTCAAGCCAGCTTTATCCGATGAGGCCAGATGGGTTTTTCAGCGATAATAGCTTAAAAGCCCTGTCTGCGGGCGTAAAGCTCCTCTAAAAGCTCCTGCTTTTCTTATGTGTCTAGAGTGCATCTGGTTTAATATGCATCACCGGCCCACGCCCCCTACCCAACCACCCGCTAGGATACACTGT
>JAESQS010000024.1 GCA_016765035.1 Kordiimonadaceae bacterium | reverse complement strand
GTGGATTTGATCTAACTCAGACGGATATATTCTAAGTAAACACATCCTCAAATCCTGACCATTTGGTCCATTAGTAGCGCTTGTGCGGCCCATGGGAATACCCTATTAATCCCCGTAGTAAATCGACATCGTTTTTTGCGGACCTTGCAGCGCCTCCACCAAAGCGCCCATGATCCGCCCTTATATTTGGAGAGAGCCCAATGGCCGTTATGTCTGATAAATGGATTCGCAAAATGTCCCAAACCCATGACATGATCGAACCTTTCATTGATGGCCAAGTTCGCGACAATTGCATTTCTTACGGTTTATCGTCTTACGGCTATGATGCGCGTGTTGCGCCTGAGTTTAAAATATTCACCAACATTGATGGCGCTATTGTTGACCCCAAAGATTTTTCCCCAAAAAGCTTCGTCAACCGCAACACAGATGTCTGCATCATTCCACCAAACAGCTTTGCCCTTGCGCGCACTGTTGAATATTTTCGTATTCCAAAAGATGTGCTGACCATTTGCCTCGGCAAATCAACCTATGCCCGTTGCGGGATCATTGTGAATGTAACGCCGCTGGAGCCGGGCTGGGAAGGCCATGTAACATTGGAGTTTTCCAACACCACGCCCTTACCGGCCAAAATTTACGCCAACGAAGGCGCGTGCCAATTCCTATTTCTCCAAGGCAATGAACCCTGCGAAGTAGCTTACAGCGACAGGCAGGGGAAATATCAAGGCCAAACCGGCGTTACCCTGCCAAAGCTGTAATTTTAACAGCGCTGCCCTAAATCGTATCTTGTTTAATAGTCATCACCGGCCCACTCCCCCTACTTTACCGGGTAAATTGTTTCTTTGCCATAAACAGGTCTTTATTGCGGTTAATCCTAGGAGCCTGTATGACACTGCAATAAACTGCCAAAGGGGACACACGCATGGAAAAATTGGTTATCACAGGGGGCAAGCGCCTTTCTGGCACAATTCGCATCAGCGGCGCAAAAAATGCGGCCCTGCCGCTTATGTGTACGGCCCTCCTGACGGACAAACCCGTTACCCTGCATAACCTGCCGCGCCTTGCCGATATAACCACCCTGTCTGACCTGTTGAACCATATTGGTACAACAGTCACCATTGTGGGCCGCCGCAAAAGCAATGTTGTGGGCCGCAGCCTGACATTTGATACCCCTGAAATTCATGACACAGACGCGCCGTACGATATTGTACGGAAAATGCGTGCTTCCATTTTGGTGCTTGGCCCGCTTGTGGCCCGCGAAGGCGAAGCCGTTGTTTCTCTGCCCGGAGGGTGCGCCATTGGCAACCGACCTATCGACTTGCACCTAAAAGCGTTAGAGGCTCTTGGTGCAAAAATTGAAATTCAGGAAGGCTATGTGAAAGCCACAGCACCCGGCGGGCTTAAAGGCGGCAATGTACGCTTTCCTTTTGTCTCTGTTGGAGCAACAGAAAATATTCTGATGGCCGCAACATTGGCACACGGCACAACCACCATTGAAAATGCCGCACGAGAACCTGAAATTGCTGATTTAGCAGCCTGCCTAAATAGCATGGGCGCAAAAATTACAGGGGCTGGCACTGAAACCCTGACGGTAGAAGGGGTCGAAAAACTCCACGGTACTGAATATACCGTTATGCCAGACCGTGTTGAAGCAGGCTCCTATGCGGTAGCCGCCCTCATGACACGGGGCGATGTCTTCCTTGAAAATGCCAACCCAGACCATATGCAGGCCGTGCTTGATACCCTGCAAGAAGCAGGCGGCATTGTGGAAATTGAAGAAAACGGCATTAGAGTGAAAGCCAACGGCCATGTGAAGGGCTTTAATATTGTTACACAGCCCTTCCCCGGTTTTCCCACCGATATGCAAGCGCAATTTATGGCACTGGCTGCCATAGCAGACGGCGCAAGCGTTATCACCGAAGCCATTTTTGAAAACCGCTTTATGCATGTGCCAGAGCTTACCCGCCTTGGTGCAGACATTACAGTAACGGGCTCAAGCGCCACAGTACGCGGCGTTAAAAGCCTGCGGGCAGCCCCTGTGATGGCAACAGACCTACGCGCCAGCATGAGCCTTGCCCTTGCCGGGCTTGTAGCGGAAGGCGAAACATCCGTGAACCGGCTGTATCACCTTGACCGCGGCTATGAACATCTGGAAGAAAAATTCCGCCAAGTTGGCGCAGCGGTTGAACGTGTGGCAACTTAAGCTTACATACTAAGCTTGAAAAATACTTGATGCGGAAAAGCGCCTTATGAGTAAGCCTCTTAAATTAATTGCCCAAAGCGACACAGATATCGCTGTCATTTCATCTCTGCTGCAAGATTGCACCATGAAAATTGGTGATATTGCTTGGGTGCCGGGCGAACACCGTTTTGCCTTTGTGGGCAACCGCTATCAGTGGGAAAAAAAGCGCTTGTTCCGCCGCCCTAAAGGCGGGCGTGTACGCGTGGCTTTTCATGCAAGCGGCATCAGCAACGCACAACTGTATAATATCGATATGCAAGACAGTGAAACAGTGCTGGATTTATTAAATATAGAAGCCGAAAAAACAGAAGCAGATGAAGGCACAGCAGACACTGCTGGCTATACGCTGCTATTGAATTTTTCTGGTGGCGCTGCTATTCGGCTTCAAACAGAAACGATAGACGCCGTTGCAACTGATCTGGGGGAAAGCTGGGAAGCTATTGCCCGCCCCGCGCACGACTGATACATAGCCATTAGGCGACTTTCATACCGACACCCAAATTTGCTGGAACATTCCAAATGGAACTGAGTGAAAAACTTGTATTAGCCTTGCCAAAAGGCCGCATCCTTAAAGAGGTAATGCCCCTTGTAAGAGGTGCTGGCATTGAGCCTGAGGCGGATTTTGACGACCCCAAATCCCGTAAGCTGGAATTTGACACCAACATTCCCAACCTAACCATCATTCGTGTGCGCGCTTTTGATGCTGCTACCTTTGTGGCCTTTGGCGCTGCCCATCTGGGTGTAGTGGGCAATGATGTGTTGCAGGAATTTGGCTATACCGACCTATATTCCCCGCTGGACCTAAACATTGGGCATTGCCGCTTGTCCCTTGCTATGCCGGAAGGAGAAGCGGGCGTTGACCCCAAAGAATGGTCACACATCCGCGTGGCAACAAAAT
>JAESQS010000228.1 GCA_016765035.1 Kordiimonadaceae bacterium | reverse complement strand
CCTAGCGGGTGGTTGGGTAGCGGGCGTGGGCCGGTGATGTAATAGGCTCTGTTCAAAGTGAATAGACTTTAGCTCTTAAGCTTTTTCCACATTATAGTCTGAGAAGGTCCATTCCGTGGTCCGTTCCATTTCCGCAAGAAATAGATTTTCGGCCGCTACCACAGCTTCTTCCTCACTGTTGGCTTCTACTTCTGTCACCCAATAAAAAGTGCCGTGTGGCAATGTTGTTTGTAAGGTAACTTTTTGGCGGGCCATGGGCTTAACCTTAATTTGTTCGACTATGGATCAGATCATAAAAATACGTGCGGCGTTCATCTAGCATGTAGCATGGCACACCGCAATTCGTAGTTTTTAATTTGCCAGTTTAACTATGGATATTTGCGCCCGGTGGTATGATGGGGCTGGCCGCGCTAAAGCGTGCGGCCAATAAGTTCCTTCATAATCTCCGAAGTGCCACCATAAATCCGTTGGACACGGGCATCTGTGAAATGCTGCGAGATTTCATATTCAGTCATATAGCCGTAGCCACCATGGAGTTGCAAGCATTGGTCTACCAACCGCCCCTGCATTTCAGTTGTCCATAATTTGGCCATCGCTCCGCTGGCGGGGTCTAGCTCTTTTTTAACCAGCCTAGTCAAACATTGGTCCAGATAGGCCCAGCCAACTTCCAGTTCTGTTTTCATTTCGGCCATTTTAAAGCGGGTATTTTGGAAATGCATAATGGGTTTGCCAAAGGCTTCTCGCTGTTTGACATACTCTAGCGTGATGTCAAAGGCGCGCTGGGCACCGGCCATGGCGATGATGGCGATAGAAAGCCGTTCTTGTGGTAGCTGCTGCATCAAATACATGAAGCCTGCGCCTTCAGACCCAATAAGGTTAGTCGCGGGGACCCGTACTTCATCAAAAAATAATTCAGATGTGTCAGAGGCATGTTGGCCAATTTTTTCTAAATTACGACCACGGCGAAAGCCCTCTCTGTCGGCTTCAACAACAATCAGGCTTATGCCTTTAGCGCCTTTTTTTGGATCTGTTTTACAGGCAACAATTACAAAATCACAATGTTGGCCATTTGAGATGAAAGTCTTGCTGCCATGCACCACAAAGTGATTACCATCGAGCTTAGCCGTGGTTTTCATGCCTTGTAAGTCACTGCCTGTGCCGGGTTCTGTCATGGCAATGGCACCAACCATTTCACCGGTAATCATTTTTGGTAATATACGGTCTTTCAAATCATCAGAGCCGAAATCCAATATATAGGGTGCTACAATGTCCGAATGCACAGCTAGGGCCGCGCCGCTTGCCCGGTTATAGGCTTGTTCTTCATTCACAACGGCATTTAACCGGTAGTCACCGCCGACACCGCCATATTCTTCCGGCAACTGCGGGCACAAAAGCCCAGCCTCTCCAGCCTTATACCAAAATTCCCGGCTAACCATGCCTGCCTTGGCCCATTCTTCTGCGTAAGGCGCTGCTTCCTGTTCATAGAACTTTCGAACGGCACCCCTAAAGATAGTATGTTCTTCATCATAAATCGGGCGGTCTATAAGCATGAGTATTTACCTTACTTTTGTGTTTTTTTTGGCTCTATGGTCTGGTGAATGAAATGGAGCGCTTGCTCAAAAAAACCAATATTATTTAGTGCAGACGTAGGATGCTTCTCCTTTTATTATAGATGAGAATTAAAAATTTAGTGAATCAACCGCAAATAAATTGGCACAAAAAAAGGGACCAGAAGGTCCCTTTGAAATCGATGTTCGATAAGAACTGAAAACTATTTTTGGTTTTTCCTGAAAGCACGAATCGCTATATTCATTGCTGTTTGCAGTTCGCGCCGCGTGTCATGTAAATCGGCCAAGTCTTCATCCCAGCGCGTTTTCTGTTCTTTTGTCATATAGGGTAATAAAACAGTAGCCCGCTGGTCCATGCAGGCCATGTAGGTGTCTACCTTAGATGAATAGGCAACAACGGCATTACGCGCAGTACGAATTTCTGTTGCTGTTGCTGTTTGCCCGTCCGGTACACCTGCCGGTGCGTCAAAAGGGGCTTCACCGCAGTCTGCCGCCATTGCAGGGGCTGTGCTCAACATCAAGGCAATGAGTAGACTAAAAACTTGTTTTTGCATCGATATGACCCTTTTTCGGACTTTTCGAATTATAATATTTGCAGGCTTGCTACAGTATGGTGTCTTCCCCAGCAGGTAAGGCGTAAAAACCATTCTACGCCTATTCCTGTTAACTCCTGCTGAACCAGATTATTTTTTAGCAGCTACTTTCTTGGTTGCTGCTTTTTTTGGCGCTGCTTTTTCAGCCGGTGCCTTTTTAGCAGCCGGCTTTTTGGCAGGTGCTTTTTTCGGCGTTTCTTTTTTAGTAGCAGCCTTTTTTGGTGCCTTTTCTTCGGCAGCTTCTTGCGCAGCCTTTTGGGCGGCAATTTGCTTTTTCTGTTGCTCGTCTTCCGCTTTTGCCTGTTCTGGGAACATTTGGCGGAATACAGCGTTTACGCGGCCCGCTATATCATTGATTGCCCGTGCAACAGCAGGTAAATTAAAGGACACTCCCCGGTACGTATAGATTTGGGTCGCAGGGTTATAGCCGCGGTACATGCAGTCATCGCTAGGGGCGTTTTCACCAAGTGAGGCAGGGTCTCCGACAAAATCAAATACGATCTGCTGCCCTTTGGTGGCTGACACCCATTCATCAACTTTTTCGTCCGCACGTTCCCATACTTCAGAAAGGCGACGGTCATTCAGCGCATGTTTGTCCGTGAGCTGTAATATTTTCCGAAGCGCTTCGCCGCGGCTCCGTGCCCGGGCGCGCGTGGGCCACAACAGGCTTGAAAGCTGGCTGGCTGGAAGCAGGATCATTTGCCCGCCGTATAAGATGCCTTGCCCCTGTTTATTGTTGAGCGCTTGGCTGAACAAGTCAAAAGAAGCTTGGGAATGCAAGCATTGGTTACGAAGTTCGTGGATGTAAATGGCGAGCGTATTTTGGTCCATAGTATCGTATCGCTTTTCTGTGCACTGTATCGTTAAAACTAAATAAAATGTGTCGGTGCAGTCTCCCCCAGAAGTCGAGCCCGCGAACCTTAGCTTGCGAGCGATAGCACAAGCCTTTCTTGCTTGCTAGAGCTGAATCTTGCCAAAGACCCCTGTTTTGAGGTAAAATGCCTACTGGGTGTTAGAAAATTGGGTGCCATTTCTATGGCTGATACTACTTCTGCAATGCAGTCGCGTAACGCGGGGCATGTTTCGCAAGTTGAACGGTCTTCCTTGAGAGGGCCGGTTAGACCTGTGCGACCGGCCTCACCCGCAGGCGTTTTTCAATCAAGTATTTCTACGGCTCAGGCTGGCATCAGTAAATCTGCTGCTTTGGCGCAGAAACCGCAACCTGCTGCGGGCAGGGGCCTTTTGGCCAATAGTGTACATATTTTGTTGGCGGAGACCCGAACACAAGAAGCAACAAGCTCTTTTGTGCCTTCTTCCAGTGTTGGACCTGCCCTTGAGCGCTACACTGCCGCTCAGACCAAAGTAAAAGAAACTATTCGCGAAGCAGCTGCCTTTGGCCGAGCGCCAATCCCTGCTTCTGTGGCGGGCGGTTCTGAAAAAGAGGATGCTTCAAAAGTGGGTAGCCCTGTCGCGGCTACCGTGCCTGCCCCTTCGTCAGGAGGGAGTTTGCCACTCGATTCGCGGAAAAAAGTAGCCGCTGCTTAGAAAATCGTTGCTGTTAGTTCGGGCAGACTAGAGCGTATCCATTTTAATAGGCATCATCGGCTCATGCAGCTCTTCTAATTATTCGGCACAACCACCCGCTAGGGTACTCTGCAGAGTAGTTGAGCGAGAGAGTGTGCTGGGTTTGGGCAATATGTAATTACCTAATGCAGATATGCTTTAGGAGCGTTACTTGAGAGCGTTTGCAGACACTTGTGCTGTTATCTGTCTTACCCATCGTTCCACCCGTTCCTGATCAGTTTCCCGGCCAGCATCCCCAAGAGGCATGATGCTATATATGGCAATTTTGCTCGTGTAATTGGTATCAGGCAGGATGCGAATAGACACCAACGCGGGCAAATGCTCACCGGGAAGGCGCTCCAGAAAACCAAATTGATTGAGCCGTATATTCACATGGTGGTTGCGCACGGTAGGTAAGCTATCGCGAAAATCAAAAAGAGCTTGGCGCAGGGCCGTTGCATTCACATTGAATGTTGCTGCCGGGCCATCGGTTTCTGCTGCTACACACAAGTCATCTGGGCAAAGTAAAAATCCGGTGTCAGAGCTCGGATGCGCAAGTGTGTCAAAGTTAGTAGCGGGTAAAGCGCCTGCTTGGCTACCAAAAATATCGCTGCCTTTACCCATTTGCACATACATGTATAAGCCCAATAAGCCAGCGATGACTATGAGGCTGAGACCAACAAGTATGGAGCGTATTTTTTCTAACATAATTGGCGCGTATCCGCTTTCGTTGGTACCAGAACCGCCTGCCTCTCCCTAAATAGCCGCGGTATTTTTCGGGGATAGCTGGGTGGAGGCAGGGCAGATGCCGCTAATTAAGGTGTGACAGTTATCCTAAAATAGAACCAAGCTGCATCGCAAGGCTCATATCACCTTCTACGCGGAGCTTGCCAGTCATGAAAGCCATCTGCGGGTTTAGGTTCCCTTCAGCGATCTGGATGAAATTGTCCATTGTGACTTTTACTGTGCAATCTGCTTCTGTATCAGCATTATCAATTACCGTTGGCGATACTTTGCCATCAATGCGCACAATACCATCATCTCCGAAATCGAATTTGATGATTGCTGAAATGGGTGAATGTGCGCCAACGCGTTCCCGCAGTGTTTCTGTTATTTTCTCTAAAGTCATCTATGGTCTCCCTTGTCATGTCTGGCTATTATTGGACTGTTTGGTCTAGAAATCAATGGGCAATAAAAGTTTATATTTTTTATTCTTCTTTTTTCTTTTTTCGAGTCAGTTTTTTAAGAAAACCGCCCAAGCCTTTTTCGATTTTGCCTTTCGCATCCCCAGCCAACTTCTGGATGTTTTTAGAGGCACCAGCGGTGATCAGCGCTTTGGTGATCTGAGGCTGAAGCGCATCCATCACATGGCGCGCGATTTCACGAGGTGCAAGGCCTTTCTCGTCTGTACCAAGATTAGTCAGTGTAAAATCAGCAAGTTGAATGTCTTCATCCAGCTTGATCAGCCCATCTGTTTTAGCCAGTAAGCGTGGTGCTTCAATTGACAGGTGGCGGATCGTTAGGGTTACTTCTTCGCCAACTGGAGTGTCGGCATTGTCTGTTTGCTGCGCACCATTAGGCAGGTCGATGCCTTCGTGCAGGGCTTGGAAATTGGTTTTGCCATTTTTTCTGCGGACATCAAGGCGTGGTGCAATCACGCTTATCGAATCGATAATAATGTGGTTGGACAGCAAGCTTGATGGCTCAAGCTGCATTTTGAAATGTCCAAGAGAAACCATTGGGCCATCGCCAAATCCTGCTGGTTGGCCAATATTGAAGTCAGTGATCGATACTTTGCCGGATAAGGGTGAAATTTGAATGTCCCCTACCTCTACGCTTACGTGCAGGGCATCAGGCCCTTTGGTTTCAATGCTTGTTTTAACGATTGGTCCAAGCTGCATAAATACGGCTAGACCAGCAATGACAAGAAGCAGTAACGCAATATATAGTGGTTTTTTCACCGCAAAATTCTCCGCATTAATGGCACTAATTGTACCATGTTATTGTGGTTATTATGGCAGCCTACAGGCATCTTGTTATGGCTCCAAATGGCATTGAATGAATAAAACTCTTAACGAAGCCAAGCCTTTATGCCAAATTAGCTATCTGATGGGAATAACTTTAGACAGGTTAATGCATTTATGACCCCGGTCACGCAAGTACTTCTCTTAATTTCATACGCAATCCTTGGGGTTGCGGTGATGACAATACCGCCGCGATTGTTTGGCCTGGATGCGCAAGTGTCCGGCTATTTAGGCATGTTGGTTTTCTTCGGCGGATGGCAATTGCAAAATTGGATTATGAACAACCGCGCAAATTCAGATGCTGCAAGCCGGTTGGAGCATTTGGAAGACGTTACCCATATTCTGCGTAAAGACCTAGAGCGGGCCCGCCGTGAAGTGGCAAGCAGAGGCAGAGAGGGTGAGGAAGCAAATGAACATTTGGTAGGTGAACTTAAGCTGTTGCAAACGCTTTTGAGCCAAGTAAATACCAAAGAGCTTGAATTGAAGGGGGGCAGCAGTGAAGGGGGTACTGCTGAGATAACTGAAGCAGACGCTCTGGAACTGAGTGCTGACCATGGCCCCAGAGACACGGGTTCTGATGCTGCGGCAGATGGCGATCTGGAATTTACTCCAGACCCGGCGGAGCAGATTACCGAAGCAGACATTGAAGAATTAGGACTTACGGCTGAAGAAGCGGCGCTTGTTGTCATGGAATCCGACGAGGCACCAGCCGCGGCGTCAAGCCCTGACCCGCAACCCTCTAAAAAACAGGGTGCTGACGCTGCGCCAGCCCCGCGCTCGAAAGCCAGCCCGCGCAGAGCACCTGCGGCCAAACGCAAAGCGCCTATCCGGATTATTAAACGGGAAGACCAATTGCTTAAGGTGGTGAAAAGCTCGCTTTCTGAAAATCGGGTCGACCTTTATTTACAGCCCATTGTTAACTTGCCCGCACGCCGCACCATGCACTTTGAGTGTTTTTCTCGGGTTCGTGATGAAGCGGGTAGCGTTATTTGCCACGGCAATATATGAAAGTTGCGGAAAGTAAGGGGCTTATCGGTACTATTGATAACTTGCTGTTGTTCAGGCTTATTCAGCTTGTACGGCGGCTTGGTAAGCGTCGGCCTGAATTGCGGTTTTTCTGCAATATGTCGCGCTATTCTATGGCGGACGAAGAGTTTTTCCCGCAGTTCATTGACTTTATGACCCTGAATGAAGAGTTTTCAAGCCGCTTGGTATTTGAAATTTCGCAGGAAGACTTCAATGTGCTTGATGGCGATGTGCTTGATCGGTTGGAAACATTAGGCCGCAGGGGCTTTGGTTTCTCAATGGACAAAGTCACAGACTTTGAGCAAGAATTCGCTGCCATGGAAAATTACAATTTTCAGTTTGTGAAAACGGACTTGCCAGATTTGCTGATGCATCACCCCGAACAGGGTGACGTTGCAGACTTTAAGTCGTTTGTACGGCGCAAGGGTATGCAGCTTATAGCCAGTCGGATTGAAAACGAAGAGAGTGTTTTGCAGGCGCTGGACGCGCAGGTAGAATATGCGCAAGGATATCTGTTTGGCGAACCTGCAGCCGCAGGCGATTTAGCAAAAGAACTTTAAGGCCCTTTTCCATGCCCAATAGCACCGGTCAGTCCGTCGCCCTCCTTGGGGGGCTAAGTGATATTATTGACAGTTTTGATCTCATTATCTGTGATTTGTGGGGTGTTATGCATAATGGTATCAGTCCTTATGTATCTGCCATAACAGCCATTAGGGCAGCCCGCGCTGCAGGTGTGCAAACGGTGTTTTTGTCCAATGCGCCCCGTCCGAGAGGGCATGTAAGGCAAACTTTATTGGCCATGGGGTTGCAGGCAGAAATAACTGATTATGTGGTAACATCTGGCGGCTTGGCGCGGGATGCGGTGCGCGCAGAGTTTAGAGGCGCGAAGCTTTATCATCTTGGCCCTGAGGGAGACCGAAATACAATAGAAGGTCTCGATGTTATAGAAACACCCACACCTGATGATGCGGACGTTATTCTAGCGACAGACATGGATTTCTCTCGGGTGGAAGACCACAGAAGCTGGTTGGTAAAGGCTGCTGCCCGCAAGGTGCCTTTCTTGTGTGCTAACCCAGACCGAGTTGTTCATGTGGGTGATAAATTATTCCAATGTGCAGGCGCGGTTGCTGACTTATATGCAGATATGGGCGGGCCTGTACGGTGGTTTGGCAAGCCAACAGCCTTTGCTTTGACATCTTGCCTCGAAGAATGCGGCATGGCAGCAGACACACCTGCTGACCGCATCTTGATGATTGGCGACAGTCTGCAAACTGATATGGCAGGCGCGCAGGCCGCTGGGTATCAGGGGCTATTCATCGCGGGAGGTATTCACCGGGAAGACTATCCGGCACTAGAAGCTGCAGCAGTGAATAAAAGGGTGTCAGTAACAACTTTTAAATCAATGTTTGGGCAGCGAAAAGCGGTGCCACATGCTGTATTACAGCAGCTTATCTGGTAGGTTTTTGGGGAGATCTATAGGAAGGCGAGGGTATTGTTAGCTAAATAATGCATCAATATCATCTTGGCTGACTTCTTCTTTGTCGGGCAAGCTTGCAGTATCTGACGCTGCGGCCTTTTCCTCTTTTTTCTCTGGTTTGGCTTCTGGTTTAGCCTCTTCGGCCTTGGCCTCGGCGGCAGTTTTTGCAGCCAAATCAGCGACGGGGTCGAAGTCTTCGGCAAACATGGAATCTAGTATTTTAGGATTCACAGGCTTAGGCGGCGGAGGGGCAACAGGCGCAGCAGGCGCTTTTGCTTTTGGCGCCACTTTTGCTACAGGCTCAGGCTTTGCTTTAGGCTCTGCCTTAGCTTCAGGGGCTGTTGCCTCTGCTGGCTCAGGCTCAGCTTGGGGCGCAGTTTCAGCTTTTGGCGCAGGGGCTTCGGCAGGTGTGGCCTCCCCCATAAGCTTATCGATTTCTGATTGGCCAATCCCTTCGCCTTTCAGCGCTGGCCCAGACAGAAGCCGCTCTTCTTCTGTCTTTTCATCTTCTTGGGAATGCGCTGTTTCAATGTCTTGGTCAGTTACGCCAAGAAGGTCTCGCAGCTCCAACACACGTTGTTCGATGTGCGATAGGGTTGCTACGACCTTTGAAATACGTTGGCCGGTAATATCCTGAAAGGAACAAGCTTCGAAAATACGCATCACTGCATCTTGGGTGATAGCTTGATACGCCGCCATATCTTCTGTGTCGGCCCCCATAATTTCTTCGGCGGCCGTCATGATGGTGTCAGTGGCTTCTTCGGTTTGCTGGACAATTGCATCAAGCTCTTGTCCTGCGCGCGGAATTCTATCTTCGCCATTGTCCCCCGGTTGCAGGGCAGCAATTTCCTTTCGGGCATCAGTAATATAATCACTTAATGCCCGGCATTCCCGGTAAATTGATGTGTCGATAGACTTGAAGAAGACATTCATCGTGCCAATCAAAACTTCAGTCACAGAAGCAACATCTGTTAAGGACAAGGCTGTTGTGTCTTGCTTTCGCAGATTATCTACTAACAACTCAATCTGTGTTGGAAGCTCGCCTTCTGCCATTAGAAGTCCCCAAGGACAGCGACCAATTTTGTTTTGAGTGTAGCGGCATTGAATGGCTTCACGATATAGTTATTCACACCGGCCTTTTTCGCAGCAATGACGTTATCTGTTTTAGATTCCGCAGTAACCATGATGAAAGGAGTATCTTTTAACTGGTTATCAGCGCGAACTTCTTTCAGAAATTCATAGCCTGTCATTGGCTCCATGTTCCAGTCTGAAATAATCAGCCCGTATTTGTTGCCCCGCGCTTTTTCAAGTGCCATGGCACCGTCTGTGGCTTCTTCAACATTATTAAAACCCAGTTGTTTCAATAGATTCCGTACAATGCGAAGCATTGTTTTGTAGTCGTCAACGATAAGGACCGACATACCAAGATCAACGGCCATGTTAATTCCTCAATATAATAGTTACACACATGCAATGAAACTGCTCAGCGACCCCAAGCAATCTCGTCATCAGGACACTAGCGCTGATGTCATGAAGAATTGGTTAACCTAAAGATGGAGATGTTTCAATTACTTCCGTAGATTTTTTAACAAAAAAGCTGTTTTTCTTAAAAATAAACCAGTTGGGAGGGGTATAGGCGATATTGAGCGTTTTTTTTGCATTTATTAGTAAATAGTATAGCTGTGCAGAAAATAAGGGACCTTCCCTCGGGAGGTTCGAGCGGCAAACTGAGGCTTTTAGCCCCGCGAATGGGCAAATGTGGAATTCTGTTCCTGCTTTTATTGGGTATTCAGCCCTGCGGAGGGAACAGGGAAATAAACCTCGCTGAACGGGGGAGTGGGAAAGTCGGATAATATCATTTAACCGACACTTTAGGCTCGTAGTTCTTGTCCCGGCACTTATAAAAAGGTGGTGGCCTGCTTGCCAATAGTGTATGTCCCAGCCGACTTGCCTTGCTAAGGTAACGCTCTAACTTTGAAATAGAATAGCAGGAACTATACATGCGGCTTTTGCGCCACATCAATGAAGTTAAATCTAATTATAAGGGCAGTGTCGTTGCTCTTGGAAACTTTGATGGCTTTCACCGGGGGCATCAGGTGGTGATTGGTGAAGCCGGTCGCATGGCGCGCGAAATGGGCTTGTTACTAACGGTTGTCGTAACAGAGCCGCACCCCGTTAGTTTTTTTGCCCCCAACGTGCCTGCCTTTCGACTAACGCCCTTTCGGGAACGCGCCCAGCTTTTAGAGCAATATGGTGTGGACCAGTTGTTAGTCCTGCCTTTTGATAAAGACCTTGCGCAAATGTCCGCTCAGGATTTTGTCTTGGACATTCTAGTCCGAGGCTTGGGCACCAAGCATATTTTTGTGGGGTATGATTACCGTTTCGGCAAAGGCCGGGGGGGCGGCACAGATGTGCTAGCTTGGATGGGCGACATGGAAGGCTTTGGCCTTACTGTCGTGCGGGCCGTTACAGTGGGTTTGGAAGGCTATGCCGGGGAAGTGTACAGTTCTACGCTGGTCCGGAAAGCATTGCAAAATGGTGAAGCTCGTAAAGCGGGTGCCCTTTTAGGCCATTGGTGGACAATTAATGGCAGAGTGACAAAAGGCGACCAGAGAGGCCGTACCATTGGTTTCCCTACAGCGAATATAGAGCTTGGGGAAAGCTTGGAGCCTAAACTGGGTGTGTATGCTGTTCGGGTTAAAATAGAAGGGCAAGACCGAGTTATTAATGGTGTTGCCAATGTTGGTAAAAGGCCAACTTTTGATAAGCGCGATATCCTTATGGAAGTGCACTTATTTGGCTTTAATGAAGATATTTACGACATGCATCTACGTGTGCAAATGGTAGCTTTCCTGCGGCCAGAGCGTAAATTTGATGGCATCGATGCGCTAAAAGAGCAAATACAAACAGATTGCAAAGTTGCGCGGGTTGTTTTGGCTGAACCAGAAAATGCCCGTGGCAGACTAGGCAGTCCAACTGTCGATGCGTATCTTGAGAAATTCCCGGAACCTCATGTGCGGGTTGTGCCGGCGCAATAGTCTTTTCCAGCTTTTCTTTT
>JAESQS010000227.1 GCA_016765035.1 Kordiimonadaceae bacterium | reverse complement strand
ACCCGCTAGGATACACTGTGGGGTGGTTGGGTAGGGGGCGTGGGCCGGTGATGCATAGTAAACCGGAAATGCTCTAGAACTTAAATAGAGGCGCGGGCGGAACTGCCGCTGAACACTATAAGCGTCTATATCCAGTGAAAGGGCGCTCGTCCGTTTCGGCGGCAATCCAGCCAATCACATCTTCTACCGGATCAACCGTAACGGCCATATTGGTCGCATTGGCATGTAAAATATGGGTGCTATCCACCATCCAGCCCACATGGCCGGGGAAAAAAGCCAAATCGCCACGCATGGGTTTCTCTTCGCCTACCAATAAACGACCGAGACTTTCAAACTGCGTGCAGCTATCCCTGTGTGCGCGGCAGCCACATGCCGCAAGGGCAATTTGTACTAAAGCAGAACAATCCATTCCAAGGGCAGTTCTGCCGCCCCACAAATAGGGCACTCCCAGAAACTTCTCTGCCACCTGCACAGGGTCATCCACAAATTCCCGAACTACGCTCAGGTGTTTGGCAAACACCCAGTTGCCATCAGATAACGGTGTAAACCCGTTTTGGCTACTGCTCGTAGCTGTCACATAGGCCCCCATAGGCAATGTTCTAACGGGGTTAGATTTAAGATCGGGCGCTTCATACACATGAGCGAGCGGTATCGAAACTGTATGTGTTGGTTCAAGAACAGTCGCTGAAACAGCGCTATGATCAAGCCACCCTAAATACCCATCCAATACCGAGACAACCATCTGCCATGAACCTGCTTCAGCCAGCACCTGCAAGGGTTCACCGTGAATAACATATGTCAGGGTTTCTGACTCGGTATCAGGGTCAAATTTCAGGGGGGAAACAACCGTTGTGACTTGCCCATCAATCACAATACTATCAATAAGGCGCGCTTGGTCTTCCATCACCTGGTCTGGGTCATGCAAAGGCGGTAAACCAAACGATGCAGCGCAGCTGGTTACCATATCGTCCACTTTACGCTTCTACGGGAATGGTGTGGTCGGCCTGCACAATTCTGTCAGAGAGTTCACTTAAATAAACAGCGCCTTTCACTGTGCGCTGAACAAGAACACTGCGTTTATCTGCTTCGTCCCGCTTGCGTTTAACAAGGCCGTAACGGCCCATTGTATCAAGCGCGCGGGTAATGACAGGTTTGGTTACATTCAGCAGGGATGCCAAGCCGCGCACCGTATGGGGCGGTTCTGTCATATAAACGGATAACAACACTGACATCTGCCGCGACGTCAGATCAATGTCATGAGAGCGAACGCATTGAAGGTGCGCCTCTCGCCACACTTTCAGCATTCGCGGGTTAGTCTTTTCCGTCATTAATGCACTCCTCGGAGCCTGTAACTCTTTGAACCATAACAGGCGACAGTTAAAACTGTCCTAATTTCTACACGCGTCCCTATTGTGGGAAAATAGATTGAATAGCACTAAATACTGCCCGGATAGCTTGGGCTTCCCCCCCTTTGGGCCGCCCGGGTTTAACACTCGGGTTCCAAGAAAAAAGGTCAATATGGCTCCATACTATGCCCGGCTCTATAAAACGCTGCAAGTATAAAGCTGCTGTGATAGAGCCCCCCATAGGACCATCAGAAATATTACACAAGTCTGCTATAGGGCTTGCAAGGCTTTCGTCATACCCTTCCCACAAGGGCATACGCCACAAAGGGTCGCCTGCTGTTTGGGTGCCGGCCTCAAGCGCCTGCCACAGGGTTTCGTCATTTGCATAGGTTGCAGGCAAATCAGCCCCCAGGGCCACACGCGCAGCGCCTGTTAATGTGGCAAAATCCATCAGCAAGTCCGGCTTTTCTTCACACGCCAAAGCCAGTGCGTCACACAGTACAATGCGCCCTTCAGCATCAGTATTGCCAATTTCAACCGAAAGCCCCTTGCGGGTGGCAATAACATCACCGGGGCGGTAACTGTCCCCGGCAACAGCATTTTCAACAGCCGGAATAAGCACGCGCAATCGAATTTTAAGGCCAGCCGCCATAACCAGCCGCGCCAAACCAAGCGCATTGGCAGCACCGCCCATGTCTTTTTTCATCAGGCGCATAGAACCGCCTGTTTTCAAATCCAGGCCGCCAGTGTCAAAACACACGCCTTTGCCTACTAGGGTAACCTTGGGGTGGGTGTCATCGCCCCACTGAAGGTCAATAAGCCGAGGCTCCCGCCCCACAGTAGCTGCGCGCCCAACCACATGAATTGCAGGGAAGTTTTCTTCCAGCAAATCATCACCAACAATAGTGCTGCAAGTGCCTAAAAATTCCTCTGCGAGTGCTTCAGCCGCATCTTGCAGGTCAGCAGGACCAAGGTCTTCCGTTGGGGTGTTCACCAAATCCCGCACAAGGCTAATGGCTTTGGCCTGATCTAATATAGGCTGAATATTAATCGAGCCGGGTAAGGCAAGAACCGGCTTTTCCGGTGCCTCGCTGCTCAGATATTTATCAAATTTATAATGGCAAAGCGCCCATCCGAGCGCCCCAGCCGCAAGCGCCGCCTCGCTGGGAGCATTTTTAACGTAATATGTGCCCACCCCCAGTTTTTCACACACAGGAGCCAACCACCAAGGATCATTTTCCTTAACTGGCTTTCCCCCCAAACCGACAAGCACTGTTTGAGCTTCGCCTTTTTGCGGCGGCAACGGGCATACTGTCCCTGCTTTTGCTTCAAAGCCAAGTGAGGCTGCCCATGCCTTAAGCGCAGCAGGTTTTGCTTCAAGCTGGCTTTGTGTAACCAGCTCCAACGAAGTAGCCCCTGTAACTGCTTTTTCTGAAACAAGGCTTAAGGCAATATTAGGCAAATCCATTCTCCATCAAGTGACTGCGCCAGCATGGCTCAGTCTATTCAGCCTTCAGGTGCAATCGTCACCTTCAAACCGCCCATAGAATCATCAACTTCCACCTGACAGGATAAGCGGGACGTGCCTTCTTTAAAGGTTTCACTATCTTCCAGCAAATATTGCTCATCTTCTGTTATTTCAGGCAAAGCCGCAAATTTGGCTTCATCCACATACACATGGCATGTGCAACAGCTACAACAGCCACCGCAAACAGCCGCTAAATCATCAAAATCATTATTCCGCAGATTTTCCATCAGAGACAGGCCAGACTCTGCTTCAATCTCTTTAGTTGCACCAGAGAGATCCGTTACTGAAATTTTTACCATGGGATTGTTCCGTTTATTGACTAACTTCTATCATTTCGCGCATATTTTTGCCGTTAAACACTGTTAGATAGCAAGCAAAAAATACCGTAAATCCCCCAAAAGTTTAGCTTTGCCTGCGAATAGGATAAAAATGCCTTCATTCGCAATATAGCCAGCATATTTTAGCCAGAAAGCCTTAATGATACACCACATCAATCTGCCTCATTATGCTGCCTTCGTGGCGTGCCCCTTACCTATTGGTTTGGCTTTGTTATTTTCATGCACCTCTATTAGGGTGTAAACCGTATTTAACTCTTCTGTTTTCAGGTGTTTATAGTCAAAACGCCAACAAAGCGGATTTTTCTTGCAGGGTCCGCGCAAAAAATGGGCAAAATCATCTTTCATGCAGGGTCAGCCAAAGCTGCTCAACCACAATACAAAACCAGCTATGGGCTGAACAGGCCAGACTGCGGGCCGCAGGGTTTCATTTTTGTCCTCGTTTCCTACGTACAAGAACCCGCAACGTTGACCCTTTGCATTCTTGCCTTAGAAAAGTACGGCTTCAAGCTTACCCAGATGCCGTTGCAGAAGGAAAAAAGCGCCTTCAAGATATTTTCCATAGTGGCGAAATCCATACTGTCATCTTATCAAACGAATCAGCTTTCGGTGATCCATTCAGTGACGATAAGGCTGGGTTTTTCCCGTTTTTACCAACGGCGCTGGAAGGTATCAGGCAAATTTTCGAGGGGCATGAAGTTGAAACACACTTTATTGCTCGAAACTTAATGCACCTGTTGCCCTCCTTCTATATTCAACGTGTGCGTCAAGGTGCAACCTATTCAGCCAGCCATTTTTACGCCCGCTCCTGTAGGGAAAACCTTTCCTGGCAACCCATCATTTCAGCGCTGCGAACGCAGCTACCCTCCGCATCCCTAGAGCTTCATTTTTTCGAGGACCTCGTGCAAAAGGCAGATAATGCGTTGGCCCACACACTGGTTCCTGCCGCAATGCCACAAGGGCATTCTATGTCTACTTCACTGGTGCAAAGAAACCGCGCCGTCGGCGCACGAGCAATATCCAGCATGTTGTTTTTAAATAAAACCGCCGCCCGTTATGCACAGCTTCGGCACCAACCGGTAGAACCTATAATCGAAAAATTGCGCAAAAGCCTGCATCCTGTTGCGGAACTATTTGGCGGCACCAAACTTCGGCTGCCTGAAACATTAGCATCTGCTCTCAACACGCAATATGCAGCAGACAAAATAGCGTTGGGCGTGAAGGTATAACCCAAAAAAAAGGCCGGATCATATGATCCGGCCCATAGTACATCTGCAAGGTTAGCAGATGTGAGGGACAAACTTTTGTCTGCGTAAAAGTGCTTATTCAGCAGCTTTAAACTGGTCGTTTTCTGTAGACTCGCCCATCGCAGTGGTTGATGAGGCGCCGCCAGCAATGGCAACTGCAACTGCATCAAAATATCCTGTACCAA
Source organism: Kordiimonadaceae bacterium (assembly GCA_016765035.1). Lineage (GTDB taxonomy): Bacteria > Pseudomonadota > Alphaproteobacteria > Sphingomonadales > Kordiimonadaceae > Kordiimonas. Next base: position 1,630 of record JAESQS010000227.1, on the reverse strand, counting down.
CTTCGCGCTGGTGACGTGTTGCTGTGTAACCCGCTTTTTCAGAACCAAACTCAGCTTGCTGCAATTCAGAGTAAGCAGCCATGCCGCGATCCCGGTAGCCAGTAGCAAGTTCAAACATGCCGTGGTTCAAGCTGTGGAAACCAGCCAATGTAACGAACTGGAATTTGTAACCCATTGCGCCAAGCTCACGCTGGTATTTAGCAATAGTTTCTTTATCCAGATTTGCTTCCCAGTTGAATGAAGGCGAGCAGTTATACGCCAGCAACTTACCAGGGAATTCTTTGTGAATTGCTTCAGCAAGTTTCTTCGCATCATCAAGGTTAGGCTTGGAAGTTTCCCACCACAGAAGGTCAGCATGTTTCGAGAACACAAGGCCACGAGCGATACAATGGTCAACACCAGCGTCAAGGTGATAGAAACCTTCAGCCGTACGGTTGTCGCGGTCGATAATGAACGGATGGTCGCGCTCATCAATATCAGACGTAATAAGCTTAGCTGATTCAGCGTCAGTACGGGCAATAACCAAAGAAGGTGTACCGCTAACATCAGCCGCCAAACGAGCAGCTTGCAAGTTTTGAACATGCTGCTGAGTTGGGATCAATACTTTACCGCCCAAGTGACCACATTTTTTCTCTGCTGCAAGCTGATCTTCAAAGTGAACGCCAGACGCGCCAGCTTCGATGAAAGCTTTCATGATTTCAAAGCTGTTAAGCTTGCCACCAAAACCAGCTTCAGCATCAGCGATGATAGGGGCAAACCAATCCCGTGTTACGCCGCCTTCAGCGTGCTCAATTTGGTCAGCGCGTTGCAGTGTGCGGTTGATGCGCTTGCAAAGCTCAGGCGCTGCATTTGCAGGGTAAAGGCTTTGGTCAGGGTACATGCTAGACGCAGTGTTGCTGTCTGCAGCTACCTGCCAACCAGAAAGATAAATAGCTTTCAAACCAGCGCGAACCTGCTGCATGGCTTGGTTACCAGTCATCGCACCAAGAGTGTTTACGTAATCTTCTGTATTCAGAAGGTCCCACAGTTTACGTGAACCACGGTCAGCCAGCGTATGTGCAATTTGCACGGAGCCACGCAGCTTTTTAACATCTTCAACTGAGTAGTTACGCTCGATGTATTTAAAACGATCAGCAGGAACACCGCCCAACAGGTCTTCAAATGTTTCACTCATGATACTCTCCTTGGTCATATTATCCCTTACGGGGAATTACGGGATTGATTATTGAATAAGTGCGTAAGCTGGCGTTGTCAGAAACTCACCAAGCTCTTTGGCAAACGCCATCTCAAGGAACAAGTCACCCGCTTCCACTAGCCGGCTGCTTTTGAAGGCGTCTTGTCCGTAAATTGTTTCCAGTTTCGCCATTTCGTTGGCGAACAAATCATTGATCATGGCCACGGTTACTGTACGACCATCATCGAGCGTTGCACTGTGGCGTAATTGTTGCCAAATCTGCGTGCGGCTAATTTCTGCGGTGGCTGCATCTTCCATCAAGTTATACAGAGGTACAGCGCCCCGGCCTTCCAGCCATGCTGCTGTATACTGAATGCCCACACGGATATTTTCGCGCACACCTTCTTCGGTAATGGTGCCTTTGTGCGGCGCAAGTAAATCTTCCCGTGTGATGGT
>JAESQS010000226.1 GCA_016765035.1 Kordiimonadaceae bacterium | reverse complement strand
TGGCATTAGTCTTTCTGTAAAAAAAGGCGAAGTTTTGGGCTTTTTGGGACCAAACGGCGCTGGTAAAACCACCACCATGAAAATGCTGACCGGCTTTTTAACACCAACATCTGGTGAAGCTTTTGTGTGCGGAGAACCTGTTTCCACGGGTTCGGTGGAAGCGCGCAGCCATTTTGGGTATTTGCCAGAAGGGGCGCCTTTATATGGTGACATGACGCCACGGTCTTTTTTGCGGTTCATAGCTGAAAGCCGGGGCATTGATGCGCGTGAAGTGCGTGATGTTGTGGAAAGTGCCGCAGGGGCGGTGCATTTGGCGGGGGTCATGGAGCAGCGTATTGAAACGCTGTCTAAGGGCTATAAGCGCCGGGTGGGCCTTGCCGCAGCGATTTTACATGCACCAGATGTCCTTATTTTGGACGAGCCAACTGACGGCCTTGACCCAAACCAAAAACATGAAGTGCGGCGCTTGATAGAAGCTATGTCTGTGGACCGGGCTATCATTATCTCTACCCATATTCTGGAAGAAGTAGAGGCGATTTGCCACCGGGCTATCATCATAAACAAAGGCGTTATTGTTGCAGATGGCACACCGTCTGAATTGAAAGCCCAGTCAAAATACAAAAACGCAGTGACAATTTTGGTGCCGAACGCCGATGCCGAAAGAGCAGCAACTGCCTTAAAGCATATTAAGGCCATTGCCGGGGTTGAAGCCGTGAAGGAAGGCGAGAATACCCGCCTGACCATTTTGGCCAAGGGTCGGGGAGAAATTGCTCCCATCGTGTCGGATACAGCAGCCATTAGCAATTGGCGTGTTACCCAGTTTTCTGTTGATAGTGGCCGTTTGGATGATGTGTTTCGCCAGCTTACGGAAGGGGAAATATAGCGATGTCTAGCCAGTCTCCAGTTCGCACAATAATGCGCCGGGAATTTTCCGCCTATTTTGCAACGCCTGTAGCCTATGTCTTCCTTGTTATTTTCCTTGTTTTGCAAGGGCTGTTCACATTTTATCTAGGCTCGTTTTACGAGCGGGAACAGGCAGACCTCAGCGCCTTTTTTACGTATCAGCCTTGGTTATATTTATTCCTGATGCCAGCCATCGGGATGCGCTTATGGGCAGAAGAACGTAAAAGCGGCACGTTTGAATTATTGCTAACTTTGCCTGTGCCGTTGGGCGCTGTTGTGGCAGGGAAATATTTAGCCGCTGTGGCTTTTGCCGCTCTTGCGCTTGTGTTGACGTTCCCCATATGGCTAACGGTGAACTGGCTTGGTAACCCGGATAACGGCGTTATCATAACAGGCTATTTGGGCTCGCTATTAATGGCAGCCAGCTATTTGGCCATAGGGTCGGCCATGTCAGCAGTGACAAAAAATCAGGTAGTGGCCTTCATTCTTGCTGTATCAGTTTGCTTTCTATTTCTGGTTTCTGGGTTGCCAATGGTGCTGGATATGTTCAGCAGTTGGGCGCCTGATGTGGTCGTGGCGGCGGTGGCGAACCTCTCTATGCTCAGCCATTTTGATAATATGCAAAAAGGCGTGTTGGCCTTGAATGATATTTTCTATTTCATTGCTGTGATTATGCTGTGGCTGTGGGTAAACCGTGTGGTTGTTGAAAGCAAAAGGGAGGCTGGATAATGGTTCAGAACCTGCTTATGCGCCCTGCAATACAGTTGTTTATGGCTGTATTGTTGTTTTTTTCCGTAACAATTGTTGCTGACCGCTATCTGCGGGGCACAAGTATAGATTTGACGGCAGATGGGCTGTTCACGCTGTCGGATGGTACCCGGCATTTGCTTACGGGGCTTGATGAGCCTGTTTCCATAGACTTTTACTTTTCTCGGGCTCAGGCTACGCCCTATCCGCAGTTGTTAAGCTACGGTAAGCGTATTGAAGATATGCTGCGCGCCCTCCGTGCAGCAAGTGATGGTAACATTGAGCTTTCTATCATTGATCCGGAACCTTTCTCTGAAGCAGAAGATGATGCTGTGGCCGCAGGCCTAAAGGGTGTGCCGCTTGGTGATGGGGCCATGCTCTATATGGGCTTGATTATTAGCGATACACTTGATGGTCAAGCGACGATCCCTTTCTTCTCGGAAGAGCGGGAAAAATTCCTTGAATATGATCTGGTGAAGCGGATTGCTACATTGGACACTGAAGGGCAAAAAAACCTGACACTGCTCACAAGCTTGCCGATGCAACTTGGGCCGGGTGGTCCGCAAGCTGCAATGCAGGGGCGCAGCCAGCCCTATGTCTTATACCAGCAGCTTGGTGAGTTTTTTAAGCTGGAGGATTTGCCCGCCGACTTTGAAGAAATTCCGTCTGCCACAGATATATTGATGGTGGTACATCCGCCAGCTCTGTCGGAAGAACAGCTTTTTGCCCTTGATCAATATGTGCTGAAAGGGGGCCGGGCGCTCATTTTCCTTGATCCCCATTCTGAGGCTATGAACCCGCGAGCCGCAACCCCCAGCAGCAGTTCCTTAGGGAAATTATTAGCCGCGTGGGGCGTCACGATGCCTGAAGGCAAAGTTGTCGGTGATGCATCCTTGGCACAGCGCGTACAAATGGGCGGCTATGGCCCTGACGGCATCAAGGATTATGTTTTCTGGCTGTCTATTCGTAATGATTTTATGCTGGAAGACGATATTGTTACCGGCTCAGTTGATGTGCTGAATTTTGCGAGCCCAGGCGTATTGCAACAGGCTGAAGGCGCAACCACCAGCTTTACGCCCTTGGTGCGCACAAGCGCTGTTGCGATGCTGTATGATGCCAGCCGCGCCGTTGGCCAGCCTGACCCGGACAGCTTGCTTCGGGACCTGGAACCCACCGGTGAACACTATACACTTATGGCCCGCGTATCGGGGGATGCAAAAACCGCTTTTCCTGAGAGAATAAAAGCCGAGGCTGGCCCTGTCAGCAGCCCTGCCATTGCAGAAGGCACCATTAATATTGTGCTTGGAAGTGACACGGACTTATTTGACGACCGCTTTTGGGTGCAGTTGCAAGAACTTTTAGGCCAGCGCATTGTTGTGCCTATGGCGGGCAATGGTAGTTTTATCCTGAATATGGCTGATCATATTTCTGGCTCCGAAGCATTGTTGCAATTGCGGGGCCGGGGTATTTCCAAACGGCCGTTTGATGTGGTTGATACGTTGCGTCGGGATGCCGAAGCTAAATATCTCTCGGAAGAACAGTTGTTGCAGAATGAACTGACAGCGGCAGAGCAGCGCATTGTTGAGTTGGAAAGTCAAAACCCCGAAGGTGGGGGGATTTTGTCTCAAGAGCAGGAAGCTGAAATTGAACAATTTCGGGGCCAGCTTTTGGAAACAAGAAAAGCCTTACGCGAAGTGAAGCGTGGTTTACGTGCGGAAATTGTTGGTCTTGGAAAATGGCTGGCGTTTTTAAACATTGCACTTATACCGATCGCTGTAATTATACTGGTGCTTGTCCGGTTATATTTTCACCGCCGAAGTCTCGTGTAAATTTAAAGAAAACCAAACCAGAATACTCTGTCAGAATATAAGTGAAGGCCATAAACTGAATGTCTGTAAGAACGACCAATATACTCGGCTATTTAACATTGTTTGCTATGCTTGGCGCCATTTGGGTCATGTTTGGCGAAGACCCGAGGCGTGAGCAAGGAGCGCGGGGCGCTCGTACTTTTTTGGGCCTTGAAGAGCGGGTGAATGAAGTTGCAACGGTGGTGCTGAAAAAGGGGACGGAAACGGCCACCCTAAAACGCAGTGAAAACGGTTGGCTTCTACAGGAGCGTAACAATTATAGTGCGGAAGGGGGTAAAGTTATTACTTTTTTGCGGGCCATTGCACTTTCTGACAGACGCGAACCCAAGACAGCTAATAAAGGCCGCTTTGACAGGCTGGGTTTGGGGGAAGATGCCCTTAAAATAGAATTGTTGGATGAAACGGGTGGTCAATTATTGGCCTTTGATATGGGGAACCGGTCAGGGCGCGCCAGTGGCAAATCATTGACCTATATTAATCAGGCACGGGATACACGCTCTTGGTTGGTCACAGAGCTTGCAGAAGCATCAGCAGCGCCCTCTTGGTGGCTTGATACTGCTTTAGTCAATATTGACGAAAAGCGGGTGAGCGACATGCGCGTGGGCAAGGTTTGGCTTACACGCAAGCTAGATGAGCCCAACTTTGCAATGCAGGGCCTTCGCAAGGGGGAAGAAGCGGCGGAATATTGGCAATTGCGCGATCCTGCCCGTGTTGTCACAGGCTTGACCTTTGACGATGTACGCCAACTGTCAAACCCGCTTTCTGCCCCTGTTGGTACTATAGTCCTTACCACCCACGACGGTCTGACCTTAACACTGGCGCTTTATAAAATGGATGCTGGCGTGTGGGTGCAACTGGATGCTGCCTTCGATGCTGAAGTACAAAATACTGGTGCGGGCGGTGTGCTGGCCGGTGCGCCTGCTGATGGGGCGGCAGAGGCAGAGGCTATTCGTTCAAAGGCTAAAGGCTGGGTCTTTAAACTTCGCCAGAGTGATGCTGATGTCCTAACCAAGCAGCGGACTGATTTTCTTAAAGCTAAAACTGAATAAACCTGACAGAAAGCACCCTTTTGGGCCTTGATCTTTTGGCAAGGCTTCTTAAATGAAGGGCAGCAAATAATGTGTTTAATCGCCTATATATGGGCAGATGGCGCGTAACGAAAAACAGAGGCTCGCATGGCTGAAACAAAAACTGATACAAAAACTGGCACTAAAACAGAGACTAAAACTGAAAAAATGGGTTTTGAAGCAGAGGTTTCCCGCCTGCTGCATATGATGGTGCATTCGGTTTATTCCGACCGGGAAATTTTCCTGCGGGAACTTGTATCAAACGCATCTGATGCCTGTGACAAATTGCGGTATGAAACACAGACAGATGCCGGCCTAAAAACTGATGGCGATGACTTTGGTGTTGCCATTGCAGTTGATGCAGACGCAAAAACTATAACAGTGTCTGATAATGGTATCGGCATGAGCCGCGATGATTTGATTGCAAACCTTGGTACCATTGCCCGTTCAGGTACATCAAATTTTGTGGACCAGCTATCTGGTGACGGCAAAAAAGACGTGCAGCTTATTGGCCAGTTTGGTGTGGGTTTCTATTCAGTCTTTATGGTTGCGGATAATGTTAGTGTTACCAGCCGCCGTGCCGGCGAAGATACAGCCCATACATGGACAAGTAACGGCGAAGGCACTTTTGAAGTGGCCGAGGCTGACAAAGCTAGCCAAGGTACAGAGATTACGCTTCACATCAAAGAAGATGCCACTGAGTTCCTAGAGCAGTATCGTTTACAGACTATTATCACGACATATAGTGATCATATTGAAGTGCCTATCACGCTGGCTATTAAAGCTACGGATGATAAAGAGGCGGAAGAAGCCAAAGTTGTGAATGATGGCTCTGCTATTTGGGCGCGGCCAAAATCTGATATTACTGACGAGCAATATACCGAATTTTATCGCCATGTAGGCCACGCGTTTGATGAGCCTATCCATAAGCTGCACTATAAAGCAGAAGGTATGCAGGAATATACTGTGTTGCTGTTTGTACCGACCAGCAAGCCGATGGACCTGTTTGACCCGGCCCGTAAAAATCGCGTGAAGCTTTATGTGAAAAAAGTATTCATTTCCGATGAAGGCACAGACTTGTTGCCTGGTTGGTTGCGCTTTATGCGAGGTGTTGTAGACAGCCAGGACTTACCGCTGAATATGAGCCGTGAAATGCTGCAAAACAACCCGGTTGTGACGCGCATGTCGAAGGCTATCACCAAGAAAATTCTCGGTGACTTTGAAAAAATGGCGAAGAAAGATACTGAAAAATTCGAAACTATCTGGTCTGAATTTGGTGGTGTTATCAAAGAAGGTATCTACGAGGACTTTGAGCGCCGCGAGCAAATATTGAAACTGGCTCGTTTCAAATCCACTGCTGTAGAAGGCTGGACCACAGTGGCCGACTATGTAGAGCGCATGAAAGATAAGCAAAGCGCTGTTTATTATATCACGGGTACGGATGAAGCTGCCCTGCGCAAAAGCCCGCAGCTTGAAGGGTTTAAATCTCGCGATATTGAAGTGTTGCTGATGGCAGACGCTGTAGATGATTTCTGGTTGCAGTCTGTGCCTGACTTTGAAGGCAAGCCGTTTAAATCCATCACACGTGGGGCCAGCGACCTTGATGATATTGCTGAAGCCAAAGACGATGGTGAGAAGAAAGAAAAAGCCACAGAAGGCCAAATGACCACGCTGATAACCCTGATGAAAGAAGTGCTCGGTGAAAAGGTTGCTGAAGTACGGGCTTCTGACCGGCTGACAGAAACTGCCTCTTGTTTGGTTGCCAGTGATACGGGCATGGATATGGCAATGGAACGCATCCTGAAAGCCAGCAACCAGTTGGACCATGAAGCGGCCAAAGTGCTGGAAATTAACCCCGGCCACGCGGTTATTCGTAAGCTTGCTGAAAAGGCTGGCGAAACGGGTGCTATTGATGCCCTTGCAGACCCTGTGTGGCTGATACTGGATCAGGCGAAAATTCTGGAAGGCGACCCGCTGGATGATGCAACGGCCTTCGCCCGCCGCATGAGCAGCGCAATGGAGAAGGGGCTAGCCTAACGCCTCCGCTGATTTGCAAAGCATAAAAAAAGGCCCGGACACTATTTGTCCGGGCCTTTTTTATGGGTGATTTCTACCGTATCTTAGAGTGTGTCTGGTGATGCCCCGTTACTGGGGTGTGTATGTTGTCACCGTGAAGGAATTCGGGTGATACACTTCTCCTGCTTCGCCAGTTTCTTGGTCTGGCGGTGTTATTGTCAGGCCTGCGTTTACAACAAACAAGCGCCCTGTGCGCTGGTCTATATGCATCATGCGAGAGCCAACAGATGTATAGATTGTACCCAGCATTTTAAAGTCATCAGCGCCATTTTGCCCAATGACATTCAAGCTGCCATCATCGTTCGAGGCTAAAATTCTGTGGCGTTTTTCATCGATCACCATGGCATCAATACCTTTGCCAATTTTGATGTTGGCAATTTCCCGGCCTGTGTCAGCATCAAGCACAAAGAAGGTGGGTTTGTCGCCTGAGCAAGCGCCAAACACGCGGTTTGTATGGGCTTGATAATATACTTTTTTCACATTGCAGGAGACAGTCCAGCGATCAAATTCCTCAAGCGTGTCAGACTTTAGTTTCATGATGATATTGTCATAACGGGCAGGGGCAAAAAGGGTGCCTTTGCCATCTGTTGCCGCATCATCCATTTTACGAAAAGGAAAGCTTTTTTTCCACAGGAACTTACCCGTAGCAGCATCAAGCGCAAACCATGTGGCTTGTTCTTTGCGGGTGCTGGTAATGGCATATACCCGTTTTGTCACAGGGTCATAAATAGCACTGTTTAAACCGCCATCGTCAGCAAGAGGCAGGCGTTTAAGGGGCTTTAGAGTTTCTAAGTCAACAATCAGCAGGGACCCATCGGTCATTGCTACATAGCCCCGCCCATACTCTGGCAATAATAAAGGCCCGTTGGCCCCAATGGAATTGTCGATTGTGGTGACAAGTTTGTTTGTATCCACATCAAAAACTGTCAGGCCATCATCCACACGCGCCATAAAAAGGTGGCTGCTGCCCGGTTGCATTTTGATGTAATCCCACCACGTGTCCGTGCTGGGCAATGTTACCTGTGCAGTTTGGGTATATAGGGCATCAACAGCCACCGTTGGCGTTGCTGAGCATAAAGCCATGAGTAAAGATGGTATAAGCAATAACGCTTTTCTGGCAGTCATGAAATAGTTCCCCCTATATTGATATAGCGACCTAAAAATAAGTATGATTTTACTATCATAAATAGTATTAATTGCAATCATATACTTAGGGTGGACCGCCTATATCAGGAGGCTAGAACGTATCTGGTTTACTATGCATCACCGGCCTAACCCCCCGCTTACTCTCTGGCCCAACCACCCGCTAGGATACACTGTGGGGTGGTTGGGCCAGAGAGTAAGCGGGGAGTGGCCGGTAATGTAACTAATTGAACCAGATATGCTCTAGGCCCCTGTTTACTGAGGCAATTCTCGCTTGTTGCATTTTGTAGCCTTTGGGGGTTTGGCTTAATATTCGCGGGAACGATCAACTATATGCGCAACGGGGTCGCCGCGCAGAAAGGCTGTTATGTTTTGAGCAACAACAGCAGAGGCGGTTTTTGGGTCTGTGATGGCAGCGATATGGGGCAGGATGGCCACTTTTTCATGGTGCCAAAAAGCATGGTCCGCCGGTAAAGGCTCCACGTTAAACACATCCAGCATAGCATGTTTTATGGTGCCTTGATTAAGGGCAGACAGCAAATCCTCTTCAATCACATGGCCGCCACGCGCCAAGTTAATGAATGTGGCGGTACTTTTCATTTTCTCGAAGGTTTCTTTGTTGAATAATCCTTCGGTTTCTGTTGTTAGCGGTAGCAGGTTTATCACTATGTCGGACTGATGGAGAATTTCTAAAAGGCCGTCGTTACCAGACAGGCAATCAATCGTGTCCAAGGTCTTTTGGCGACGGCTCCACCCTAGGGTGCGGTACCCTATGCCGGCAATTAATTTGGCCGTTTTTATACCCATGTTACCTAGGCCAAGAATAGAGACTGTTACATCAACGGCGGGAGTTTGCGGCAGCGCTTGCCACACGCTGTTATGCTGTTGCTGGATGTAACCAAGGGCGTTGCGGTGGGCCATTAAGGTAAGCATCAAGGCTGTTTCAGCCATTGTGTCTGCATGGCAGGGTCAGCAAGCCGCGCAAAGGGTATCTCGGTTGGGATGCTGCTATCTTCAAGAATGCCATTAATGCCGGCAGACAGCGTATGGAAAAAGCGCAGGTTAGGCAGGGCGCTGAGGGTGTTCTTAAGGGGCTGGTAGACAATAGCCACTTCAATATCAGCACAGTTTTCTGCTGTTACTTCCGTTACAATAGAATGCTCTGGCAAGGCTTGCTGCAAGGCAGGCACCCACACATCAAATTCGGGGCCAGAAACTTTGGAAGCGAGTAGAATTTGCATGACAATTACCCTAACATTTAGTCTTTTAATCGGACCTTATATATAGCTTGGGAAATGCTGGAAACAAGTATATCTGGCTGACTTCTAACATCATGAAGCCTTATGGTTTGTAGGAGGCTTTAGTGGCTTTGTAATGGCGATGGCGCTCCCCGCAGGGAACGCCAATATAGTTGTTTATTCAGGTCAATTATAGCTTGAAGGAAATACGGCCATAAAAGAAGCGCCCCGGAATTTGGTGGACAGTGCCTTCGAAGTTATTCAGGTCACAACTGGTACAAAGCGGTGTGTCAGTGTCCAGCAGGTTTTGAATACCAAAGGTAACGGCTGTTTCCGCAGCAAAGATTTCCGGTGTATAGGTAACGGCAAGATCAGTGTAGAAAACACTGCCTACCTTGTTGCCATCTGCCCCTTCCGAACAATGCTGGGTAAAGCCAAATGTCCCCAGGGTGCCGCCACAAGCTTCGGTGAAGCTGTCAATGTAGCGACCAGAGAGGCCAACAGACCAACGGTCAAGTGACCAGTCAATGAAGAGTGACGATTTGAACTTTATAAAGGCGCGCTCAGGGGAACCAAGTTCGGTGCCTGCTCGCTCAATAAAGTCTATAGTGCCCTGCGCATTTAAGGCGCCTTCCTCATAGCTGAAGAGATGGTTGTTTACCCATTTGAAACGAAGCTGGCCCCAATCAGCAGCTTGTGTTTCTGCCGTGATGGACCAGTCGAGGCCATTGGTATTGATGGATGCGATGTTTGTAAGGATACCATCAATTCGGCGCACAACACCTGTTGCAGAGCGGTCAACATTGTCACAGAAAAGCGGGTTTAGCGTTGCTACACAATTCTGCAATACTTCCGCTGCATTTGGCGCTTGAATGACATTCTCCATCTGAATGTCATAATAATTAATCTCAAACGTAATGCCTGCAAGGCCCATGCTTTCAGCAAATTCTGTAGGGCTATAGGTCATGCCAACAGTGTAAGTTTCTGCGGTTTCAGGCGTTAGATTCCTGTTGCCACCCGTTGTTACGCTAATTTGTGCATTAGGTTGCTGGTGATCAGCGGGTACGCCCAGTGCGGCACAGTTTGCAGGCACATTACCCGCGTTAGCAACACTATCGCATGGGTCAGTGATGTTACTGTCAAAGCGGGAACCATTGTTGAATAGTTCGCCAATATGAGGTGCCCGAAAGCCCTCTGACCAGTTGGCACGGAATGTCAGGTCATCATTCACCTGCCACGCTGTGCCTACCTTAAAGACAGTGTTACTGCCTGATGTGCTGTAACTGGAATGGCGGGCCGCCGCGCTTAGAGCCCAGTATTTGGCAAAATCCACATCGGCCAGAAGGGGAATGCTGACTTCGCCGTAAAATTCTTTCACATCAATACGGCCCACTGTCGGACTTGCCGGAATACCGGCTGTTTCGCCGGACGAAACAACATTGTCCGGGATGAAATTGCCTTTTTCAGAGCGGTATTCCCACCCAACAGCAACACCGACGGCACCGGCTGGAAGTTGAAAAACCTCACCGGAAAGGTTGGCAGAAATGTCAAACAGTTCGTTGCGGCTTTGGTCTTTCTGCGTGAAAGTAATATAATCCAGCATCTCTTGGGTAAGGGAGCCTTCACCGCCAAACAAGTTGAGCGGCACGCAAGCAGGATCAAGCGCACAAATGGCAGGGTCCCCAAGGGCTGTGTTAATCTTGCGAGCATTGAAAGCGCCGTCTTTGACTTGGCTGGCTTGGCTTTTTGCCCATGTGGAAGTTACATCCCAAAACCATGCGCTACCGGCTAATTCTGTTTCACCTTCAAGCGAGCCTGAAATGACGTATGTATCCACATTCTGTGTGAAGACGCGGGGGCCTTGTTCAACTGGCCTGCGCCCTGCAAAGGAAAGGTTGGATGCATCGATGGTAACACCAAAGGGGTTAAAGGGATGGTCTGCTGGCACAACAACTTGTCCAGCCAGAAACCCGCCCCGGCATCGGGACCAAAGAAAAGCGGTTCTGGTGCTGCCTGACTTACTGACCGGCGGTTATTGAAGGCACCTTTGGTTTTAAAGACGATGGTATCCGTGAGGTCATATTCCGCTTTGACAAAGATGTTAACGCGCTCGCTTGGTGTTAGCAGTTTGTTGAAAGGCGAAAAGTTGAAGCGGTCATTGATTGTGAAGGCGTGGTAATCAGAGTTAGGGCCTGTTGGATCAGTAGGATCAAAGTTTGGCACTGGCCCTGTGCCAACATTTGGCGTGATATTGCCAAAGCTGTTGGTGAAGGAAAAACGACCCTGCGGTGTGCCGGACGAAGCGCCAAGCTGTTCAATTGGAATAGCAAAGGCTGAAATTTCGCGGTCTGCGGCTTCCACGGCCCCTTGCTTGGTGTAGCTTATGTCAAGTAAAACCCGGGTGCGGTCGCCACTAGCTCCCCATGACACGTCATATTCCTGACTTTTACCATCGCCTTCGTCATACTGGCCGTAATAGGCACTGGCAGTAAAGCCGTCATAGTCGGTCCGTGTGATAATATTCACAACGCCTGCAATGGCATCGGAGCCATACGCTGTTGACGCACCATCTTGCAGGACTTCGATGGACTGGATAATACCTGTTGGGATGGTGTTCAAATCAACTGCACCGGAGACACCAGATGCAGATGACCCACGGACCCAGCGCTTGCCGTCTACCAGTACAAGTGTCCTTGTGGCCCCTAAATTACGGAGGTCAACTTGGGATGCTCCAGCCCCAATGCCGGACCCGTCTGGTGGAAAGCCAAGGTTGCCCGAAGCATTGTTGGCGCGGTTAATAGCTGAACCAGAAATGGGCAGCCGCTGAAGGAAGTCACCAACCGCAATTTGGCCTGATTGGCGCATGTCTTCTGAGGTTAGTATCTGAACAGGATTTTGCGCGTTAAGGGGGTTCTGGCGGATGCGCGAACCCGTAACGATAACTTCTTCCAATTCTTCGGTGTCTGTGTTTTGCGCGCTGGATGGGGCACTTATAGCAAAGGCCATTGCAGCACAGCCAAGTAATAGGTGGCTTTTACGTTGTGTAATTTGGTGAAGGGTCATACCTAAATCTCCTTTGGTTCTACCTTCCAGAGGAAAAGTGATATTGAAATGATCTGCTTTCCCCCAAAAACAGCTAGTAAGAATAAGAAAACGATATCCTTACCAGGAGTAGTTAAAACAATACTATTAAGAGCATTTATCGCAATAGTTGTAATGGTAAAACTTGGATGCGGCGCGTCGATTTTTTTCGTTGAAGGCAATATGTGGGAATAATGTTACATAAGTGTATAACTAAGTAATAATACTAGATAAATATTATATACATTCCGTTATACGCACGGAAACTCATGGTGGACGGCAGCAAAAATGGCTAAGTTGGGGGCTAACTGATGGATATTTTTAGGGTATATAAAGAGTATAAAAACACTTATTGATAGATTTTAATAACATTAAATAAGCGTATATCTGCCTATTTCATACCCTTCAGTGCTGCCATAAGGTCTTGCAGAATATCGCCGGGGGTCTCTAGCCCAATGGACAACCGCACCAAGCCTTCGGTGATGCCGTGGGCCGCCCGCTCTTCTTCTGTGTAGGCTGAATGTGTCATGCTGGCGGGGTGCTGCACCAATGTTTCTGCATCCCCAAGGCTAACAGCACAATGGACCAATTCCAGCTTGTTAATAAAGTCAATGCCCGCTTGTTTGCCGCCTTTTAGCTCAAACGCGATGATGCCGCCATATTGGGCCATCTGTTTTTTAGCAAGTTGATGCTGCGGGAAGCTTTCTAGCCCGGGATAAAACACCTGCTCGACGATGTCATGGGCTTCCAGAGACTTTGCAATGGTCATGGCGCTTTCGCAGTGGTGGGCCATGCGCAGCTCCAGCGTTTTCAAGCCGCGTGTCACCAACATGGCTGTCATGGGGGCCATGACAGCACCTGTCATGTCTTTGATGCCGACCATGCGCACTTCATTCATGTCTTCGGCTGATCCAACGGCAATGCCTGCTACCAAGTCACCGTGGCCGCCTAAATATTTGGTGGCGGAATGCACCACAATGTCTGCGCCGAGTTCAATAGGGCGGGTCAACAACGGCGTGGCATAAGTGTTGTCTACTATTACTTTTATGCCATGCGCATGGGCAATTTTCGAGATAGCTTCAATATCTACAAGGCGCATGTTCGGGTTGGCGGGTGTCTCGAAATAGATCAGTTTTGTTTTGTCATTTATGGCAGCCGCCACCGTTGCAGGGTCGCTCATATCAACATGGGTTACAGTAACGCCAAACTTGGCAAGGCCGTGCCGCATGAAGGAAAAGGTACAGCCATAAAGCGTTTTGTCCGTGATGAGTTCATCGCCGGGCGCATGGAATGTCCAAAGTGTAGATGTGATAGCGCCCATGCCCGAGGCATTTGCCACGCCAGCCTCGGCCCCTTCTAGGTCGGCAATACGTTTTTCAAGCAAATCCAGTGTCGGGTTTGAAATGCGGGAATAGATGTGGCCTTCTTGCTCTCCCGCAAAAAGTGCGCCCCCATGTTCGGCACTTTCAAAGACAAAGGTTGAGGTGAAATGCACGGGTGGCACAAGTGGCCCACCGGCATCATGCGGGTTGTAGCCGTGGTGAATTGCCCGAGTGGCAAAGCCCTTTTTATCGTGTGTGCTGTTTTTCACGCTCGAAACTCCATACTACATTTATCGTCATACCGATTTTATTCATTATATGCCATTTTATGGGGCATTTAGTTGCTTTTGAGGTGATATAATGCTGTATTTAGGGTTAATTATGCCAATATAGAGGGTAAAATGGACATAAAAGACCGGCAGATAATTCGAGAACTTCAAAAGGACGGGCGGCTCACCAATCAGGAGCTTGCGGCGCGTGTGTCTCTATCGCCATCGCCTTGTCTGCGACGCTTACGGCATTTGGAGGAAACCGGCATCATCAAAGGCTATACGGCGGTGGTGGATCAAAAGGCATTTGGGTTACCTGTTACATGTTTTGTACGGGTGCGGTTGGTGCAGCACAGTAAAGAGGGTGTAAAGGCGTTTGAAGATGCCATTGAACTTATTGAAGAAGTGCAGGACTGCTATCTTATGACCGGGGACTGCGACTATTTGCTTAAGATTATTGTCAAAGACCTAGAAGCCTATGAAACATTGGTGCGCACCAGAATACACCAAATAGCCGGTGTTGCCTCTATGGACACAGGCTTTGCCTACGGGAAAGTAAAGCAAACGCGTGTTTTCCCGGCAAACCATGGGTAAGATTGCCTTACGCGCTGCTTAGAGCGTATCCGTTAATTTAGAACCATCACCGGCCCACTCCCCGCTTACTCTTTGGCCAAACCACCCGCTACG
>JAESQS010000225.1 GCA_016765035.1 Kordiimonadaceae bacterium | reverse complement strand
GTTAATTCAAAACTGGTGATTGTTTTGTGTTGGCCCGGGTTAGGGGCCGCCATGACAATTTCATTGCCCAGAGCACCAGTGTCCGTAAACAAGTCATTCAGTCGCACAACGGATGCCTCAGTTGACAGTGTCTCGCGCAGGGTGGCTGCACTGCCTGCTGTGCTGCTGGCTACGATAAAGGCGCAACCAACCAACACTGGCTTCAACAAAGACATTTTATAGTGGCGACTGAAAGACATCATCTATTCCTAATTAACGTAGGTTATTAGCGGCTTGCAGCATTTCGTCTGCTGTCTGGATGACTTTGGAATTCAGATCGTAAGCGCGCTGCGCTGCAATCATCGCTGTGATGGCGCTAACGGCGTTAACGTTTGAATTCTCAAGGTTGCCTTGGAAGATAGAGCCAAAACCATCTTGGCCCGGCGTGCTTAGGTTCGCAGCCCCTGACGCCTGTGATTCTAGGTATAAGTTCCCGCCGATGGCCTCAAGGCCGCCTTCATTCGGGAAAACCGCCAAGTCGAACTGTCCAAGTGCCTGCGGTGCAGGTTGGCCGTCTAGTTTCGCACTAATTTCGCCTTGGGAATTAATGGTCACATCAATTGTACCCTGCGGAATATTCACGGCTGGCTGAACCGGAAAACCTTCTGGCGTTACAAGCTGGCCATTCTGGTCAACCTGAAAAGAGCCTGCTCTTGTGTAGGCATCTTGTCCATCAGGTAACTGAATACGGAAAAAGCCTTTGCCGTTGATGGCGACATCATATTGGTTGCCAGTGTTTTGCAAGGCACCTTGGTCGGATATGCGGTAGACGCCTGCTGTGCGAACACCAACACCAACCTGAATGCCGCTTGGTGTTACTGTGCCAGCATCAGATGAATTTGCACCAACGCGTTCAATATTCTGATACAGTAAATCCTGAAATTCTGCCCGCGAGCGCTTGAAGCCTGTGGTGTTCATATTTGCGATATTGTTCGCGAGCACATCAATGTTTAACTGTTGTGCCAGCATGCCTGTTGCGGCGGTACTTAGAGCTTTCATTCTTTTATCCTTTCCTCAGTTTCTGGTCGATTGGCGAAAGTCGGCGCTTGCTAGCGCACTTTTGCCAGTCGATTGAGGCTATCTTTACGTAGGTCCTCGTAACTGGAGCCTGTTTTTGATGCGTTTTGATACGCACGCATAATGTTGATCATATCCACCATTGATTCGATGGCATTCACGTTTGAACTTTCAAACGCTTTTTGCCTTAGCGAGATGTCAGTTAGACTTTCAGGTGGATTAGGCGTTTGCGTGGTTTCATAGAGAGAAGACCCTCTGCGCTTCATGCCTTGTTCGTTGTTAAACTGGACAAGGCCTAGCTTGCCTTTATCCCCATTGTTCGTGGAGATGGTGCCATCATCGGCAATATGGAAGTCAGCTTCGTCTTCATCAAACTGGATAGGCTGGCCGCCATCATCCAACACCCGTTCCCCTGATAACAGCGTTAGGTTCCTGTCTGCATTCAATGTCATACGGCCATTGCGGGTATAAAGCGTGTCACCATCAGAGCCTTGAACAGTCAAGTAGCCACGGCCATGGATGAAAACATCCAGTGGATTAGATGTGGGAACGAGAGTGCCTGGCTTCAGGTTTCTGACAATACCATGGTCTTGCACATAGGAAATTTTACCACCGGTTGTTGCTGCAGCACCGGGGGCATCCATAAGAAGCTGCCGGAAAACCACCCGTTCTCGGTTGAACGCTGTAGTGGACATATTCGCAATATTGTGTGCGACAACGTCCATGCGCCTCTTGAGTGCTGCTTTATGAGCCAAACCAACATAAAGTGCCGTATCCATCTTACCTTCTCCTGCATTCGCAGTTTTCTGCTTTTCACAGATTTGATTTGCCTAGAGAAGAGCAGGAAGTGTGCCAGTTGGTAAAATTTAGTGTTTTCAATAGGTTGAGAGGTATCTTGCGTGGATAAAGCTTGCGTTTGGAAATATTTGCCGCCACTATTTGCCGGTGGTTGGCGGTTTTTGCAGCCCCAACCACTGACTAGACTGCTAACTTGGCTTGCAAACAGAGTATTTTATGATACCCGGCTTGTTAACGTGTGGTGTTTAGGGGTAAACTTGCTGACGTTTATAAAAGGGGGCTGACACAGCGATTTTACGCATCAAGGTGCCGATTTCGCCTAAGGTTCAACTAAAGAGACAGCACATAAACTATAAGTTGGCCTGAAATTGGCATATAGATGTGTGGCTATATAGTAAATAAAGATAGATTGGCGTAGCGCATGGCTGACGATGATGGGAAATTAGACGAAACTCTCGGCGAAGCTGAGTTAGTTGAAGGGCTTGAGAAAAAGAAGCTCAGCGGCAAAAAGATAATCATCTTTGGCGGTGCTGGTGTGGGGGTACTCATACTGATCTTTATTATTATGAGCTTGATGGGCGGCGAGGAAGAGGTTCCTGAAGAAGATCATGGGGACGCTGAAATCGAAAAAATGGCCCAAGCAGCGGCTGATAAAAAAGAAAATGAAAAACTTGAACAGGATAAACCTGCAGAAGAATTGAAAACACTATTCCTTGCTCTGCCAGACCAGCTTTATAATCTGAACACTGGCGGGAAGGGCACCAGCTTTTTGGAAGCAAAGATTTCCCTAGAAGTAGATCGCGAAAGCTATATTGCTGACCTAGAGGCAAAAATGCCTAGAATTCTAGACGAATTTAATGCCTATATGCGGGAATTGCGCCCAGAAGACCTTGATGGTGCTGCGGGTATCTTTAGGCTTAAGGAAGAGCTGTTGATGCGGATTAATCAAGCTGTGGCACCCACGCGTGTGAAAGATGTGCTGTTTAGGCAGTTCTTGGTGCAAGGCTAATTCCTTAATGTTTCTGCTATATAAGGATATTTAATGGCGGACGATGACGAACCAGTTGATGATGATGCAGTTGCGGCTGAATGGGCGGCAATGGCTGAAGAGGACGGCGGCGACCAAGAAGAAATGGCCGCTGAGTGGGAAGCCATGGCTGGCGATGAAGGCGGCGAGGAAGCCGCTGAAGATGATGGCGCTGGTGGCCCATCCCCCGGCCGCGTGCTTGATCAGAACGAAATTGATAGTCTTCTAGGGTTTGACGGCGACGGTGACGGCGGTGAAATGACGGGTATTCATGCCCTGATCAACACAGCTCTTGTTTCCTATGAACGTCTACCAATGCTGGATATTGTCTTTGACCGCATGGTTCGGATGATGTCCACGTCGCTACGGAACTTTACATCTGATAATATCGAAGTCTCTTTAGACAATATTACATCTGTTCGTTTTGGGGATTATTTGAACAGTATTCCCTTGCCTGCAATGCTGGCTGTTTTTCGCGCTGAAGAGTGGGACAATTATGGCTTGATGACGATCGATTCAAGTTTGATTTACTCGATAGTGGATGTGTTGCTTGGGGGGCGCCGAGGCACGGCTGCCATGCGGATTGAAGGGCGGCCCTATACGACCATTGAGCAAACGCTGGTTGAACGGATGATATCAGTAATTCTGAAAGATATGTGTGGGGCGTTCGAGCCTTTAAGCCCGGTTAACTTTACGTTTGATCGTCTTGAAACAAACCCCAGATTTGCCACCATTGCACGGCCACCGAATGCTGCGGTTCTTGTTAAGTTACGTGTTGATATGGAAGATCGTGGCGGACGCTGTGAGCTGTTATTCCCCTATGCAACGCTAGAGCCCGTTCGGGAATTGTTGCTGCAACGCTTTATGGGCGAGAAATTTGGCAGGGACAGCATTTGGGAAACACATTTGGCAACCGAGCTTTGGCGCGCCAATGTTGATTTACAAGCGGTTATGGACGAAGTGACCATGAACTTGCGGGATGTGATGAATTTTGAAGTTGGGCAAACAATTATGTTCAACAAAACGCCCCGAGATGACATTATTTTAAAATGCGGCGATATTCCTATGGTGAGTGGCAGCATTGGCAGGTCTGGACAGCATGTTGCCGTACAAATACGGCAAACTGCTGAAAGGTTGAAAGCCCAAAGGCCTGAGGGGTAAAGGTGTAGCGTATGATAGAGTATTCAGGGCTTATAGTTGATGCTATACTCGCTGTATTGCTGATCGCAGCGATTGGGGTTTGTCTACTGGTTTCGGGACGTTTGAATGTCATTAAATCCGGGCAGGCAGAACTGAAAGAGTTGGTGGACCAGTTGAACACAGCGGTGACAAATGCCCAACGGAGCGTTGTGAACCTTAGAAGCTCTGCAGAAGAAGTTGAAAGTCAACTGAACCAAGAACGGCAAAAGGCAACAGCCATTGCAGATGAACTTTCTATGATGACAGAGGCCGGTAATAACCTCGCTAACCGCATTGAAAGTGGGTTGACCGGCACCAGAGGGGCAGCGCAAAGCGCAACAAATGTCCCAAGTACAGAAAACCTGAAGAAACAGGAAGAAATTCTCGCGGCGTTGAAAGAAGCCCGCTAACCAGTTGGGGTGGAGTATAAACCATGAGTGAAAATACAGTAAGTAGGTTTAAACTTTTTCCAGTGATCATCTTTGTTGCTTGTGCGGCATTGGGGTTACGGACTTTGGATATATATACAGGCCTTAATCTGTTTGATGAAGCCGTGCTCGCCGAGCAAGAAGCGATGGCAGAAGACGAGCAGGCAGCAGGGATAGCGTCTGATCAGGCTGCCGCAGGTGGTGAAGAAGCCGCTATTGAAAAAAGAAAGCGCCCGTCATTTGTTATTGGCCTGCCGGACAGTGATGAAATGAAGATATTGACCCAGCTTCGCAAGCGCAGAGAAAGCTTGGTGCAACGGGAACAGCAAATTGAATTACAGGCTCAATTGCTGTCTTCTACTGAAAAGCGGATTGATGATAAAATATTGAAATTGCAGGTGCTTGAAACACAAATTAAAGGGCATTTGCGGTTATTTGAAGAACGGGAAGATGGTCAACTTAAATCGATTGTTAAGGTTTATGAGACTATGAAACCTAAGGACGCTGCCCCTAGGTTTGAAGTATTGGCATTGCAAACCCAACTTGACCTTGTGCAGAGGATGAAGCCTTCCAAAATTGCGGCTCTTATGGCAAAAATGACACCGAATAAAGCTTCGGCGCTTACGACAGAATTGGCGACACGTGCTCAGCCACCTAGAATTTCAGAATTATCTGGCAGCTAGGATGAACCACTGAGCGAATTTGGGGACAGGGAGTTAGACAATGGTTAATCAGGCAGCTACCGTTAGTTTAGAGGAACGTACAGAGGCTCTACGCGAGAACCGTGGAAACACTGTCGCTGTGGATGATATAGCAAGCGTTGTTGGCTCCCTTGTGCAAGGCACAACCCATGACAATGATATGGATAAAGTTGCGACAGAATTACGTGAACTGTTGCAATTCATTGATGCTGCTAAAGTAGAAATGGTTGGTATGCAGGCAAAGTCATTATCTGCAAAAGATATTCCTGATGCTGGCATTCAGTTGGATGCTGTCATTGCCGCAACAGAAGAAGCGGCGGGTACCATTATGGATGCTGCTGATGCTATTAGCGACATTGCAGACGAAGTGGGTGATACTGCAGGCCTTAAACTTTCCGAAATTGCGGCAAATTTATTTCAAGCATCCAGTTTCCAGGATTTGACTGGTCAGCGCATTTCAAAAGTAACAAAAACATTTGCCCATTTGGAAGAACGGCTGAATGCGCTCGCAGAGGCTATCGGCGACGATTATATTGAAGCCGATGACGAGGAACTTATAGTTGATGACGAAGGGGTGGCAGTTAACGATGATGATCTGTTGCATGGTCCGCAACTGGAAGGCGAAGGAAATAGCCAAGCTGAGATTGATGCATTGTTGGCAAGCTTTGATTAACGACAGAAACTGCCGTTTTCAAACTGCCGCTGAGAGTTAGCTGCCTATGTATGATCAGGAAGAAACTACAAAAAAAATATTTGGCTCAGACCCAACTATGGGGTTGTTTGTTGCGCTTTATCTGATTTTATTGGCGTTTTTCATCCTTTTAAACGCTGTTTCCAATCAAGCGTTTCAACGGGCTGAGGCTGCGATTGAAAGCGTTAATGCCTCTTTCAATGATGTCGCTAAAGTGCGAGACCCTCAGATAAATATTGACCCTACAGTTGAACTGCATGCATCAAATAACCCGGTATTGAAAAAAATAAGCCAAGCATTTTTTGTTGAAATGGAGTTACAAGGCCGTTTTTCTAGTGCAGGGGGCGGCACGTTTGAAGTGGAATTCCCGGCAGATGTTCTGTTCCAGCGAGGGTCCTTCAGGGTAAAAGCCGGCATGACAGGTTTTTTGGACCAATTGCTTGCGGCTGTAAAAAAGCCCCTCAATGGTGAAAAGCAGCAAGTGGCCTTCATGTTTGGTTCTGGCATTAAGCCGGTTGACCGGATCATGACTAGGTCGCAAGAAATTGCGGTTCGGCGCGCAGGATCTTTGGCCCGGTACCTGATATCTCAAGGTGTGGAAAAAGGTGTTTTTACAACGGGGTTTGTCGCAATTCCCGAGGGGCAGATGCTCGCTGTATTTTTAAGTGCACCAACTGGCAATAGTCGGTATTAGGTGGGGTATGATTGATTTTTCAACACATAACCAGATACCTCGGGCGGAGCCTCCAACAGCAAGTTGGATGATAACATTTGCTGACCTTTTGTCTTTGCTGCTTACTTTTTTTGTCTTGTTATTTTCCATGAGCACTGTGCATTTCGAAAGCTGGAAATCAGTCGTTGCAACGATGACGGATGAATTTAATCCAAACCGTCCAAAAATTGACATTACACGGCATGAATTGCCGGACCATTTGAAAAAAACACCGGCAGCTGGGCTGAATTTGAATTACCTTAAAGTGTTGTTTGAACGGGCCATTGCAGATCAGGCTGCTCTTGATGGCTCTGTGGTGACACTTGATGGTGGCACAGTTATAATTTCAGTGCCCGCCGAGCTTCTTTTCCTGCCGAAACAAACGCAACTGATCACGGGGGCATCAAAGCCCCTACAACAACTTGCTGGTACTCTGGTTCAGATTGAGAATAAGCTCAAAATTGCAGGGCATACAAATTCAGCCCCCATCAGAACCCGTAAGTATAGATCAAACTGGGAACTTTCGATTGCCCGCGCGCGGATTGTAGCCGGTATTTTGACAGAGTCGGGGTATAAACATCCTATCACAGTGCTTGGCTATGCGGACACCGGTGTTTTGCCGGTTCGGGCAAGGCGAGAAAAAACTAGTGATTTGATGGAACGTATTGATATTGTTATAATAACTGATCGTAGAGAAAAAGGGCCGTATGACGTTTTCTAAGTGGGCTAAAGTTTCTGTTTTGTGTGTTAGCCTATTGGCTAC
>JAESQS010000224.1 GCA_016765035.1 Kordiimonadaceae bacterium | reverse complement strand
CCGAAGAGCGCACAAAAAGAGCCACCTGGAAACGGATAGGCACCTTGATTGACCAGTTCCAACCTGAAGAATGTTCTAACTATTTTAGAAACTCAGGATATGCATGAACCTATTCACAAAATACTCTAGTTAACGGCGTTTGCGGATAGGGGGCTATAGGCAATATGCAAGACTTTGGCACGGTAATGCAGGTAAAGCCATGCAATTAAAGATATATAACAACATGCTCACTAACTCGTGACACCGATATTATTATGAATTTATCGGCTTATGGGTGAATATGCTCTCGCAGGTGAGCCAGTAGTTTACTTGCACTTTAAACTCACTGGATATAAGGAATTTGCAAAATGAAATTTAACAGCATCACTAAAACCGCTGTAGCAACAACAAGTGCACTTGCTTTCGCATTAACTGCTGCTTCAGGCGCTGCCGTTGCTGGCGACAAAAAAGCCAAAGAAAAATGTTACGGCGTTGTTGCTAAAGGCATGAATGACTGTGGCACATCTTCACACAGCTGCGCAGGTCAGGCTAAAGTAAACCACCATGGTGAAGAGTGGATGTATGTGACTAAAGGCCTCTGCAAGCGTATCGCAGGCGGTAAGTTAAAGCCCACTAAGGCTTAAGTATAGAATTTGATGTCGGAGGATGTTGATATGGGCTCTTCAATTGCATTCACACCCTCCGGCACCAAAGCCCCCGTTGGCGTAAGCTTAAAAAATCAGCATTTCTCAGAGGTGTTGAAAGAAAGGCCGGACGTTGCCTTCTTTGAAGTGCATGCCGAAAACTTCATGTCAGAAGGGGGGCCGCACCACCGATACCTTGAAGAAATTTCAAAATATTACGCGTTGTCTGTGCATGGTGTTGGCATGTCCCTTGGGTCTGCAACTGGGCTTGATGTTGCACATTTAAAGCGGTTTAAAGAAGTTGTTGATCGCTATAGTCCGTGGCTAATTTCCGAGCATTTAGCGTGGTCTACTGAAAGTGGATATTATCTGAACGACTTGTTGCCCTTGCCCCTAAATAGGGAAAGCTTGGCGATCGTTTGTGACAATGTAAAACACATGCAGGACTTTATTGGCCGTAAAATATTGGTGGAAAACCCATCAGCCTATATGGCCTTTACGACAACCGACATGCCTGAGCCTGCCTTTCTGGCAGAGCTTGTTGAAAAAACCGAATGCGGCTTGGTGTTAGACGTGAACAATGTTTTTGTATCCGCCACCAATATGGCGTGGGATGCAGAGGCATATTTGTCGGATATACCAACTGCTGCCGTAGGAGAAATCCATCTGGCAGGCCACGCCGTTAAGGATATTGAAGGCCGAGCCTTTTTAGTGGATGACCATGGCAGTCTTGTGTGTCAGGACGTATGGCAGCTTTATGAAATATTGCTGGAACGCATAGGCCCCCGTCCAACACTAGTAGAATGGGACAATGAAATTCCTTCATTTGATATTCTGCAAGGAGAAGCTGAGAAAGCCCATACTATTATGAAAAAATGGGCTGAAAAGGCTGCTTCCAGTCATGGATAAAATTGCAAAAATACAAGAGGACTTTAGGCTTTCTATCCACAAAGGCGCGCTGGAAGATACGCTTGTTGGCGAGATTATCAGTGATGGTATTTCCGCCAGTGCCAGAATGCAGGTTTACCAAAATAATTATAGAACAACGTTGGTGAACCTCATACAGGAAGTATTTCCTATCACTGCGGCATTTGTGGGGGATGTGTTTCTGCGCACAGCCGCTGCTCACTTTATCGAAGAAACACCACCCGTTGAAGCTGGGCTTGATACATACGCTCAAACATTTCCAAAATTTCTTAGGGCATATTCCTATGCTGATGATGTGCCATATTTGGCCGATGTTGCAGCATTGGAATGGGCAATATATGAATTGCAGCATGTAAGGACGCTTGCAGATAAAGCAGCTTTACAGGAACCCCTTGAAACAGATGATATTTTTAAAAACCCTGATGTGCGCTTTGTGCAAAGTGCCTATCCCCTATTACAATTGTGGATGGTGGGCACGGGCCAATTGATGCCAGAGGCTGTGCATATAGAGGCTGGCGCACAAAATGTCGGGGTTTATGGTGATGGTTTTGAAATTAAAATGAATACTGTGTCAGAGGAAGAGCTGTTATTTTTCAATAACTTACCTGCCAAGGGCATTGCGCCTTTGCCTGAACTTACGGATATTATATCCAGCTTGCTTGAGAAAAAACTCCTCCTAAATGTAGAAATGTAATTGGCTAAATGTAAAAATGTAATTGGAAAGAAAATGAATGCAATAAGGGACAGATTAACAGCGGTGTATGATATTCTTGGCAAATTATTTGAAATGCGGGACTTTGTTTTGCTTTGGGTCCGCTTATGGGTAGGCAAAGTATTTTATGATTCCGGCCGTACCAAAGCAGGGGACGGCTATTGGGAAATTAATGACTTTCAGGGGACTTTGTTTGAAGAAGAATATGGCATTTCCTTCATAGACCCAGAAGTGGCAGCCCAAATGGCCCTCTATGCCGAAACTATTCTCCCTATCATGTTGATAGTCGGATTAGGTGCGCGTTTGGGTGCCTTGGGCTTGGTTGGTATGACTTTATTCATACAGGTATTTGTTTACCCGCTTCAGTTCACAGACCACCTGACATGGCTTGCCGCCTTATCAATGGTGGTTTGCATGGGTCCTGGGAAAATATCACTAGATAATTTTTTCAAACAACAATCTAACTAAAGTCATATATTTCTACATTTTACTTGATATCCCGGTCTAAACGCGAAATATGTCTAAATGTCCAACAATCAACTGTTGGGCATTTTTTCGTTTTAGAAGCAAGAAACTAGTGTAAAGTGGTTTTGTGGAAAAATTATACTGTTTTGTGTGGGGTGGGAAATATGGACGATATTGATCGCAAAATTTTAAACCTGTTGCAGAAAGATGCGACGCTAAGTACTGCCGAGATTGCAGAGGCTGTGGGATTATCCACAACACCATGCTGGCGCCGTATTCAAATTCTTGAGCAAGAAGGTTTTATCACGCGTCGCGTGGCCCTTGTGGATCGCAACAAAGTGAATGTGCCACTTGATGTTTTTGTTGCCATTCGTACGAATGAGCACAATTGGGAATGGCTTGATGAGTTTGCAGAGATTTGCTGTGAATTCCCCGAAGTGGTTGAGCTATACCGCATGAGTGGTGAAATTGACTATTTGATGCGTGTGGTGGTGCCAGACATGGCGGCATATGATGTTTTTTACAAAAACCTGATCAAGAAAGTGCAGCTAACGGATGTGAGTTCTTCGTTTGCAATGGAACGCATAAAATATACGACTGCGTTGCCACTTGATTATGCCGTGGATAATGTTCGTAATCGTCGTAAAAGAGTCTAATTATGGGCAGCACTAGTGTGGGGACTGTGGCAAAAAAAGAAATTAAATTAGCGGACTATACGCCGCCAAAATTTACTGTAGATGACATTAGGCTGACTTTTCAGCTCTTTGCGGATTCCGCTGTCATTACGGCTGACTGTAAATTTCGGCGGCAAGGCAGGCATGATGAGCCGCTAGAACTAGACGGTAGCCAGTATATGACGCTGGAGGGAATTGCCCTTGATGGTGTAGCTCTAATCGAGGGCTCGTATCATGTTGGTGCCAATTCGCTGACAATTCCTCATCTGCCAGATGCCTTTACCCTAACGATAATAACCCGCACCCAACCCCATGAAAATACGCGGCTGGAAGGGCTTTATCATTCAGGGGGTAATTTTTGTACCCAATGTGAAGCCGAAGGCTTTCGTCATATAACCTATTTTCCTGATAGACCTGATATTTTGGCGCGCTATCACGTCCGCATTGAGGCGGACAAGGATAAATTCCCTATATTGCTATCGAATGGAAATAAAGGGCCTGCCGGCTTGCTGGAAAAAGGGCGACATTTCGCAGAATGGACAGACCCGCACCCAAAACCATCTTACTTGTTTGCTTTGGTGGCAGGAAATTTTGCATGTGCCTCTACTAGTTTTACGACAGTTAGCGGGCGCAAGGTTGAGCTGAATATATATGCAGCCCCCGAAGACATAGATAAAAGCGATTATGCGATGGGATCGTTGCAGCGCGCCATGGCTTGGGACGAAAAAACCTTTGGTCTGGAGTATGACCTCGATATTTACAATATTGTTGCCGTGTCAGACTTTAATATGGGCGCTATGGAAAATAAGGGCTTGAATGTCTTTAACACCAAATATGTTCTGGCAAGCCAAGAGACAGCCACAGACACAGACTTTGGCCATGTCGAAGGTGTCATTGGCCACGAGTATTTCCATAACTGGACGGGAAACCGCGTTACGTGCCGTGACTGGTTTCAGTTGAGCCTTAAGGAAGGGCTGACTGTATTTCGGGATCAAGAATTTTCAAGTGATATGGGGTCGCGTGCCCTAAAACGTATAGATGATGTCCGCGTGTTGCGCGTGATGCAGTTCAGCGAAGATGCTGGCCCACTAGCGCATTCTATCCGGCCTGAAAAATACGTCGAAATCAACAATTTCTACACTTCAACGGTCTATAATAAAGGCGCTGAAGTCATACGGATGATGCAATGCTTGCTGGGCATAGATGGCTTTCGTAAGGGGCTGGACCTGTATTTCGAGCGCTTTGATGGGCAGGCTGTTACCTGCGAAGACTTTGTTTGTGCCATGGAGGATGCAACAGGTGGTGATCTGCGCCAGTTCAGGCTTTGGTATTCCCAAGCTGGTACGCCAACCCTTACCGTCAGGCAAAAGCGCATTGGTGCTGATGTCCGCCTGACAATTGAGCAAACTTGCCCCGCAACGCCTGCACAACAGGAAAAGCTGCCCTTCTTTATGCCTTTATTGGTTGGTTGGCTGGATAGCGATGGTAATAGCCTAATGCCTGATATTGAAGGGCAGGCGGTATGGCGCGGTGAAAACTGCTTGATACAGATCGATGCAAAGAAGCAGGATGTTCTGTTCAAAAATGTGCCGGAAGGGGCCGTGATTAGCCTGTTAAGGCAATTCTCCGCACCAGTGAAGCTTGATCATGACTTGCAAGATGCAGATTTGGCCTTTTTGATGCGCCGCGATGTGGACGCATTTTCCCGTTGGGAAGCGGCCCAGGTTCTGGCTGCACGAGAAATACTCCGTGCGGCGAAGGCCCCTGCGGCTGAAAGAGGTGCCGCAGATGGCGTGTCTGTTTATGAAATAGCATTCGGGGATGCGCTGGCCGACAAAAATGCAGACCCGGCACTTATAGCGGAACTTATTACACTCCCGAGTGAAATTGATCTGGGCCTGAAAATGGACCCTTTTGACCCAGCGAGACTGCATTCGGCACGTGAAACGCTCATTATTCGGTTGGCTGGTACCTATTCATCAGAGCTGTTGGCACTCTATAGGTCTCTTGCGGCTGATACATTTGATATAGGGGCAAAAAGTAAAGCTGGGCGTCGGCTACGGAATACAATATTAGGGTATCTTGCAGCGGTGCCGAGCCATGAAAATCTGGTTATCCGTCATTATGAAGACGCAAATAACATGACCGACAGAATGTCAGCATTACAACTTATAGCGCATAGTGATTTTGGTTGTAGAGCTTCTGTGCTGGCAGGTTTTTACGAGACTTGGCAAAATAATGCACTTGTGATCGACAAATGGTTCGCTGTGCAAGCGCAGAGTAAGCGAGCGGATACTGTTTCTGTTGTGCGATCTCTTGTTGAACATGAGGCATTTAGTTTCACAAACCCGAACCGTGTACGGTCTTTGGTGTCCTGTTTTAGTATGTTGAACCAAGTATGCTTCCACACCAATAACGGGGACGGTTATCAGTTTCTAGCAGACATGATAATCGCGGTTGATAAGGGCAATCCACAGACTGCTGCCAAGTTGGTTGCACCCCTCGGTCGGTACAATCGACTTACCCCTGATGCAGGTAAAAAAATGCGAACTGCACTTGAATGGGTGTTAAGCCAAGAAAACTTAAGCGATGATGTTTGCGAGTTATGCGAGAGGTCTTTTGCGTGAATAGATGCTGATTCGGCTCAGGATTGTAGCATTACGGCTATAGGCCGCAATTGACCTCAAGGTGTTGCCTATTAAGGAATAACCGTGTAGCGTGCGCGGCATCGGGGTCTAGTAATTGAAATTGCTATAATAATAAGAATGGTGAAAAAGCATCGATTATCCTGAAGAGGCCCTTCCCAGAATAGTCACTATTTGCTCTAGGAAGCAGCCCTTCAAAAGTTTATAATAGGATAGCCAATCACCGGAGAGAGAGTAACATGATTAAGAGTCCTGACCCAGTGGATGTTCATGTGGGACAACGGGTACGAGCTCGCCGTAAAATGTTGGGATTATCTCAAACTCAACTTGGCAAAGATTTAGGCGTTACATTCCAGCAGGTACAAAAATACGAACGGGGAACCAACAGGATTGGTTCAAGTAGACTTTTCAAAATGTCTACAACCTTGGATGTACCTGTTGCCTATTTTTTTGAAGGCGCGGAAACTAAACTTCCTGGTTACAATGAAAGCTTGGAGGCGCTGAATGGGGAAGCGTTTGAAAGGCAGGAAACTCAGGAATTGGTAGAAGCATATTATCGTATAGCAGATCCTAGAATTCGTAAGAAAGTACTAGGACTTGCCCGTCTTCTTTCAAGCGGGGTTGACGAATACGGTATGTAATACGTTACAGAGTTAAAAATAAAAAACAGGTGCAAAGTGATTTGCACCTGTTTTTTTATCTATAGTGTTCTGTTCTATATCTGTACTTAAGTTTCTTTTATGCTGGTTTGAGCTTTTTACGCCGCCTGCGCTGACGGTTGACCATATAAACTAGCCCTGGTGCCAACAGAAAAAGCCCGGCGGGTTCTGGCACAGTTGCCGCATTGATAATGCTGATAATCGCTGTATCCAAGCTCGTCAGGATAATGTCCCCCGATACAAAGAAGGGTGTGTCGAGCGAAGTGATAACGGCAGGATTAATTATGGCACCATCTAGTAGCAATGCTCCATTATATAAAAGTTGAATTTGGATATTGATGTTGGTGTTTGTGGTATCAAAGTCCGTACCAGCGCCTGTTGCAATTGTTAGCTGCGTTCCTGTACCCAATTGCTGGCCATCCAGAAGCCAGACTAAGGTAAAGTCTCCCGTGCTTGCTAGGCTACAGACGGATTGACCTTCAAAATCTGAGCCGCAGCCATTTAATTCAATATTTTGCCCAAGAATAACGGGATCATAAACACCATTCGTGCCGCCTGCATCCAAGACAATCTTTTTTTCCTGAACTGCCGGTGTTGGAGCTGGTGTTGGAGCTGGTGTTGGCGCCGGTGTTGGAGCTGGTGTTGGCACAGGTGTCGGGTCCGGCGTTGGTGCCGGTGTTGGCACCGGTGTTGGAACTGGCGCTGGTGTTGGCTCAGGAGTAGGTGCCGGCGTTGGCACAGGTGTCGGGTCCGGCGTTGGTGCCGGTGTTGGCACCGGTGCGGGCGTTCCTGTCAGGCCTGGTGTTGGCGTTGGAGCCGGTGTAGGTGCCGGTGTTGGCGCAGGTGTTGGTGCTGGAGTTGTGTCTTCCTTCTCAGGCGTTGTTATCACAGGAGCAGGTGTAACATTCAGCGCTTCTTGTGTAGGTAATCCGTTGCTTGCATCGCTGAAAGCAACAGAGGCATCTAAAATAGGTAGGTTCGTTTGCAGAATAGTCTCAGCTGTTAGGTTTTGGCCTGCAGCAGGGGCGATTTTTTGTAAAAACTCAACAATTTCGCCCGCGAGTTCTTCTTCAATTTTTACGTTCGGTTCAGGGTAAATAATAACCGCCGTTACGTATGTATCTTGGCCACCAAGTTGGCGAAAACTAATGCGTAGTGTACCATCTGTTACTTCAGCTCGTGTAACAAGCATATGGCCCGCTGTGGATGGACGACCTGAGCCTCCAATTTGTTCAAATACTGATAAATCTTGTGCTTGGGCAAAAGGCGCTAAATCATTCAGCGCGCTTGTGTCCGTCCCTGAGAAAAAGGTAGGGTCATTGGATGCAAGCAAAGGCGCGCTTGCTGAGGCACTTAAGCTGAAATCAGCCTCAAAGCTCGATGTATCTTGAGGGAGGTCAGTGGGCTCTGCGATATTATCGATGCCGGGGGCATCTGTAACGCGGCCCGGTCCTCCGGTGGACAATTTCATGAGGGGAACAAGCCCATCAGTGGCGCGTGTATCAACGATATTCAGCTTGCCGCCATTGCGTTTCATATCTACGCCAAACGGATAAAGCAAAGAGCGGCCTTTTTTCCTCGGTGCAGTTAGAATAACAACACGGTAGCGGCCATTTTTAAGGCCCGTTGCAACAAATTGTTCGACGTTTCGAATACCATTATTGAGGATAGACGGACCATTGATGTCGCCTTCATCATTCATGCGTTCGCCAACAAGCATTTTACTTTCAGCACCAACACGGGTGAATTTGTCGTAGGGCGCATAATCAGATGGGCCAAAGTCCCAACCCTTAGCGCCTTCTTCAAGTTTGAAAGATTCGTCTAAAATAAAGGGCGCCATATAGGCAGACCAATGGGTTCGTGCACCAGCTTCAATGATGAGATTTGCTGCATCAGAAATAGTGGCAAGGTCGTAGTTCGCCGCTTGCTCTTCAATGCGGGTAAGCAAGGCATCCATGCGCGCTTTCAAAGCGTCTGCATCCCCCATTGCTTGGCTCAAGTAAGATTGCACAACCTGAAAGCCCCATTCGTCAACAGCGAGTGCGCCTTCCACGGCTTCATCCAGCGCGATGGTCGGGAATGTTTCAATGCGGGCCTCAACGGGTGCGCGGATAAGTTCTGCGCTCCGGGTACCAGTCAGATAATAACTTTCCTCTTGAGCGGCGGCGGCTGCAGAAGGTTTTTTGCCATCACCCGTGTCAACGAAACTGTTAAGGGAAGGGCGTGCAATTTTAAGCCTTCTAATGCCCGGAATGTCCGCGGGGGGAGGCGTTGTCATCACATATGTGGCAGGAGGCGGCAATATGCCATTCCCAATTACAGGGGGCAGCGTGTCGTCCAAAATGATTAGTTCTTCATTTTCCTGAACAAAAGCGCCATACATTAAAGTACCTGATGCAACGGCTGTACCTGCGAGCAAAGTTGAAATAACAAGTGACTTGTTACTTGAAAACATTAGGGTATCTCTCGTTGGTTTCACTTACAATTGAGAACATTCCATTCTATCGTGTCTTGTTTAAAAACACCAGCCCCTACGACGCGTGCCAATAATACACCCTTGATTGCTACCTTGTTTTTCATGCATAAAAGGTCGGAAAATCGTTTTTTCTTTATTTTATCCATATATATCAGTGTGTTAGGTTTTTGTATGAGTGCGCCATTTGATGATTTGCGACAGGTTTTTTCACAATTACCCACGGGGGATACCTGTGCGGCAAAAAAAATCACACAGTATGCAGCAGAGAAAAACCTTTCAGAAGACGATGAATTACTGTCGATAAAAAGCTGGCTTTCCACATGGCAAGGCACAGCAACCCCATCAGTGGCGGAAGCGCATATCTGTATATTGGCATCCAGCTATGAGGGGCATGAAAACAGTGCAGTTAAAGCCTTAATCAGTGCTGCGGCCAAGGGCAGCGCACCTGTGAACCGCTTGTGCATAGATCAAGGCGTTGGGCTGCGTGTCTTGGAACTTGCCCCCGAAATACCTCATAAGCTGGGGATGGAAGGCTGGACAGAGGCTGAGTGTATGGCTGCTGTGGCCTTTGGCATGGAAGCAACTGCCGCTGGGGGAGATTTACTTGCTCTTTCTGATATTGCCCCCGGGAATAAGGCGAGTGCATTGGCAATTGTTGCCACATGCTCAAAAGGTGAAAGCGCTGCTATCCTTGAGCAGTTTGCCGGAGATAAGCAATATTCAGAGGTGATACAGCAGGCCAAGCAACTGGAGGCCAAGCAACTGGGGGCCAAGCTACTTGAGGCCAGCCTGCCAGAAGACCAAGGCGCTAATGCCCTTTCTATTATGCAATTGCTTGGTGGGCGGGAAATTGCCGCAAGCGTTGGGGCGCTTATAGCGGCACGTAGCCGCAGATTGCCTGTGCTGGTTGATGGCTGGGCAGGCCTTGCTGCCATTGCAATAATGGAACATCAGCAGGTGGGCAGTAGTGACCATGTTAAACTTGCTTCTTGTGATTGCGACCTTGCCGTGGAAATGGCGTCTTTGGTCGGTAAAAAGCCCTTGCTTTCACTGAATGTTGCTACAGGTCCCGGCTGTGGTTCAGCAATTTCAGTGACAATTTTAAAAGCCGCTTGCGACATTTAATCGCCGACCCCTGAAAGTTTAGCGAAACTACTGCCTAAACAATAGCTTGCGCATTGGGGCTTCGGTAGCTACGATGCTTTTAGACGGGATTAGCAAGATACCTTAAAAGGAAAAATGGACAGATGGTTCGCATCTTTCGCCATTATGTATCACCAGTTAAGTTGACGCTGGCGGTGATGGATTTCATGGTATTTTTAGGGGCAGTTTTTTTAGCGGAATGGCTCCGTTATTCCTACCTCGATCTGCATCTTTCCTCAAATGCGCAGTCGATGGTGGCTAAGGTACTGGTGCCTGTCATTATTTTACCGATCCTGCTAGGGGTCGGGGGCTACCAATCTGATGCCTTGCGAGACACCAGAGTATTTTTTGTTCGTCTTGGGGCCGCGGTGTTCGGAGCCGCGATCATATTGTCTGCTGCGCTATTTATGCTGCCGACATTACCGCTCTGGCGTTCTATTTTAGTTTTAACCATTGTACTGGGTGCCAGTGTGGTTTTTCTTGTGCATTGGCTGATGCTGCATTTTGCGGATTATAGGTTTTTGGGCCGCAATGTAATTGTGCTGGGGGCGGGCGAAAATGCCCAAGAATTGGTGGATTATGCAGCCAGAGCACCAGAAGCAGGGCTGAATATCGTAAAAGTCGTTGCATTGCCGGGTGGTAAAAACCTCGTTGAAGGGGCTGTGCAGCTTGGGGATATACCGATTTTCGATAAGTATGCCCACGAAAGTCAGGCTGAGATGATCTTGATAGCAGAGGATCTTGGCATTGAGTTGTTAATCGAAGAATTGATTGCCTGTAAACTGTCAGGGATTGAAGTTAAAGACCGATTATCATTCTATGAACAAGTCCGTGGTTATGTGGATTTAAGCTCGGTCAAAGCCGAATGGATCATATTCTCTGACGGTTTCAAAGGTGGTAGCGGTTTCGAACGTCTTGCCAAGCGGTTACTGGATATCACCGTTAGCTCGGTGCTGTTAATTGCAGCGCTTCCGATTATGATTTTTGCAGGAATCGCTATAAAAACAACAAGCCGCGGGTCTGTTTTCTACCGGCAAGAGCGGGTCGGGCGTTACGGAAAATCATTCAAGCTTCTAAAATTCCGAAGTATGAAGGAAGATGCGGAAGCTGAAGGGCAAGCTGAGTGGGCGCAAGAAAATGACCCTAGAATAACGCTTGTGGGGACTTTTTTGCGACGCACAAGAATTGATGAATTGCCGCAAGTTGTTAATGTTTTGCGAGGGCATATGAGCTTTGTGGGCCCACGGCCAGAACGCCCGTTTTTTGTGGATCAGTTACAGAAGGATGTGCCTTTTTATCGTGAACGGCATTGTTTGAAGCCCGGCATAACCGGTTGGGCGCAGATACAATATCCGTATGGGGCTTCTTTCGAAGATAGCAAACGCAAGCTTGAGTATGATCTTTATTATATTAAAAATTACTCGATCTTTCTGGATTTGCTTATAATATTGCAAACAGTTCGCGTTTTGCTTTTCCCAATTGGGGTTAGATAACGGCATTGTAGACCGAGGTATTGAATAAAAATGATAGCACGCGTTTCCGCATTTTCCAGACTTCATAAAGCAGCTTATATTGCATTGGCCTTCACCGTTTTTGGCGGGAATGGTGCTTGGGCGCAACATGATCCATTCGATGCAGCTCAAGCTTTGCTCGACCAGCAAAAATATCAGGAAGCGATTGAATATCTGAACAATATGCGGGTTGAGGGCGATGATGCAGTGAAGCAATATATGCTGCTTGCTGATGCCCTTCTGCAAACAGGGGCTGGTATTGCTTCT
Source organism: Kordiimonadaceae bacterium (assembly GCA_016765035.1). Lineage (GTDB taxonomy): Bacteria > Pseudomonadota > Alphaproteobacteria > Sphingomonadales > Kordiimonadaceae > Kordiimonas. Next base: position 2,325 of record JAESQS010000224.1, on the reverse strand, counting down.
GAAACTGCAATTGAGCGCGCACGCAGATTAGGGGCCACCTATGCGGTTACGGTTGTTCCTTATGCAAAATCATTATTAATACAGGGTAAATACAATGGCGCTCTTAATGCTTTAAGAGGCACGTCTATACCGGAAGACATGCAGTTAGCTGCTTTCATCATTTCAGGTGATGCCAACTTTTCAATTCAGAAATATGATGTGGCACAGCGTGATTATGAAGCCGCGCAAGCTCTTGATGATAGTGACTTTCAGGCGTATTTAGGCCTTGCCCGCCTGCAACTGCGGCATGGCTCCCTTGATAAAGCAAAAGAATTTGCCCAAGCAGCAGAAGTCAGAGCAGCAGGGAATACCATGGTGCAATATACCATGGGGTTAATATCTCGGTATCTGGGTAGCTTGGATGATGCCGAGCGGTATTTTGTCGAATCTGTCCGCTTGTATGCTGGTAATGTGATGGCGAACCTAGAACTTGCGAGTTTGCGCATCAATCAAGGGCGTATTAATGAAGCGGAACAGTATTTAGACACTGTTTATAAATCTTCTCCCGGCCAACCCATGGGCTTGTATCTTTCTGCGGTTATTCTGGCGACACGCGGTGAATACGGTGATGCGGCTCTATTGCTCAACCGTGCACGGCCCTTAAGTGACAGATATTTGCCTGCTGTGTATGTGCGCGGTTTAGTGGCCTATCAGCTTAATAATCTGACTGTGGCCCACGAAGCGCTTGAAAAAGTGGTTGCTGTGAAGCCCGGCAATGTGACAGCCCGACTTGCGCTTGCAAGCACCTACAACAAGCAGGGACGTCCGCTGACGGCGCTTGAAATGTTGGCCCCAATGCTGGAAGCAAAAACGGTTGATGTTCAAACGCTTACTATTGCGGCTGCAGCAGCAATAAATGCAGGAGATGCGGCGCAGGGTGAGAAATATTACAGAAAAGCTGTGGCTCTGAATGATGCGGGTGCGCCAGGTGCTATTGCCGGGCTTGATACACGCTTGGCGCTGGCCCAGTACGCTGTTGGGGAAACTGAAAAAGCGCTTGCTACTCTCACCACAGTAACGGCAGGAAGTGCCGTTGAGATAAGAGAGCTTAGCTTGATGGGCAGTATGCAAATCCGCACGAAAGACTTTAGCGGTGCTGCGAAAACAATCGACCGTATCATCAAGATAAACCCTAGGCTGGCCCTTGGGTACAACATGCGTGGTACGCTGTTTTTCAAACTAGGTGATTTTCAGTCTGCAGTGGCCTTTTACAGTCAAGCGCTAGAGGCCAACCCTCAATTTTATGATGCACACAGAAACCGTGGCCTTGCCTATATGCGCGTTGGGGAAAATGCCCGTGCGGAAAATGATTTGAAAACACTGCTGGAACAGCAACCTGATGATACGTTAGCCAAAGCCGCTTTGGCTAAGTCTTTGCTTAACCAAGGAAAAGCGGAAGAAGCCGTAGATTTTTTTAGAGAAGCTTTTCGGGAAATACCAACATCTGTTGAACTGGCAGCAGACTATGCTCAAGCTCTGGCAGATGCTGGTGTTACATTGCGTGCCATTCAGCAAGCACGGGCCACAACGGTTTTAGCGGCAGACAAACCAGATGTTTTAAAGCGCATGGGCCTATTGCTGCTTGATTTAGACCAGGCAAGGGCGGCGGAGCGTCCTCTTTCCCGGCACGCTGCTTTCAAGCCAGATTCAGGGGAAGCTCACCTTCTGCACGGCAGGGCGCTGCTTCAAATGGGGCTATATACTGGGTCCGCTATTTCCTTTACTCGGGCGGCGAGCGCACAGGAGGATATCCCTGATAAATATATACTGGATTGGTATTTCTTTGCTGCGGAAGCATTGGGGCAAAAATATAATGCTGCTTTGCGCCGCCTTCGCGCATTGGACACCAGCCGGCGACCAGAAGATATTTCTGCGAGTATTTTGGGTGATTTGTTGTTGGCCTCGGGGGAACCTGTGAAAGCTGAACAGTCATACCGAGAGATTATGCAAACTGAAAAAACGGGCAAGGTCATGGTCGGTTTGGCCAAGGCCTTAACTGCACAGTCTCGTGAAGGTGAAGCAATTACTGAAATGTTTGAGTATCTGACGTCTTCTCCAGATGATAGGTTTGTCCGAGAGGCTTTAGGGGGGCGGCTTGAGCAAAAGGGGCGTTTAGAGGAAGCTGGGAAGCAGTATGAAAACATTCTGCGGATAGGCGTTGCTGATGCAAGAATAGCAGCTCGGCTTGCAAGCATATATGAACGGCTCGGTGACAGTACGAGTTTACGTTTGGCTGAGAGAGCTTTCCATATTATGCCAGAAGACCCTTATATCTTGGATGTGCAT
>JAESQS010000023.1 GCA_016765035.1 Kordiimonadaceae bacterium | reverse complement strand
TGGGCCAGAGAGTAAGCGGGGAGTGGGCGGATATGACCCCAATTAAGGCCGATATGCAATCAGCGGAGTTTTTTGACGGTCAGGCTGGTAATTTGGTTACGAGCGCGGGCGGTAATTTCGTACTGGAAACCGTCAAAAACATAGGTCTTGCCCACGATAGGGATGGCTTCGACTTCATGGATAACCAACCCTGCTATCGTGATGGCGTTTTCGTCTGGCAAGGTCCAGTCCATCATACGGTTTAGGTCGCGAATGGAAACAGCCCCTTCCACTTGCAGGGAGCCATCGCCCATGCTGCGCACACCGGCAACATCAAAATCATGCTCGTCTGCAATGTCACCTACGATTTCCTCAATGATGTCTTCAAGCGTGATCAACCCTTGGATTGCGCCATATTCATCCACCACCAAAGCAAAATGGGCTTTGCGCTCACGGAAGGCTTTTAATTGTTCTTTCAGCGTTGTGGTTTCAGGTACAAACCACGGCTTTTTCATAATGCGCTTTACATTGAAACGGTGCTTTTGCCCGGCAGCCCGGCGCACCGCAGTAAGTACATCTTTGGCATGTACAACACCGACGATATTTTCCACATTACCGTCATATAGCGGCAGGCGCGTGTATGGGCTGCGGACCACTGCTGAGATTATATCATCAGACTTGCTGTTGATGTCGATGGCCCGCATGGCGGACCTATGGATCATAGCATCTTCTACAGTTATGTGCTGCAGATCGAGGATGGACCCCAACATATTCTGGTCTTCTTTAACCAGCGTGCCTTCATGACGGTATAAATCTATGGTGCTGCGAATTTCATCTTGGGCTGACAGCGCGCTGCTCATAGCAATTATATCAACACCAAACAGCTTCAATGTTAGGCGCACGATGATGCGTACCAGCGTAACGATAGGGGCAAATACATTGACAATCACACTGATAATGCCAGCCACTCTCAGGGCCATACGGTCCGGGTTCGCAATGGCATAAGATTTTGGCAGCACTTCTGCAAAAATCAAAACAAGCACAGTCATAACGAGGGTGGCATAGACAACGCCTTGCTCGCCAGCCATGCGCATAAAGAGGCTTGTAGCCAGTGCAGAGGCTAGAATATTGACGAGATTATTGCCCAACAATATTGCCCCGATAAGGCGTTCTTTATCCTCAATCAGGTGTGCGACACGCTTGGCTTTTTTATTGCCGCTAGCGGCTTGGCGGTGCATTCGGGCTTTCGACGCTGCGGTTAGAGCAGTTTCAGAGCCAGAAAAAAAACCGGATAATAACAGAAGAATAAAAATAACACCGGTCGTTACCCAGAAATTGGTGTCAAACAAGGTGGCGGCGTCGCCGTCCATATCTAAGCTCCGATATTGCGTTATTACTAACTAGCAGGGGAAGTTTGCCCAGAGGATTTTCCCCTAGGCTTGCACCCCATTCACTGAATCATGCAAAACTGCGAGCACAAGATCAAGGTCTACGTCCCGGTGCATTGCTGCTTTACCGATGCCGCCCAAGATAAACCCGATGCGCCCGGCTTCCATTTTTTTGTCTTTTGACATATGGGAAAGCAAGGTTTCCGCATCAAGGTCTTGTGCAATTTCTGCAGCGGACCATTTCATGCCCACTGCTTTCAAGTGGTTGATAAGCTGGTCGCGTTCCTGTGTTGTGGCCAGCCCCATACGGGCTGAAAGGTCCAACGCCATAACCATGCCAATGGCCACGCCTTCGCCGTGTAACAATGTGCTGCCATAACCGCATTCGGCTTCCAGCGCATGGCCAAATGTGTGCCCCAAGTTTAGAAGCGCACGCTGGCCTGTTTCATGTTCGTCTACCACGACAACACGTGCTTTGGCTTCACAACTGGTTTTGATGGCTTTTATCTGCAAAGCCATCTGCTGGTTGCTGGCTTCAATACCTAGCAGGGCTGGACCGTTTTCGATCAGCCGGTTGAAAAAGGCCGGGTCGTTGATCAAGCCGTATTTAACCACCTCTGCGTACCCGGCTTGCAATTCGCGTTTAGGCAATGTGCTTAAAACACTTGGGTCAATGAAGACGGCCAGCGGTTGGTGGAACGCGCCAATAAGGTTTTTGCCGTGCGGGGAATTGATGCCGGTTTTACCGCCAACTGAGCTATCCACCTGTGACAGCAATGTTGTAGGCACTTGTATAAAGCGGATGCCGCGCAGAATGCTGGCAGCCGTAAAGCCTGCCAAATCGCCAATGACACCGCCACCCAGCGCCAAAATAACGTCTGTCCGGTCAATGCCTGTGCCTAAAATATCATTCAGCAGGCTTTCAAAAATGCGGATGGATTTGGTGCTTTCACCCGGCGGCAGTCGGAACCAATGCTGCTCGATACCTGCGGCCTGCAGGCTGGCGCTGATTTTAGTTTCATAAAAGCTGGCAACAGTGGTTTCAGTAACAATGAAAATACGTTTATTTTTTAGCAGAGGCGCAATGTGGCTGCCCAACCTAGCAAGTAAGCCTTCTTCAATACGAATGTCATAGGCCCGCTCTCCTAAGGGCAGGTGGACAATATTTGCAGTATTTTCATCTTTGCCCGGCATGGGTTCACTCTTCATCTAGCGCCTGTAACGCATCCAGTATCGCGTTGACAACAGTGTCATGCAAGCCTTCGCTGGAGACTATTTTTAAATCTGCTTCAGCATAGAAAGGGGCTCGTTCTGCAGCAAGCTTCTCGAGTATTTCCTCAGGGTTTCCTTCTTTTAGAAGGGGGCGCGTGTCACGGCGCCCTGTGCGCTCGACCAGAATATCTGTGTCTGCGTCTAACCAAATGGTAAGAGCGTTGCTTTTTATCAGTGCTCGTGTTTCAGCATTAATAATGGCCCCGCCGCCCGTGGCAATGACTTTTGGTGTGCCGTCTAGCAGACGGGTCATGACCCGTCGTTCGCCAGAACGGAAATCTTCTTCACCGTATTTTTCAAAAATTTCAATAACTGACATGCCAGCCGCTTGTTCAATCTCAAAGTCTGAGTCTACAAAGTCTAGACCAAGCTTTTTGGCAAGGCGGCGGCCTACAGTCGTTTTGCCAACACCCATGAGGCCCACCAATACAAGTGTGCGGTGGGCGGTTTGGGCATTGGAACCGTGCATGTCAGTAGACGCATTATTTCGTGTATGTTTGGCCATAGCTGCCTTTATAAGGCTGCGCGCCGTAGGACCAAGCTTTTTTTGCTACTTTAACACACTGTTTTTGTAATTAGCTGGTCCGAACGGCAGTATTTTCATATTTTGGCCGCAATGAGAGCAGAGCATATCACTCCATTATATGTGGTAAACCTTCTGGCCTGTCTGCTGGACTTGGGGGTATGCTTCCGTTAAGAGAGAAGCTTGGAAATGGCAGTTTAAAGTGTTCTGTAAGGGTGTGTAATGTCAAAAGCGACACAGTTTATAATATTATTGGTTGCGGTGGGCCTCATTGGGGGCACAACATTTTTAATGACTTGGGATATTCCCGCGCCATCAGAGAAGGTCACGAAGACCTTGAATAATGACCGTTTCCCTTCATAAAATTATGAATATCCAACGGCTGTTGGCTGGCACATATTCCCCTGTGGCTTTTGGTGTGTTGCTGACAGTGCTGATGCTTGCGCCTGTAGCCGCACAAGACACAGCGGATAGCGCCCCAAAAAATACCACTGAGGCAGCAGAAAAGGCCGCCAAAAAGCCTGTGCCAGAAGGTGAACTGCCAACAAATATTTTATCAGGGACGACACTGTCTGCATTTGCTGCCCAGAAAAGCAATGGCCCTTCCAGTAAGCGCAATGAACGCTATTACTTTGGTACGCGACCGCAACTCCAACGACAGCAGGGACCAGCGCTTGGAAACCCTGTAAGCATATTGCCACGGCCTTTTGTGCCAAAGGGCAGTGTTGTGGTGCCACCTGCGCCTGAAGTGCCGGTGGTTGGGTTGCCTGTGTCCGATGTATTTGGGTCTGATGTGGCAGAGAACAGACAGAGTGATCTGCCTATACCTGCCGCAGGCCAAGCAGCAGGCCAAGTAGCAGGCCAAGTAGCAGGCCAAGTAGCAGGCCAAGTAGCAGGTCAGGCATCAGATGAGGAAACTGGCTTATCTGAAAAGACAGAAGGCCATAGCCTAAATGCTGTTGGTGGCCCCACGGGTTTTCCCTTGGAAGGCGATATAGTGCTGGATGGCCCTCAGCAGGGGGGCAACCTTCAAACAACCGGTCAGCAATTTTTAGAGGCGGCATCCCTCGACCTGTTGGACCCGTCTGGCCTGCCTGTCATAGTGGTAGAGGAGGGCTACAGCGCAGATTTTTGGCAAGGTTATTCCCGTGCCGCTGTTGTGGCAGGCTATGCCTCCTATGAAAATGCAGCAGGGTCGCAGGCGCTATCGCAGATCGCTGAAAAAATTGCTTTATCGGGTGTCACACTGCCAGCGCCAGCAGATGATACTGATATACTGGAAATCATTAAGGCACGGCTCGCGCTGTTAACCAGCCTTGGTCATTATGAAGGCTATATCGCCCTTCTTGAGCGCTTGCCTGTTGAACGCGACTGGTCTCCGCTTGTGAAGCATTTCACCAACATGCACCTGTTGCAAGGTGAGCTTGGGGACGCGTGTTTGCTTGCTGCTGCTGAACGTGAAACAGATGATGATCCATACTGGCTGCGTATGGCGGCCTTTTGCGAAGCCACAAGCGGCAACCGAAATGGTGTCGATTTTCAATTGGGCATTTTGGAAGAAGTGGCAGAAGTGCAGCCAACTTTTTACCAGTTGATTGACCAAATAATTGTTGAAGCAGAGCAAGTGCCCGGCGCGTTGGTGCCCGAAGCGGCCTCTTTGACCAACAGTTTAAAAGTAGATTTATTGGAAGTGACCATGGCGCGGCTTGCCCGGGCCAAAGTGCCGCTCATAGCCCTTGAAGGGGTAAACCCTTTGGCTGCGCGTCTGATGTTGGCTTTGCCGGGCATTGAACGCGATGCGAAAATTGACCTGATGGGCCTTGCGGTACGGCGTGGCTGGATAGACGGCGCCGGACTGGCAGCTTTCACGCGCAACCATACTCTGGTGGCGGGTGAGCAGGAAGCTGCTCTTGCGGCACTGGATGAAGATCAGCGCTTTGTCGTGAATGCGGCCTTGGCCTTTTTAGGTAGCCGGGTCGGTGGTGGTGATGTGCGGGCTAAAGCGCTGGGCTCTCTATGGGCGCGGTCTGTGCAGCAGCGGTTAGCCTCAGTATCGGCATCCGGGATTGCGACACTTACATCGGACATGCAGCCAACCCCAAAAGCGGGCGTGGTGGGCAGTGCCCTTGCCCGTGTGGCGCTTTTGAATGGTGATATAAGCCGTGCTGGCGATTGGTTTAGCGCTTGGCGTGCTGAAGCCGCCGGGAATGAAGTGGTAGACAAAGGCCTTGTTTCGCTTCTGCCGCTTGTGGCCGTTGCAGGGGTGCCGGATGTACCAAATATTTCGGCAGAAAACTTACAGCTTTGGTGGCAGGGAGAAGCAGCCAAGGAAGGCCGGTTTGCCCGGGCCAATTTGCTTTTCACTGTGCTGGAAGCCTTAGGCCATAAAGTGCCGGAAGAATGCTGGCAGTGGCTTGAAAAAGGCCCTGCGGTTTTTGCGGGCGGCACACCCTCCGTTGCGCTTTGGCGGCGGTTCATGATGTCTGTTGAGCAGCGGGATGTGCCTGATACACTGTCACAGGCATTTGCACTGATGGCTGACGCAGGCCCAGCAGCGGTGCCTGCGGTCCTTGCTGGCTCCCTTATCAGTGGTTTGGTGCAGGTAGGGTTGGAAAAAGAGGCCCGGCTTATAGCAACTGAAATGCTTATAAGCCAAGGGCTTTAGCCGGGGTTCGCCCAGTCATGCGCAACAGCGATATTTTAGAGCAATTTCTGGAAATGCTGGTGGCAGAGAAAGGCCGTGCGCACAATAGCCTGCTGGCGTATAGCCGTGACCTAAATCATTTCATTGTCTTAACAGCCGTTTCTTTTGCAACGGCGCAGGCAGAAGATATTCGTGTGTATCTGGACCTTCTTCATAAAGACGGGCTGAAAGCCAGTACAATCGCCCGGCGGCTTTCCGCTATCCGCCAATTGTTTTTGTTTCTGTATAGGGATGGGCTGCGGGCAGATAACCCAGCAGCCAATATTGAAAGCCCCCGCATTGCCCAGCCTTTGCCAAAATTACTGTCCGAGCAGGATGTGGACCAATTGCTGGACACCGCCGAGCAAATGGCCAGTGGCGGCAAGCTGGAATATCTGCGTCTTCATGCGTTGGTGGAGACACTTTATGCAACAGGTTTTCGTGTGAGCGAGCTGGTTACGTTGCCGCGCCGCGCCGTGGGGGCTGACACTGCAATGATTGTTGTGCAGGGCAAAGGCGGGCGTGAACGCATGGTGCCTTTGGGTGATAAAGCGCGCGTGTCTATTAGGCTGTATTTGAATGCTTTGAGGGCCGTAGAAAAGCAGCCTTCATCCTATTTATTTCCGTCCCGAGGTAAAGAAGGGCATCTTACTCGCCGCAGGGTGGGGCAATTGATGAAAGACTTGGCCGTGCAAGCAGGCATTATGCCCAGCGCAGTTAGCCCCCATAAATTGCGGCACGCTTTTGCAACGCACCTGCTAGCGCACGGCGCGGACCTGCGCGCGGTGCAGCAGATGCTGGGCCATGCGGATATTTCCACAACGCAGGTATATACCCATGTATTGGAAGAACGCCTGAAAACATTGGTGTTAACCAAACACCCTCTGAAAGACCTTTAAGTTAAAACTGGCAGCAGAAGCATAGTAAACCACCCCTCA
>JAESQS010000223.1 GCA_016765035.1 Kordiimonadaceae bacterium | reverse complement strand
CCGTCACTCGCCGTTTGCGAAGCTGGCGCTTACGCCACTTGATCGGCGAGTCTATGGGGTGTTGAAACAGCGGTATGGATACGCCAGTCAAGCAGGCGTATGACGATGCTGTTGCACTTCGGTACATGCCGTTTGGAGGCGCTCGTGTTTACGCACCTTGGTCGGCTGGTCCAAAGCCCCACCCGTCACTCGCCGTTTGCGAAGCTGGCGTTTACGCCACTTGATCGGCGAGTCTATGGTGCGGTGGAGATTGGGGTAAGGATTCGCCGCTCGTAGGCGGCGAATGATAGGTGGGGATGGCGAAGGGCGGGGTGTGGTTAGATACCACCGCCCGATGTGAAGCCTTCTGCGCTTAGGTAACCATGACCTTCTAGGTAGGCGATGATTTTGTCGGCGCAATCTTCGGCGCTTACTTCATCTGTTTTCAGGTGAATATGGGCGCGCTCTGGGGCTTCGTACGGGCTGTCAAAACCAGTGAAGTTTTTAATTTCGCCTGCTTTGGCCTTTTTGTACAAGCCTTTCGGGTCACGCTCAGCACACACATCGATGGGTGTGTCCACAAACACTTCGATGAATTCGCCGTCCTCTAGCAAGTCATGCACCATGCGGCGCTCCGCGCGGAAGGGGCTGATAAAGCTGGTGATAACCATAAGGCCGGCATCGACCATCAGTTTTGAGACTTCCCCCACCCTGCGGATGTTTTCCACCCGGTCAACATCCGTAAAGCCAAGGTCTTGGTTTAGGCCGTGGCGCACATTATCGCCATCCAGCGTATAGGTGTGGCGGTTACGCGCATACAGGCGCTGCTCAACAATATTAGCAATAGTTGATTTGCCTGAGCCAGACAGGCCCGTAAACCATAGCACTGCTGGTTTTTGCAGCTTCATGGTAGCGCGGGCGCTTTTGTTCACATCCAGCGCTTGCCAGTGAATGTTCGAGGCACGGCGTAGGGCAAAGTCAATCATGCCCACACCAACTGTTGTGTTGTTGATGCGGTCAATGATGATGAAGCTGCCCATCTCACGGTTTTCGCCGTAGGGGTCAAACGCGATGCGGCTGTCGAGCGCAATGTTACACACGCCAATTTCGTTCAACTCAAGCTGTTTGGCGGCTGTGTGCTCAAGCGTGTTTACATTCACTTTATGCTTCAGGTCAGTTACATGGCCCGGCACCATTTTATTAACAGTTTTAAAAATATAAGGGCGGCCCGGCAACATGGGCTGATCCGCCATCCAGATGATTTTTGCTTCAAACTGGTCTGCGGCCTCAGGCGGGGTATCTTTGCTGGCAATCACATCCCCACGGGAGATATCAATTTCATCTTCCAGCGTTAATGTTACAGCTTCACCAGCCACAGCCTCGTCCAAATCACCATCATAGGTGACGATGGATTTGATGCGGCTTTCCTGTGCGTTTGGCAGCGCCTTGATGGTATCGCCCACACGCACGGTACCACTGGCGATGGTGCCGGAGAAACCCCTGAAATCTAGGTTCGGGCGGTTCACCCACTGCACCGGCATGCGGAAATCAGCCGCTTGGCGCGCATCGCCCACCGGGATGTCTTCCAAATGCGCCATCAGCGTTGGGCCAGCATACCACGCCATAGCCGCGCTTTTGGTGATGATATTATCACCCTTCAGCGCAGAAACAGGGATGGTTTCAATGGTGCGGAAACCAAAGTCTTTGGCGAACTCGCGGTACTCAGTATCAATGGTGTTCACCACGTCTTCTGAATAGTCCATCAAGTCCATTTTATTGACGGCAAGCACGATGTTTTTAACGCCTAACAAGCTGGCGATATAACTGTGGCGACGCGTTTGTGTGAGGATGCCTTTGCGCGCATCAATTAGCAAAATGGCGAGGTCAGCAGTAGAGGCGCCCGTGGCCATGTTACGGGTATATTGCTCATGCCCCGGTGTATCAGCCACAATGAACTTGCGTTTGTCAGTACTGAAAAAGCGGTAGGCAACATCAATGGTAATGCCTTGCTCGCGCTCAGCAGCCAAGCCATCTACCAGCAGGGCGAAATCAATTTCATCCCCTTGTGTGCCGAGGCGCTTGCTGTCGCTTTCAAGTGCAGCCAGTTGGTCTTCAAATATCATTTTACTGTCATACAGCAGGCGGCCAATAAGCGTTGACTTGCCGTCATCCACACTGCCGCATGTAATGAAGCGCAGCATAGACTTTGCTTCCTGTGCTTTCAGGTAGCCTTTGATGTCATCTGCAATAAGGTCTGACTGATGTGACATTAGAAATACCCCTCTTGCTTTTTCTTTTCCATCGAGGCGGCGGCATCATGGTCAATCACCCGGCCTTGCCTTTCGGAGGTGGTGGTCAACAGCATTTCCTGAATAACATCAATGAGCGTATCTGCTTCTGATTCGACAGCGCCTGTGCGCGGGTAACAACCAAGCGTGCGGAAACGTACCATTTTCATTTCTGGTGTTTCACCGTCTTCAAGCGGCATGCGGTCATCATCCACCATAATCAGCTGGCCGTCGCGTTCCACAACAGGGCGTTTTTTGGACAGATACAAGCTTGGGATTGGAATATTTTCCAAGTGGATATATTGCCAGATATCAAGCTCGGTCCAATTACTGATTGGGAAAACACGGATGCTTTCACCCTGCGCTTTGCGGGTGTTATAAATGCTCCACAATTCCGGGCGCTGGTTCTTTGGGTCCCACCGGTGCTGGGCGGAACGGAAGGAAAAGATACGCTCTTTCGCACGGGATTTTTCCTCGTCACGGCGCGCGCCACCAAAGGCTGCGTCAAAACCGTATTTATCAAGCGCCTGCTTGAGGCCCGCAGTTTTCATCACATCTGTATGCACGCCAGAGCCGTGGGTGAAGGGGCCAATGCCCTGTTTCACGCCGTCTTCATTGATGTGCACAATCAGGTCTAGTCCGTATTTTTTGACGATCATGTCGCGAAACTCAATCATCTCCTTAAATTTCCACGTGGTGTCCACATGCATTAAGGGGAATGGCGGTTTGGACGGGTAAAATGCTTTCATGGCGAGATGCAGCATACAAGCACTGTCTTTGCCTACAGAATACAGCATCACTGGGTTTTCAACCTCAGCAGCTACTTCCCGCATGATCTGAATGCTTTCAGCTTCCAGACGTTTTAAATGTGTTAGCGTTTTTGTCATCTAAACTACCAATATTCGCAGGCGCAAAAGGCGTGCGCACAGAAACCATTACTACAAAGGCTTTTATACATGGCTAGCGTTTAGCGCAAGATTAACCCCTAAACGAAACAAATTTTTCTTAATAGGCACAAAAGAGAGGCTTTTTAGGAATATAATTCCCTTATATCAGCATAAATATAAAATTCCATTCCACCATAACGCATTTGGCGACTTATATTCCCTGCTGCCGCCTATTGTATTGAAATACACTAAACTTTATCAGCTTTAGCCCACGCCCTGCTTACGCTCTGGCCCAACCACCCCACAGTCTATCTTCGCGAGTAGTTCAAGCAGAAAGTAGGCCGATTTGCACCTAATTAAAGCAGCTTCGCTCTAGCTAACAACAGCGAAAACGGGCGCTGACTTTAAAACTCAAAGGCGGGATTAGGAATATGCCAGTCTGCACCATAACGCGCTTCACACACAGCAGCGGGGTCAGCGGGCGCATCAAAAACCTCGCCTTTAAATTCAATTGTTGTAGCGGGGAGAAAGATATCCGCACGTTCCGGGACAACTTCCAAAGCCTTATGCGGCCAATAAACAGTATCGTCTTTGTGCCCTAATACAAAAATATCAATGGTAACAGGACCACGATGGCAATGAATCAACGGCGCACTTGCAGACCCGGACTGGCAAACAACGCCAGCTTCGCTTAGCTCCTCTATCAAGGTATCCCGGGCGGCCAATAGGTCTTCCGGGCCCATAGCGCTTAGAATAACCGCAAGGTCAACATCATCATCATGAGGAATAAAGTCTTTTTCCCGTATAGCCCCCAACAGCGTGCCATACATAAACAACGGCAAATGACCAGCCGCCCTTACTTTATCTCTGATCTCAACAAGGTGGGCCATTACTTTGGCCTGATCCCTATGAGCGAGAGGCACTTGCAAGCCATGCTTACCCAACACCAAAGGCGTCGCAAACCGGGTTTGTGCCGGAATGTCTTTTGCGCCTTCAAAAACAGCTTTATTTAGAGCTTCATTCGCTCTGACAAGTTTGGCTACTGGCTTCATCAGGCGGCGGCGGCGGTACTGTGTGCACAACTTGCCAACAAGCCGGGCGTAACTAGGTGTCCATGCACTTTTCAATAAATAATCTGCTAATCGAAGCACTTTAAAGGCATGGCGATAAACAGCACCCCTATCATACAATATTGTCCAGGGATCCCCAGCCTTTGAACGGCCCGCAATTTCCAGAAACAATGTATTGCCCGCATGTTGGCTGTTAAGGTTCCACACTTTAATCTTTTTAAGCTGGTGAACACCCCCTAAAGCCACGACCCGCGACCGTATTTCACTGCAAAGCCAAATGCTGAACGTCTCGGGAAACTCGCATCCCGGTGGGCGGTATTTGAACGTTAGTTTAGAGCTATCAATGCATAGTGGGGCATCTTCCCCTTCCACGGTAATTTCGGCCCCTGCCATACCCGGCGGTAACTCACCGTAAGCACGAAAGCGCAATTCTCGTGCTGCAAAGTTTGGCACGGACACAGTAAGAGCATCTTCCGGGGTCCATCCAAAGTCTTTGGCACCCCCGATAGCCACATATGTTGCATCAAGCAGTTTATTGGCAATGGCCTTACGCTTTTGCAAAGCAACAGGCGAAGCTGTGGCCTGCGACAATGGCCCTTTGTTTTTACGCGTTAATTTGCCCAACTTATGCTTTAGAGCATCCCCAATTTTTTTCGGGAAGTCTTGCGCCAAGCCTGACATTTGACCCATCAGTTCAGTAAAGGCCTGAGTTATTTGCGTGTTAAAACGAGCAAGGTCATCGCCGGACACTTCGGTTTGAAGCTTTTCTAGCGCATCAAAGGCCGCGTCCACATTGGTAGCCACTGTTAAGGCGTGCTTTTTATCCTGCTCCGGGTAATAAAGAGTTTCTTTTTTCCCAGCACCATTTTCACCGATAATCCGAAGGTGCTGCTGTGGATAACCGCCAAATCTACACGGCGATAAAAATACAGATGCTGCACTTTGACATGCGTGGGGAATTCAGCTTTCCACCAAGGGGCATCCTCTTTCTGTGTATGAATATTATTGTTGTAGGGCGCACCGGTTACAGCCGCTTGTGCATCCACAAAATGCATATAACCAGAGCTTTGTGAGCAAACAGCATGGGCTGACACATCCTGAAGGCCATCTTCACCATCAACGGTCCCTACAAACAGCACTTTAGAAAAACAAAGTGATGTTGCTTCACCCTGCCCTACAGCCACCGTGAAACCGCTGAAAGGTTGGTCAACAGAAAGGCTAACGGGCAGCAGGCAATCACCAGCATTTACAATGTTACCGGGAAATAGTGCAAACAAAGCGGCTTTGTTTGCTTTCTTAAAAAAAGCACGGCTGTTACTTTTACAATCTGCATATACGTCTTGGGTGGTATTCTGCATATTCACATTCACGTACTCAGGCACCGGTGTGGCAACACCACTGATAAAAAGGCCTTGCTAGATGCCGCTCTAGTTAGGTGTTTCTTTACAAACCTGTGTGGGCGGATATATATATCGCAGAATATATCGCATGCTAGTTGCTTACTGTAAATTCATATTCGAGATTACGCCTTCTATGAAAACAATCATCACCTTTGGTACTTATGACCTTCTCCACATCGGCCACGTGCGCATTCTAGAGCGCGCAGCGGCTCTGGGTGACAAATTGATAGTGGGCGTTTCTTGCAGTGACCTGAACCAATCAAAAAAAGGCCGTGCGCCTATCTATTCTACCGAAGACCGTATGGCCATTATCAGTGCGCTAAAATGTGTTGATGACGTTTTTATTGAGAAGTCCCTAGACTTAAAAGGCGAATATATTCAGCAGTTCGGGGCAGATATACTTGTAATGGGAGATGACTGGGCGGGTCGTTTCGACGAATTTAAAAGCCTGTGCGAAGTCGTGTATTTGCCACGCACCACTGGTATTTCCACCTCAAAATTGATTGCAGATATCTCTGACATCAACCCAACGCCTGAGAGCCATAGCTAGAGCGTATCCGGTTTACTGTGCATCGGCCAGTTGACCGTTGACCTACCTGCGTTCTCCAGTGAAAATCTCACGCTGGGCAATCAACATGCAAGCCTAATCTATCAATCAATTCTCTCTGAAATTGAGCTGCCATCGGGTAGATGTCGGGCGCCATATCAAATTTGGAAGCATACGCCAGTTCAACAATTTCTTCGCTCATGTCAACAGACAAGAACGACGCTATGTCTTTCATATGGCGGGCTTGATGGTCTGCAAACTCTTCCAGAGTTACCCTCATAGTGTCTACTGACGCTTCCTCAACTTTATCCAGAATGGATACACCACGCAGGATAGTTTCGCGCTGATCCCAACTTTTCAAAAAATCAGGCCCATCTGCTTTTATATGGACCTTCTTTGATGGTTTTTTCGTCCAGATAGACCGCTCCGCTGTTTGATGTAGCAGTTGCCCCATCGTTGCTTGGACCATAACACTTGAGCGCTCTACTAAAATCACTTTAGCGCCTGACTTTTGCAAATAGGCAATGAACCGTTCCAAACTGAAACTACTATTCTCAAAGAGGCTTTCCAGTACATCTGTCTGCGCCAGGTAATAAAGCTGCCCTTTGGCTGCAAAATGATTTTCAACAGTATTATAAAATCTTGATATCTGGAATCCTTTGTGAAGTTTCAGCCATGTAGCATAGGGCCGACCTAAATATTCCACAGCGAAAGGAAATCCATTTTCCAGCATCACTTCTGCCACAAATTCTGCATCTGCATAGGGTGTGGAAAGTATCACAACTGGAGCAGCTTCTTTACTCCCAGCCGCAGGCTTAAACTCCTTCAGGCGAGGGTACCTATCTCGCCCTGTAACGGCAAAGCCGTATGTGCCCGATGTAATCAAAATATCAGGGTATGTTGCCCGTAATTCACGGATAATGCCCAGCTCGCCCTGTTCGCTGAAAACAAGGATTTTCTTGGTATCCTTTGTAATCAGTTTTTTATAAGAATTTGCCCTAGCAGTACGACATTTTAACGCACTTGGCCGCGCATTACGCACATGATCTATGAACCATTCATCAGCAATCAATAAATGCGTTTCATCATAGAGATACAACACATGTATCCAGCTCCAAGCACCAAGGTGCCTAGACAATTGCTGATATTGGTCTTCTTGTTTCATACGATATTAAAGGCCTTCACTATATGTTCCACTATGGTTCAAAACCGGGTGATATATGCCCATGCAAGCTATAGTCTGTCAATAAATCGCACCTGCAGTGACCTGTTACCGCAACAACGCATGTGCTAAATATTTGACTTTGCGGCCAAGGCGGGTGATGGGGGCGAAGGGGCCTGCGGCTATTTTGCTGCTTCTGGCATTGGCGGCAATGTCTGCCACCAGTGCTTCAGGGCTATAGCTTACGCCAGAAGGCCAATCCACATAGCGGGCATACACACACAGCAAACCATAGACTAAGGCATCAAGCGACAGGCGTTTTCCCCGGCGCGGCATCTCGCATCTGTCTTCTGTTAGGCCCCAGCCCGCATAAAAGGGCATGCCATAAGTGGTAACAGCCTTGTCGCGCATCAGCGCCTCAAAGCCTGTTAGGCTCGTCATGGTATGCACAGCATCAACTGCTTCCAGCACATCAATAATGTCAGCGTCTGTAACAACTTCATCAGCACAGCGGCCAAGAACATCGCTTGGCACAGCGCCTTCTCGGTTGCCGCTCGCCACATCAGGATGGGGCTTAAAAATAATATAGGCGTCTGGGTGCGCCTCTTTTACGGCCTCCAGCAGCGCAGCATTTGTTTTCAGCGTTGGCGAGCCATATTGAATGCTAGCGTCTGCTTCCACTTGCCCCGGCACAAGGAAAATGGGTTTACCAAGGGCTTTCGCTGCAAAATCCAGCCCCCCTTTTTCACCCACATTATATTTACTGACTTTTGACGCCAGCACTTGCGCCTTGAGCTGCGCACCCCGTGCAAGGTCATGCTTGTCAAAATCATAGCTGGCGAAAAACGTCTCAAGGTCACTGGGTGCAGTGCCGTCGTAATAGATGCCCGTACGGTCTAGCACCAGCGAGGAAGGGCGCCTAAGGTCACTGCCTAAACCGACAGACCGCAAAAACCCGTCTTTCATACGCCACACAGGGATATGGCTCGGTATTTTTTCAGCTTCTGTATCGTGCTTGCGCCCCCACAGGACAACCGCGTCGCCTTCCGCATAGTCCAAATCAGCCAGCGCGCACGGCGTTGTAAATACTATTTTTCCGGCACCTAAGCCAATAAATTCAGGCACAAAGCCCCGCTTCCAAAAACTAAAGCCAACTGCAAATGTGCGCGTCGCGCGGGGCCGGTCCATCTGCCGTTCCGCCACCAGTAAATCAAGAATACGCTCAATTCCTACCTGCTTGCCCGTATAAGGGTCAGCATAGCGGCTATAGACCATAT
Organism: Kordiimonadaceae bacterium; assembly: GCA_016765035.1. Lineage (GTDB taxonomy): Bacteria > Pseudomonadota > Alphaproteobacteria > Sphingomonadales > Kordiimonadaceae > Kordiimonas. The sequence continues at coordinate 4,734 of JAESQS010000223.1, read as the reverse complement.
AAGCGGCGGCAAACAGCTCTGGCAGGGTGCGGTTGGCGATGCGGGCTTCGCACAATTGTTTATCATGAGTTAAGCCCCAACCCGCATAAAATGGCAAGCCGTAGCAGGTGACTTTTTTACCTGCAATAAGCCCTTCCAGCCCCATTTGCGATGTCGCCACATAAATTTGGTCCACCTCGTCCATCAAGGCTTGCGGAGCAACATCATCGGCCACAAACAGCACTCGGTCGCGCACACGCTCAACGTCATAATGGCCTTTTTTAGTGCCCAGCAGCACATCAGGGTGTATTTTCACCAGCACAAGTGATGTGGGATTTTCTGCCAGCGCATCCTCCAGCATATTCTGGAACATCGCGTCTGACGCCATGCCTGCTGTGATGGACTGATCAGCAAAAGTTTGGTCAACCACCAACACCTTCGGGCCTTTGTACGTTGCCAGCTTTTCCGCCAGTGAGGCAGGCAATTCCATTGGTGATTGATTATATTTGGACAGCCGCCACCGCCTGATGCGCGCCATGGCAGATTCCGCCCGCGCTAGCAAATCAGGTGTTATCCAGCCATCCTCATTCAGCAGATTTTCTAAATCGCTGGGGGTATGGGCATCATAATAGATGCCAGATGCGTCAACAATAAGCGACAAGCGGCGCTTATCAAGGCTTGGGTGGCTCAAATACCCAAGGAAGCCATCTTCCAACCGCCAGTAGGGCAACCTGTGCTTTTTAGCAAAAGCTCTGGCTTTTTCGGCATTATCCTTCTGGCCCCAGCCAATGATCACATCGCCTTTTTCTGCCTTCAGGCCATATTTAACGGGGCAAGAAAGCAAGCGTGGCAAAGCTTTGTCACGCGCAATACCCCGTGACACTGTCAGCGCACGGCTCGCCGTCAAATTCTCTGTTGTCTTATCAAAGGTCATGCCACATGCCCCAGCAGTTCACGCACAGCCGCCAAGTCTTCTGGCGTATCAACACCGTGCGGCGGTGCCTCTTCAATGCGGGCCACAAAAATGCCCATGCCTGCATGCAGCGCGCGCAATTGCTCAAGCTGCTCAAGCTGCTCCAAGGGGGCTGGTGGCATTTTTGTAAGGGCGTTTAAGGTAGAAACCCGGTACGCATAAAGACCAATATGCCGCTGATACTGAAAGCGCGATACATCCACATTGCCGGCTCTGTCATATGGCAAAGGCGAGCGAGAAAAATACAGCGCCATGCCGCTCGCATCCGTTACTACTTTTACAATATTAGGGTTTATCACATCAGCCGCAGCATGAATTTGGGTGGAGGCTGTTGCCAGTGCTGCCTCTGGGTGCTGGGCCAACACATCCCCCATCTGGCGGACAAGAGCTGGCGGCATCAAAGGCTCATCCCCCTGTAAATTAACGACTATTTCGTCAGCCTGCCATTTGCATAAGGCGGCCACTTCGGCAATGCGATCCGTACCACTTTCATGGTCTATGCGGGTTTTCACACCGCGCGCACCAAAAGTTTCAGCCGCTGCTAGAATACGGTCGTCGTCGGCTGCTATTATAATTTCGTCTGCATTGGTTGCTGCTTCTCTGGCGCGTTCCCACACATGTTCAATCATGGGCTTTCCTGCAATATCTGCAAGTGGCTTACCGGGTAAGCGGCTCGATGCATAACGGGCTGGAATAACTATTTTCACTGCGCAACCTTTGTGCCTGCAAGTGCATCGGCAAGGCGCGTGCCCATTTTCTCTGCTAAATGCTCGCACGCATCACGCACAGCGCCGTGCCCGCCCGCGCGCTCCGAGACCCAATCAGCCGCGGCTTTCACCTCGGCGACAGCATTGGCAGGCGCAAGCCCATAGGCACACGCGTCCATAGCAGCCAAGTCAATAAGGTCATCACCCATAAAGGCAACCTCATCCAGCGTGATGCCCAGATCACCGCAAATATCATTCAATGCCGTAATTTTATCGCTGCATTTTAAGCGGCGATGGTAAATGCCCAAATCATCAAGACGCTTGGTTAGCGGCGCACTGGTTCGGCCAGAAATAACTGCCAGTTCAATGCCTAGCTTATTCAGCAGTTTCAGCCCTAGCCCATCATGGGCATGAAAAGCCTTAATATCTTCTCCCGCCCCCGTATAGAGAATGGTGCCATCTGTCATGACACCGTCTACATCCAGCGCTAAAAGCTTAATCCCCATGGTTATTCTGTCACCAGTGGATCAAAGGATTTCACCAAATCATCCACTGCTTTCATCTGGTATAAATAGTCTTCCAAGGTATGAAGCGGTAAGGCGCAAGGCCCATCGCACAAAGCTTCGTCTGGGCTTGGGTGTGCTTCGATAAACAGCCCTGCAAGGCCCAGCGCCATGCCTGAACGTGCAAGCTCCGCTGCTTGCTTGCGGCGTCCGCCGGCACTGTCAGACCGACCACCCGGCGTTTGCAACGCGTGGGTGGCATCAAACACCACAGGCGCCATATTTTTCATATGGTCCATGCCCAGCATATCCACAATAAGGTTATTATATCCGTATGAGCTGCCCCGCTCACACAGCATGACTTTCTTATTGCCGCTTTCATCAAATTTTCTGAGAATATGGCGCATTTCCTCTGGTGCAAGAAACTGCGGCTTTTTCACATTGATAATCGCCCCAGTACGGGCAATCGCCACCACAAGGTCAGTTTGCCGAGCAAGAAAAGCCGGAAGCTGCACCACATCTGCCACTTCCGCCACAGGCTGCGCCTGATATGGCTCGTGCACATCGGTAATAACCGGCACCTTAAATTCAGCTTTAATGTCAGCTAATATCCGCAGGCCAGCATCCATGCCCGGCCCCCGAAAGCTATGCACGCTTGAGCGATTAGCTTTGTCAAAGCTGGCTTTAAAAACATAAGGGATGCCCAGCTTTTTGGTAACTTCAACAAAATGGCCTGCAATATCAAAGGCTAATTCGCGGCTTTCCAGTACATTCATACCGCCAAACAAGACAAAAGGCGCATCGTTAGAAACAGTTATATTTGCGCCAATAGTGAGTGTGCCAGTCATAGAGCCCCCTTGAAATATCTACAGTAACGATAGCTTGATAACAGGGAGTACAATATAGGGTGGCCACACGCAAGAAAAGCAACTGCTTTTACTGTCATCAGCCCCTTATTCAGGCGGCATTTTCATCTGTACCAATATTCGTATTATCAAAGGGGTCGGCGCGGCGCTGGGACAGGCGGATATCGCAATCAAGATTAAGCTTGATCGGTTTTTCGGAAACAAGCGCAATTACCAAATGAAATTCCGGCAGGAAGTGAAAATAAATAAAGGCATCTTCAAGGCCCTTTGGGGTTGGGCTAACAAGACGCACACTGTCGCCAGACAAGTCTAGCTCGATCCCACGCAAGTACGGCATTAGGGTGCCGTCTTCCATTTTAACAAAGCTTTCTTTAATAGCCCAAAGGGTGAAAAACAGCATACGGGCTTCTTCTTCTGGCATGGCAGACAAAAGCGCCCATTCAGATGCCGGAAAGCGCCGCTCCGCAACACGAGCCCAATCCACCACTGGGTCAAGTTGCTGAATATCAATACCGATGGGACTAACATCGCTTACTGTCACGGCTGCAATGCTATCTTCTGCGCCGCCAGTATGAGAGACAGAGTAAAAGGGCGGTTCGTGCTCGGAAAAACCATCGAGATAAATTCGTTTGCCTGCGCCCTCTTGCAAAAGAGGCACAGCAATGGGCGTTAAGCCCATATAGTCCGCAAGCGAATGCCGCAGCATAGACCGCGCCGTCACAAAAGCCGGGCGTGCACCTTCATGCATACCAGACAAACGCTCATGTTCTTTTTCAGAAAGAACATCTTGCCCTTCAAGACTTATATCCGCTGCGCGAATTTTAAGTGTAACAATTTCCAACTCAGTACCGCCTGCCATATTTCCCCCGAAATACCGATGTCATACTATCAACACCAATGCTGCAACATGTCTGTATCCGCTGTTGCACTTCCTCTAATATGCCATTCTGACTTTCAAAAAAAGCAAACAATGGACAAATATCATTATAGCAATAATGGTACCACTTTCCAAAATTACCTCATAAACAGTATTTATTACTACCTATGAGAAGATAGTATGGAACCATAATAATGAATTTGGAAATTTCAAAGAATTTTCAAGCAGCCTTTTTTCACAGAAATATATCTGCGAGTTTTGGCGGTGTTTAGGGAAGCCCTTGAGGTTACAACACATACTATAGGCTGGCCACAAACCAGCCGCTTCAAATGTTACTGCCAGATACCTTCAGCCTAAAAAACAACATCCATATTGTTGATATCACTGTCATCAATGCCTACCAAAAAGATGCTATCTTGGCTGGTTGTTTCAATCAACAACCCATCCACACCACCTATGGTTACTTCTGACGAGAAAAACCGCAAGTCGCTATAGTTTAAAATATCCACAAAATCTGCCAGTAAAAGCGTATCATCAAACACATTAAAGTCGTCGATGGTATCGTCACCATGACCTTCATAAAAATAGAAATAATCTTGGCCAGTGCCCCCTATCAAGGCATCATTACCGGTACCACCGTATAAATCATCATTGCCTGCACCCCCCCACAACGTGTCCCAGCCAGAGCCGCCAAACAACAGGTCGGCACCCGAGTCACCAATAATTTTATCATCACCGCTGCTGCCATAAATATCGTCGTCGCCAGAGCCACCTTCTATATCATCATGGCCCGACCCGCCGCCAAGCACATCATTGCCCGCGCCGCCAT
>JAESQS010000222.1 GCA_016765035.1 Kordiimonadaceae bacterium | reverse complement strand
TTTGCGCGTCTCTTATTGCTTTTCGGTTACTTTCCCTGCGCTCTGGGTCTGTTGCAATCACTTGCAGTTCCGCAATATCAGCCCCTGCTGAAAAGGCCCCTTGGCCGTTTGATGTAAGGATAATCACCCGCACCTGCGGGTCAGCGTCCAGCTCAGCCACCGCAGCGGGAATAGCTGCCCACATGGCTTCTGACATGGCATTGCGCTTTTCTGCACGGTTCAGGATCACACTGCCAATTGTGCCTTCGCGCTCGGTATAAATAACACCGTTTTTAACTGTAGAATTCATTGCAGCTACTCACTAAACTTTTAAAATAAAGACGCTTGCCTCTCAGCTTCAGGCGGCTCATGACATTCTGGGCCTTCAAAACGCACGCTGCTCACTTTACTGCTAACAGGTGTCCATTCAAATTGTTGCTCTTCAACCCCTTGAAAGCTTTCAAGAAACCCTCTGGGCAAAGGATCGTGTGATTGCAGCCATTCCCCATATTGCTCAGGCCGTACCACGAGGGGCTTGCGACTATGAAGCGGCTTTAAGGTCGCTTCGGCGGGGCCTGTAACAATCGCCATGGTTTCCAGCCAGAAATCCCCCCCTGGCCCATGCCATGTAGCCCAAACGCCTGCAAAGGCCCCCATAGCATTTGCATGGTGTCGTACTCTGTAGGGTATTTTCCGGCCATGCTCGCTGCGCCATTCATACCAATCTGTGAAAGGAACAAGGCACCGCTTACGCCGGATGCTTGATTTAAAAGAAGGCTTCTCCAAAATCGTTTCAATACGGGCATTAATCAGCGGTTTTTCACTTCGTTCCTTGCGCCACTCAGGTACTAGGCCCCATTCCACAGCCGCAAGGTGGCGTTTGCCTTCTTCGCTGTTTCTAACCACAAGAACCGGCTGGCGTGGCGCAACATTATAGCGCGGCGGAATATCATTTTCCGCCCATACATCAAATACTTTGCCGATTGTTTCTTTCGGCGCCAATAAACTGAACCGGCCACACATAGAAATTGCCTCACACAAAAGTTGCCTCACACAGGCCCAAAGTTTTATTCTTGCATACCCCCTACTAGAGATAAGCTGCATTTGCCAGAGGCAAACCACTTGAGGTACCTGCCCTCTTGTTGTCTCCTGCCAAACGCGGTATCAAGCAGCCTTATACAGCCGACCATAAACCGGAAACTATCAGCATGACACATGTACGCCCTTCATCCCGCAGCCTTATAGGTATGTTGCTTTTAACATTCGGGCTTGCAGCCTATGCATTTCTGGCGGCCGCGCTAGGCGAACTACTCAGTGAATGGCCTCTTGGGGTCGTATCAGTTTATTATTTGGTGGCCGGTGTAGTGTGGATTTACCCTGCTATCAAAATTCTGCGCTGGATGGCGGCGGCTTACAATGAAGCCGGTACAGATACCCCTGAAAAGTAAAAGCCGCACCATTGCTGCTGCGACTTTTCTATTCTCAATCCCTATGAACTAATAAAACAGTAGGTGCCACAGAACTGTATGGCACTCAATTTCCTATTAAGCCTTAGGGAAACTATAATCTTTAAACTCAGCCCGCAGGTCTTTTTTAGAGATCTTGCCTGTCGCTGTATGCGGAAGCTCTGTCACGATTGCTAAATCGTCTGGCAACCACCATTTAGCGACTTTATCCATCAAAAACTCGTTCATTTCTGCATGGCTCACCGTTGCGCCCTTCTCGGGTACAACAACCAACAAGGGGCGTTCATCCCATTTCGGATGGAAAATACCAATAACAGCAGCTTCAGCAACACTTGGGTGCCCAACAGCCGCATTTTCCAAATCAATGGAGCTTATCCACTCGCCGCCAGATTTAATAACATCTTTGGCGCGGTCGGTGATTTGCATATAGCCATATTCATCAATGCAAGACACATCGCCGGTATCAAACCAATTGTCATCGTCCAGCGCTTCACCGCCTTCATTTTTGAAGTAACTTTTAATAATCCAAGGTCCACGGACAAGAAGGCGGCCAGAAGATTTGCCATCACGAGGCAACTCGTTCCCATCCTCATCTTGCACACACATTTCCACACCAAGAACTGGGCGCCCTTGTTTACACTGGATATCAAGCTTCACATCTTCTGGCAGATCACAGATAGCCTGGTTTTCAGTGCCCAAGCTGCCAAGAGGACTAGTCTCCGTCATGCCCCAAGCATGGTTCACGCGCACACCGTATTTATTCTGGAAAGTCTCAATCATAGAACGTGGTGCAGCCGAGCCACCAATCATCACAACGCTCAATTTACCACAATCTTGACCCGTTGCTTCAAGGTGCTTCAGCATTCCTAGCCAAATTGTAGGCACAGCGGCTGTTATTGTAACACCTTCTTTAAGCATAATAGTATGCAGTGTTTCTGGGTCATGAATTGGGCCATTTAGCACTAATTTTGCCCCAGCGCCTGCCGCAGCATACGGAATGCCCCATGCATTTGCATGGAACATAGGAACCACTGGCATGATCGTTGTACGAGCACCGACACCCAGCGTATCCCCTGACAGAGCTACCAATGTGTGTAAAAAATTTGACCGGTGAGAATATAAGACACCCTTCGGATTACCCGTTGTACCGGACGTATAGCAAAGCGAACATGCCGTATTCTCATCAAAGCTAGGCCAAGAATAATCGCCGCTTTCAGCTTCTATAAGCTCCTCGTAACATAAGGCCCCTTCTAGGCTGGTATCCGGCATATGGTCTTTACCGACCAAAATCACATATTTCTCAACTGTTTTCAGCTGAGACGCAATTTTTTCAATGAGCGGAACAAAGCTGATATCCAACATCAATATTTTATCTTCAGCATGGTTGATGATATAAACTAGCTGTTCAGGGAAAAGGCGTGGGTTCACAGTGTGCGTAACAGCGCCCATACCAGAAGCACCAAACCAGATCTCCATATGCCGGTGGCTGTTCCATGCCATTGTAGCAACACGGTCACCACTGCCAGCTCCAAGACGCGTCAACGCTTGCGCGCATTTTTTTGCTCGCTCACTCAGTCCACGGTAATTATACCTAAACTCGCCGCCTTCGGGTAGCTGAGAGACAATTTCACTGTTGGGATGATTTACGTTGGCGTGCTCCAAAAAACGCGAAACCAGTAATGGCCAATCCTGCATCTGTCCTAACATGTTTTATTCTCCCGATTTTATACCTATGAAATAATGTCTGCCATTAAACATAGCTCTCTGCTATTTTAATTCAAACGCAATATACTGAAAAAACTAAAAATTTAATAATTCTGCAACAGAAAATACCTAAAACTCAATTTCTACTTGTTTAAAGTCACGTGAATCTTCGTCACCTGCAACAAACGCTTGCAGTTTTACCCTACCCTCTGACGCCCGATAAACCAGACTACTGATCAACCAAAGCCATCCACATTCCCGCGATAGACGTTTATCTGTTTCCGACACAATAGCGTCAGTTGTCGGGTGGCTATGCCACACCCCGATGATTTGTGACCCGCCCGCACGTACGTCTCGTTGCACCTGTATATACGTCTGCGGGTCAACTTCAAAGGAAGTGGCTGGGTCCTCTGTGGTAACATTTTCAGCTAAAATGCAGTCTTCCACAATGAAGGATCCCACTATTTTTTGGCCCAACAACAAACCGCACGCTTCCAGTGGCATTGCCTGTTCAGCCGCCGCATCTAGGCGTCTGTGCAATTCTTCTGATAACCGAACAGTCATTTAGGGATAATGATACGACTTGTCTTACCGGTAATACCATTCACCAAAATGAGCGTGTCGGCCGTATCCCCTGCAAAACGCAGCATGACAAAGCCATTCTCCAGCGTCGCATCAGAAAGCGGCAAACCCTGAGGGCGTTTAATGGTTATGCTGTCAAAACCCATTATTGGCGACGCTGAAATTGTGTGTGCCTCGGCAGATATTTGGGCTGTAGCCGGCTCAGGCATTATTGGTTTTTGATCGGCATCTGCACTACCACCTGTCGCAACCTTAAAGCCTATCAAGGCAAGCATACCAACGATTGCTATGCCAAGGCCAACAACCAAACCCCACAACCATATAGGCGTTGCAACAACTTCATCAGCATTTATTATGTCGTCAGGCGTGACATTTTGGCGATCGGCAGTCATAAGGGGTCTCCATGAGCGACACATTCAATATACATACCACTGCAGCAACTGCTGGCACCCGGCTTGATAAGCTTTTAGCGGACGCAATGCCAGATGTTTCACGCAGCCGCTTGAAAGCCCTTATAAAAGAAGGCCATGTTACCTGTGATGGCAACACCGTAACAAGCCCTTCAAAATCGGTCAAACCTGGCGAATATTATACAGTCACCACACCCGAGCCAGAAGACCCTGTGCCCTTAGCAGAAGCAATACCGCTGGATGTGATTTTTGAAGATGAGCATTTAATTGTTGTGAACAAACCAGCCGGCATGGTGGTGCACCCAGCACCCGGCAGCCCAACAGGCACGCTGGTCAACGCCTTGCTACATCACTGTGAAGGCAGCCTTTCCGGCATTGGCGGCGTCAAGCGCCCCGGCATTGTGCACCGCATTGATAAGGAAACCAGTGGCCTGTTGGTGGTTGCCAAACATGACAAAGCCCATAACGGGCTAGCCGTGCAGTTTGCTGACCATTCTATCGAGCGCAAATATACCGCCATTTGCAAAGGCCACCCCCGCCCTGCCCGTAACCGTATTGTCGGCAACATCGCCCGTCACCCTGTAGACAGGAAACGCATGGCTGTCGCCGAAACAGCAGGGAAATGGGCTGCCACCCATTATAAAATAATAACAGCCTACAACCAAGGCAACGCGCCGCTGGCATGTGAAATTGAATGCCAGCTAGAAACAGGTCGCACCCACCAAGTTCGGGTGCATATGGCCCATATAGGGCACCCTCTGGTGGGGGACCCTGTTTATAATAAAAACAACAAGCTAGGCTCCAGCATCAAAGGCCCTGTACGAGCCGCAATGCAGGCGTTTTCCCGGCAAGCATTGCACGCCCGTTCGCTCGGATTTATACACCCAATTTCCGGTAAGCCCTTTAAATTCAAAAGCGAATTACCATATGATATTGCTGAACTTCTAAACGCACTTGAGCCCTACAAAGCTTAAGGCTAAAGAAATTTTAAACACGATACGATACAACAACACTAATACTGGGAATTTAGGGGCACACTATGACGTACAAAAGCAATTTACCCGCCTTATCACCTGAAGGCAGCCTTAGCCAATATTTGCAAGAAATCCGCAAATTCCCAATGCTGGAAGCCAACCAAGAATATATGCTTGCAAAATCGTGGGTCGAGCATGAAGACAGCGAAAGCGCCCGGCAAATGATTACTAGCCACCTGCGGCTTGTGGCGAAAATTGCCATGGGGTATCGCGGTTACGGCCTGCCAGTTGCTGACCTTATTTCAGAAGGCAATGTAGGCATGATGCAGGCTGTAAAACGGTTTGACCCCGAAAAAGGGTTCCGCCTTGCGACCTATGCCATGTGGTGGATCCGCGCTTCCATTCAGGAATATATCCTGCGTAGCTGGAGCTTGGTAAAAATTGGCACCACCGCTGCCCAGAAAAAACTATTCTTCAATTTACGCCGCCTAAAAGGACAGATTGAAGCGGTCGAAGAAGGTGATTTAACACCAGAGCATGTCACAACGATTGCCGAGAAACTAAGCGTTGCTGAAAGCGAAGTCATTTCCATGAATCGGCGCTTGGCAGCCCATGATCATTCCCTCAATGCACCGCTAAAGGCTGATGTAGAAGGTGAATGGCAAGATTGGCTTGTGTCCGAAGAACCAGACCAAGAAACAGTTACAGCAGACAATGAAGAGCGGAACCAGCGGCTTCAACTGCTTAGCAAAGCAATGGAAGGTCTTAATGACCGCGAAAAGCATATCCTAACGGAAAGACGCCTTTCAGAACCGGCCAAAACCCTTGAAGAATTGTCAAAACAATATGAAATTAGCAGGGAGCGGGTACGGCAAATTGAAGTACGCGCTTTTGAAAAAGTACAAAAATCCATTAGGCTTGCGGCCAGTGAAACTGGCTTGGGGAACTTAAACCCTTCGCGGTAACCTACTGAGGGTGCAGCCATAACGGTGATCACGCTTGGCCTAAATACTGTGCCTCAGCATTAGGATACCTAATTCGGCCTTATGGCAGTTTACTTTTTTAACTTGCTTTTGCTGGCAGCAGGTTCATCGTCTTTAGACCCAAGCACGTCTGTCCCCCAAAGCTCCACAAGAGCCTGCTTTTGTTGAATAATACTTTTAGTACGTTCTTGTGCCAACATCTGAACTGCAAAAGCAGCAATCATCGGGCCCACGAATATCAGCGCATAACCAAACCCTGCTGCGCCCCACATCACCAGCAAATTGATCGGTTCCCCGATAATATCATAGACTGAATTAGGCCGCGCCCATACAGTTGGAAACTGGGTCAACACCCCAGATAAGTTCATAAAGCTGACACACTGCAACTTCTCCGACTTAAAGCTACCTTTCCCCGTTATCCCAAGTACGATAGTAGGAACAAGCCCCGCAGCCAACAAAATCGCAGCGCCCATTTTAAACAGCGCCAGCCCCCCTAAACAAATCAACAGTATCGGCATAAAAGGATTCATTTCCTTTTTTGCGCGGCGGACAGGACGTTTTTTGGTAAGAGGTTTTTTTCCAGCGGGTTTTGCCATGATCTATCCTCAATAAAACGTCATAAAGGTTAATAATGCAAAAGAGAAAAAAGCAATCAGGCGTGCACCTTTATACCCTTTTTGTTTTGCTTCAGGGTGGGTGGGCAATACTTTTTGCGCTAATTTTTGGCGCTCACGCTCAAGCTTTGTCACGGTATTACACGCTTGCGAGAACTCACGGTCATCTAGCGCTTGCACCTGCGCCATATTAACATCCACCATTACCCGCGTAATATCCCCAACCTTTTTCAGCTTATCCAGCGCATTCTGGACAACTTCTCGCCGCTTTTTATTTTTTAAACCCTTAACCGTCTGGGCCAAACCATCCACCAGTTTTTCCGATAAGTGCGGCAAAACCTCAAGCTGTAAACGGCGCTGAAGCTGCCCAAACAATTCCACAGACATGATATTAAATTTGGCGGGGTTACTTTGGGCTACGGCAAGGTTATTAAAATCCCGCTCAAGCCCATCACCGTGCGTGGCACAAAAAGCCGCCACATGGCGATCGAGCAGAATATTTTTACCACCTCCCACACCAGCTAGCCGGTCCAAAGCACGCATCATCTGCTTAATGGACCCAATCCAAACACGTTCAAAACGCATGCTTGCACAGGGTAAAATAGGATTAAGCTCATATAAAACCCGCTCCATACCGCGCCCCAACTGCTTACTTGGGCCATGCTCTAGTATCTTTTTAAGATTGGTGACTTCTGTTCCAAATGTTGCGTTTTTGTCCCCAACAATTTCCGTAAGTGCGGATAGAAACTTAAGGTCAAACATCTCTAAAACAATACCAAGCATATCCTTATCATCTTGCTTAAAGGCGTCAGCCACCAGCGCAGGTATGCCCGAAGGCACTAAAGATAGGCCTTTATAGTAAATAGGCCCTGTTGGATAGAGGAACATACAGACACGAGCCACCATCTTATGGTCATCTGCGCGCAGCCCGCCAAACCCTTCAGAGGGGCGGACATTCAAATTATTTTCGAGTTTTTCTGTAAGAATTTCATCCCGAAAAGACATTTGCATCCACGAGGGAAAATCAATCGTTTTTAAAAATTCTGCTGCCGCCCGTGGCTCTCGGCCAAAAGCATCTGCAAGCAAACGTCTATCTACAAAAGCCACACCTTCAAAATTTGTCGGTCGGCTCATGGCCCATGATGACATGCTTGTGCGCTTGGTTTTTCCAATACCTTCAAACCAGTCAAGAACTTCTTCTGCGCCCCAGCGCTCATCCAGCTCATCAGCCATCAACCCACGGATCAACGTCCCCATCGCACCCGGGATATCGCGTCCGCCACTCAGCGCCCAATAAGACCCTTGGTTAACCCGCGCCATACCCAGTGTGCTACGCGACCGCCCTTTCCACAAAGCCTCGCCAAAGATGAGGCTCTGCAAGGCAGCTCCAAGCTGGTAGAAGTCTGTTGCGAAACTACCTGCCCCGCGCGCACTTTTGTCCGCAAACGCTATTTCAAGGGCTTCATTGGCAAAAGGTTGCTGAAAGCCTGCGGGGGAACTGTAGCATTCCCCGACCACAACATCATTGCTTTCGGCTGAAACAAAATAAATGCCCGAAGCTGAAATAGACCGGTGGTTAAAACCGATTTTATGGAGGGCAGTTAACGCTTTAAGCAGCGCTAATACAACAGTCTGGCGCAACACATTTGGGTTTACCCGTGGGTTAAGAACACCCTTTGCATCAATAAGAGCACCGCCTGTTGGTCTATTAAAAATGGTAACAAGCCGCTGTTTTGACCCACTTGCATCAAGCGTCATCAACCCCCTGTTTAAAGGGCAGATCAAATTGCCAATTGGCCGCGACTGAAGTGGTTTATAAAGTTCATTGCGCAAAGGGACAGCCGGGTCATGCACAAACGCGTATATTGCGGAACTTTTGTTCTCGCGGTCTATGGCTTTAAATGCCTGCCCGCCGGGCGTGCCAAATTCTACCAAGGGAGAGGCAACAATCACCTCATAGCGATCCCCAAAGGAACTTTGCCCCACCGGAATTGGTGTAATCTCACCGCTCAAAAGAACTTCCTTTTACCCTCTAACGGTAGACTAAACCAACAGCCTACTCAGACCCCCCCAAATAAAGACACTCAGTCCTTCTATTAAATACGCCAACTTACGTATTTTACCTAGTTAGCCACTAAAATATACACTGTTACCCCTTCAACAGGGTTAACAACATGAATCATATACAGTAAATTCACAAGCGCCACTAAAAAACGCGCCCAATCTGTACTTTGATACCTTGGTGGCAAAAGTTTTAGGTATTACCCCTTGAAAGGGTCCCTCACGACGATTGTATCTTCTCGCTCAGGGCTTGTAGACAAAAGCGCCACAGGCACGCCGATCAATTCTTCAATCCGCCTGATATATTTCACTGCTTTTGCAGGTAAGTCTGCCCAGCTTCGCGCGCCGTATGTGGTCTCAGACCAGCCTTCAAGTGTTTCATACACTGGCTCGATGGCAGCTTGGTCTTCCATGCCGTATGGCAAGTAATCAACCACTTCGCCATCATGCTTATAGCCAATACAAACCTTAAGCTCTTCAAGGCCATCAAGCACATCAAGTTTAGTAAGCGCGATGCCCGTTACGCCGCCAATTTTCAAGCTTTGGCGCACCAACACAGCATCAAACCAGCCGCAACGGCGCTTCCGCCCTGTTACCACACCAAAATCATGGCCTTTTTCGCCAAGAAACTGGCCGATTTCATTTTCTTGCTCAGTCGGGAACGGCCCAGAGCCAACACGTGTGGTATAAGCTTTGGTAATACCCAAAACATACCCCAAATTACCCGGCGCAAACCCTGTACCACCTGCTGCTTGGCCTGCAATTGTATTGGATGATGTTACAAAGGGGTAGGTGCCATGGTCCACATCCAGCAACGCGCCTTGGGCACCTTCAAACAGAATACTTTTGCCCTCATTGCTAGCATCATCAAGCGTGCGCCATACATTCTTCATATACGGCAAGATAACATCTGCCAGTTCCATCAGCTCATCAGCAATTGTTTTTGCGTCAAAAGCCTCACAGCCCAAACCTTTTCTAAGGGCATTATGGTGCGTCAGCGCTACTTCAAGCCGTGCTTCAACAATCTTGCGAGATTGCAAGTCACACACACGGATAGCCCGGCGGCCTACTTTATCTTCATATGCTGGGCCAATGCCACGACGAGTCGTGCCAATTTTCACGCCTTTTGTTGCATCTTCACGCAAAGCATCAAGCTCACGGTGATACGGCATAATCAGTGTCGCATTGGCAGCAATTTGCAATGTGTCCGTGTTAACCACTACGTCTTGGTTCCGTAGGATTTCCATTTCTTTCAGCAAGGCCCACGGGTCAACAACAACACCGTTACCAATAACGCTTACTTTACCACCCCGAACAATACCGGAAGGCAATAGCGACAGCTTGTAAACTTTACCATCAATAACAAGAGTATGGCCTGCGTTGTGACCGCCCTGAAAGCGCGCAACAACATCTGCGCGCTCAGAAAGCAAGTCAACGATTTTGCCCTTGCCTTCGTCGCCCCACTGGGTGCCTACAACAACAACATTACCCATGCCAAATCCCTTTGTTTTGAGCCCACAGAAATGTGAGCATTAAAGCGCGCTGACAGCGCCTTCTGAATATATATGACTACACCCCAAACGAGCCGCTTCCTTCAGCGATTCTCCGCCTTCTGTCAAGCCTTGTATGGTGCGCCAGCCTTCATTCCGTAAATTAGCTGCCACTTCCAACTTTGTACCGTACGGTAGATACAGCTTTTTCGGAAGATCAGCCAGCGGCAACACCGCCATCAAACTGTCAAGATAAACTGAAAAACCAACAGCCTCTTCAGCGTGACCATCTGGGTAAACCACATTATAACGCCCGCCTCTACCCAGCTCGCCCTTTCCGCCTTTGGCGAATAAGGCAAAACCAATACCTGTTTTATACTCAAACCCATGAGTTTCACAGGGATCAACCGTAAGTGACAGGTCTGGAAGCCGCGTCGCCAGCATAGCAACAAGAGTTGCCACGCGGTCAACAAGCTCGCCAGCAGCCCCAGACAGGCCAATGGCCTGCATAAGATCAACAGCGCGGTCAGCAGTGCCTGCCGAAGCAAGCAATTGCCCGAAAATATTTTTGGCATCTGATGGCAGACTTTCTAGCGCGCCAACATCTTTGGCATCAAGAGCCTCAAGAATGTGATTAGTCGCCGTTTCGTCAAAACCAAACTCTTCGCACAAAGCCCTCGCGAGCGGCGCAGTTGTTAGGTCCACAGAAACGCCTTCTATGCCTACGTTTTGCAGGCCTTCCACCGCCACAGCTATCACTTCCAGTTCAGCATCTAAACTGTCGCAACCAACAAGCTCCACCCCGGCCTGAACAAACTGTCGAGCGGGGCGAATTTGGCTTCCTTTAGTGCGCAGCACATTACCAGAATAAGCCAGCCTTAATGGCCGAGGCGCATCTGCGAGCCTAGTTGCTGCAAGCCGGGCTGTTTGCACTGTCATATCAGTACGGACAGCCATCATGCGCTGTGTATCAGGGTCCATTACCCTAAACATTTGAGGGCCACGCGCAGCGCCTGCACCAACAAGCAAGCTGTCTTCATACTCCACAGTGGGGGGAGATACACTGTCGTAGCCGTGTGAATGGAAGCTATCTACAAGGGACCGTACAATCAGCGCTTCTTGCTCCGCTGCTGGAGCAAGTTGATCTCTAAACCCTTCAGGCAACAAGGCCTGCCGGGCATATATAGTACCCGCTATCTTTTTTGAAGGCCCATTCATGGGGCTCTCCCTTGTAGAAAATTACACTTTATAAAAGCTATATATAGCTTTTCTCTGGAATTAACATCATAAACCCACGCAACCCACCAAACAATCTTGCACGACATCCGGACAAGACTGTGAAGTAGGCAGCGTGGGCTTTAAAAGCGTCGCTGCTTTAAGACGGGCTTAGATCGTACCCGGCTTAGAACCTATCTGGTTTAGAACGAGAGGCGCTTTGCCTGACGCACATGGGCAAGTGCTGTCACTTGGTCCAGCACAATGTCGGCAAGCGGCTGGTCAATTGCCACCAAACATATCGCTTCGTCCCCTTCATTACGACGACCAAGGGCGAATGTTGCAACATTAACACCTGTATTACCGAGCAAAGACCCAAGCGCACCAATAAAACCGGGCTTATCGTCGTTAACCACATACAGCATGTGTTCTGCTAGTTCAGCTTCAAGGCGCACGCCGTCCACATCAACAATACGCGGCGCGCCGTTACCAAATAAAGTGCCCGCTACAGTGCGTGTACCACGGTCTGTTTCAACGGTTAGGCGCACAAGCGTTTGATAATCACCTTCACGGTCATGTTTGGTTTCTGTCACTTCAATATTGCGCTGCTTTGCTACTACTGGTGCATTGACCATATTCACGCTGCTCATAAGCGGTGAAAGCAAACCTTCAAGCACTACAGCCGTAAGCGGGCTTGTGTTAAGCGCAGCCACATGGCCTTCATATTCAATAACAACACGCTTGAGGCTTGATTCTGTAATCTGCCCAGCAAAACCACCAATTTCTTCCACCAAAGCCATGTAAGGCTTCAACTTCGGTGCTTCTTCAGCCGTGATTGATGGCATGTTAAGCGCATTGGTGACACCACCAGTTAGCAAATATTCAGCCATCTGATCAGCAACCTGCAAGGCAACATTCACCTGTGCTTCGGTTGTTGATGCCCCAAGGTGCGGTGTGCAAATCACTTTGTCATGACCAAACAGGGGGTTTTCTTTGGCAGGCTCAACTTCAAACACATCAAGCGCAGCACCAGCAACTTTACCACTTTCTAGCGCCACGAGAAGCGCTGCTTCATCAATAAGGCCACCGCGTGCACAGTTTACAATGCGAATGCCGTCTTTCATTTTACTGAAGGCGTCAGTTCCTACAATGCCGCGAGTTTGATCAGTGAGCGGCGTGTGCAGTGTTAGCACGTCAGCTTTAGCAAACAGCTCGTCCAGATCTACTTTCTTAACACCGAGATCAAGCGCACGGTCTTCTGAAAGGAATGGATCAAACGCGATCACTTTCATTTTCAGGCCTTGCGCCCGGTCAGCGACCACAGAACCAATATTACCACAACCGATCAAACCAAGTGTTTTGCCTGTAATCTCTGTCCCCATAAAGCGGGACTTTTCCCATTTACCAGCGTGTGTGCTGGCATTTGCTTGCGGGATATCGCGGCAAAGCGCCATCATCATTGAAATAGCGTGCTCAGCAGTGGTGATTGAATTACCAAACGGCGTATTCATTACAACAACACCGCAATTAGTGGCTTCCTGCACATCGATGTTATCAACACCGATACCGGCACGGCCAATAACCTTAAGGTTTTTAGCGGCTGCCAAAATCGTAGGCGTTACTTTAGTTGAAGAACGAATAGCCAAGCCATCATACTCACCGATAATTTCAGCAAGTTCTTCTTTTGTTAATCCCGGTTTAAAGTCAACTTCAACGCCGCGGTCCTTGAAGGTTTGCTCAGCAAGCGGGCTCATTTTGTCAGATATCAGTACCTTAGGCATGATCTCAATCTTTCATAAATCTGTATCAATTAGGGAGAAAGGCCGAGTGTCCCGGCCTATTTTCACTCTGAAATTCTTAAGCCTGCTCGGCTTTTACAGTTGCGTAGGCCCAATCAAGCCACTCTGTGAGTGCCTTCAAATCAGAAGCTTCAACCGTTGCACCAGCCCAAATCCGCAAGCCCGGAGGCGCGTCACGGT
>JAESQS010000221.1 GCA_016765035.1 Kordiimonadaceae bacterium | reverse complement strand
TGGGTGGTCGGGAGGGGGAGAGGGCTGGCGCAGCACTTCGAGAAGAAAATTAACCCCTAGCTAATCTAAACCACCCTTCAGCAGGTGGTGAAACTGTGAATTTACTACGCTGTGCTTCAACGGCACCGCCGCTTGTAAGCTCTGCAATGCCCAGCAGCAGGCTATTGGCCTCTAAGCCACCCGGTGCACCGCACACCAGCACCACATAGCGGGCTGGACCAAGGGTTACAGGGTCCCCAAAATTGATGGTGTCTGAATGAAAACACGGGCCAGAAGCGTCAACTTCAACCCGTTCCCCCGTTACTTCGGCCGGGGCATAATCTGGGTTTTCAATTTCATCAGCGGTAATATCAGCCAGCGTTTCATGCGCGGCCAAATCAACCCCGTGGCTGGGCGACAGCAACACCGCACTCAGCGGCGTAGTGGTAAGCGACGGCAAACTGCCATCAAACAAACCATTCAACGCCCTATTGTAAACAAGCAATGGACCAGCAGCCATTATGGCCTCCTATAAAGTTACAGTACGACTGTTGGATAAGGGTATGGCCTGCTGCGCCGCCACCTTAAGCGGGGGCCGGTGCAGCACAAGCCGCTGCCGTGCACCAGCGGCACCTGTAGTAAGCGCCGCCAGCACAGCCAAGGCCTCAGCCGATAAAACCAGCAAGCTTTCAGCCAGCGTACCTTCAAACGAATGTTCGCCAACCGTCGCCAGTGGGGCAGATGCAAGCGCATTAGATGCAAGAAGCATATGCCCCTCCTGAAAATCTCATAAATGGCGGGCAGGCATAGCGTAATGCCGTAGCCTGCCCCACAAAACCTAGTTGCTTTTGGCAGGCGCTTTTTTAGCAGTGGACGCAGGCGCAACATCAGCCAGCGTTTCAGCCGGAGCCGCCGCCACAATGGCAGAAAGTGTGTTGAACACATCCACATAGGCTGGCATTTCAGCACCCTGCATTTGCGTGCGCTGCAAAAACTGCAAAATGGCAGATGCCTGCTGCGCGGAAACGTTTAAATCTTGTTGCTCACTCATACTATATCTCCATAAAGTGAGATTGCCCCACCGCACCATGCGCATAAGGCCGCGCATACCAACAGGCACACGCATTTCACCGCGCCGCCCCTACAACAAGGCAACAGCACAGCTTGCCACCCGCCAAAAAGCGGATGGATGTTAAATTTTAAGAGGTGTCGAAAGTGGTACTAAGAAATGCCTTTAAGCAACGGCTAGACCAATCCTTATTTCACGCCCAAGTAAATCCGAGGTAAACCGTTGTGCGGCGCGTTAATGAGCGCACCGGCCTTCATATCTACATTGATGTCCCGGCTATTATCTAAGTTCCAAAGGTACGGCTTGCTTTTATCGTCCGTGAAAAGACAATATTTTAAATCTGTACCAACGAACTGGAATGATGTTTGTACAAGCTCGCTATTATTGATTAAGTATTGAGGAAAAACCTGCTTGGAATTAGTATTTCCTCCATTGAGGTTAGCCTCATTGGTAAGGTTTATAGAATGAATATTCATGGTATTCGTGTTGTAATACTTACCAAACGCATACATGGTGTAATTGTCAGGCCCGAACTCCATACCCGCGATCGAGTTATAGTGAATAGGGTTATTATTGGAGTGGAACCCGAATGTATAAAAGTATGCATCTTTGCCACTAAAACTACTTCTTTGAAAATGTGACATACTCCAAGCAACTGAAGTTTCGTACTTAAATGCCTTCCAATTGTAGGCGTCTTGATAAGTGTACATATGCAAACCGTCTGGGGAGATGCAAAAGCCCGCGATAGTAGTTGGTGCGCCGTCCACATTAAATTGTAGCCGATTTCCGGAATATGCCAGCGTGTTACGGTCCCAAGCTACGCCAAACTCAAAACGGTAAATCCAACCCGTGAAGCCATCAATCAACGCATTCGTTGAAACGAATAAATACATGCCATCCGGTGAGGTTTTCATATGACAGTCTGTGGCGATAAAGCCCGACGCACCAGCAATAGTATTGATTACTATTGATGAGTAATCAAAGGGGTCAATCGTTTTTAGGTCATTTGATGTATCGAGCGGAAAAACACCAATTTTTCCATCCTCTGTCATCGTCCAATATTCAGTACCATCCGGTGTTAACAGGGCACTTTTATTTACTTTATACGGTATTTCCCCCCACGAAAAATTATCTCCTGCAAGGGTCATAGATGTAATGCTGCCTACTTGTGATATTCCAGAAATGGACCAATCAGTCGGCATCGTGAATTGATAATAACCAGCACTGACACCCCCTAAATGCAACAGTCCACCACCATATATAGGTATCCAGCCGCGTGTATCCCAATTTGTCCAATTCAAGTAAGCCACGTTAAGCTGCGATACAGTTGCGCTCCCTGGTGTCACAGAATACTCATAAAAGCGAAAGTTTTTCCCTGAATGCCCGTAATAAGTGCCGTAAGTTACTATGAACTTATTAAGGTCGGGGTTAAGCGCACCGTTAAAATAACTCGCGTCATTTCCATTGTCGGGAATTACCCAAGTATCAGTAGGTGTGTCATTGAAGGTACTTTCATCCCAGCCGACGCCGAAAGTAAAACGGTGAATATTAAAACTACCGTATTGGCACATGAAAAATTTACTTCCATCTGCACTAAATTGAACTCCATTACGCTGAGCATCATAGAAAGTAGTCATATCCTTCATGCCTGCGCCGTCAACCGCATTAAAAGAAAGCGTGCCAGCATCATGAGCAACCGCCAACGTACCGGCCAAAACCGCCGACCGCTGCGTGCCGTTTTGACTAGCAATGTAAAACATAAGCTTAAGGCCATCGGCTGATATACCCATCCCGATAATTTTAGGGGGATAACTAGCCCATTTTAACCCTTGTTCGTCAAAAATTGAGCTCGTGCTTTCGTCAACAGATAATGTCTTCAAGTCATAGGGCACTGATAGAGTAGCACTGTATAATTCAGAGTAATAATTAGCCCTTACTCCAACCCAAAAGAACTTAGTACCATCTGCATTGAAGCAATGAGCATACGGATTGTTATAAATCGTGGGCCAATCTTCTGGCATTTCGTTAGTATTGTGAAAGCTTGATTTGTATGCCAATCCCTCAACGGACTTACCTTCCTTATCGGGATAAGCCTGCCCCGGGCCGGATGCCCTATTACTCTCATATGCAAATTGATTTATATTCCCGGTGCCGTTGGCGTCTAAAGTAGCCCAATATGAACCGGCTTTAATAGCGACCCCAGAAGCAAGCATTGTGCGATTATATATATTACCAACATCAACAAGTGCCTGCTCAAGAATATTCGCACCGAGTGCCGCTGGTGCCGTGTCCGTTGCTTTTTCATATATGCCGAACGTGATCCCGCCGGTTACACCGCTCGCGACTATACTGTCGCACACAAAGTCATGCTCAACGTCGAGATTATATATTATGTTTCCTTCTATAGAATCCACGAGAGAGGAAGTGTATTTTTGAGGAATTTGCGGAGCAATCATTGTACCAGATTGATATTCGGGCACAGTATTTATTCGAAGGCCGCCGCCTCCACCAAATAAAGCAGATGCATTTGTCATTTTGAGACCCTCCAGGTTGTGCCAGTGTATGTGAATGCGAAGCTGTCGCTGTTTATGTCGTGAATGAAGTCATCGCCTGCGGTGTCG
>JAESQS010000220.1 GCA_016765035.1 Kordiimonadaceae bacterium | reverse complement strand
GCGACGTTGGTGGATATTTTCCGAGATGACAGAGACTCGTGTTTGCTGGGCACTGATGCAGTTCGCGACGGCGTTGATGTGCCAGGTGATAGTTTGCGCTTGATCGTTTTTGACCGAGTGCCGTGGCCCCGGCCAACGCTGTTGCACCGTGCGCGCCGTGCGGCGTTTGGTGGCCGATATTATGATGAAATGCTGACGCGGCTGAAATTGGCACAGGCATATGGGCGTTTGGTGCGGCAGGCTAAGGATCGGGGTATTTTTGTAATTTTAGACGGGCAAACCCCCACGCGGCTTATGGATGCCATGCCGGAAGGTGTCTCTGTTGAGCGGCTAGGTCTTGCAGAGGCTGTCGCTCAAGTAACTGAGTTTTTCGCTAAAGATTTATCTGAAAAAAATGACACAGATTCTTGAGAATAAAAGGATTGAGTATATGCCCCGCGCCCGCTATTTTGGGGGAAATCAAATAAGGAAACTTCATGTCTACAATCAGCCCTGAAAGCGCCCTCGTCTATATAATGGTGACTGTCTCTGCCTCTGACGAGCTGATGCGTGAAAGTGAAATTGCTCGCATTACCGGGATTGTTGAATATCTGCCAGCGTTCCGTAGTTATAACTTGGACCGCTTGGAACTAGATACAGAGACTTGTTTTGCCATTTTACAAAGCGAAGAAGGGCTTGATGCGGTTCTTGGGCTGGTAGAAGAAGCCACACCTGAAAGCCATTATGACCTTGTTTATGCACTGGCCTGCGAAGTGGCGGCTTCTGATGGCAACTTAAGTCAGGAAGAGCTGCGCCTGCTGGAGATTATTCGTCATTATCTGAATATTGACCGATTGACTGCTGCGGCGATTGAGCGCGGTACAGCAAGCCGACAGAAAGATTTTTCTTAAAGCTGTGATGTTTCTAGAGCATATCTGACTTAGTGCCCCCTAGCCAACCACCCGTTAGGATGCACTGTGGGGTGGTTGGGCCAGAGAGTAAGTGGGGCGTGGGTGGAATGGTTCTAAGACCGATAGGCCCTAAATATTATTTAGAGCGGAAAAACTCCGCCTCGATGGTGAAAGAAACTTTATCCCCGACAAATGGCAGCCATTCATTCATATGGTACTCCGAGCGTTTCATGCTGCCTTTTCCACTAAAACCAATGGTTTGAAGCCCCGATAAAGGGTTTGTTCCGCTGCCAATGAAGGTTGCGTTAAGGCTGAACGCTTGTTTGGTCCCTGCCATTGTCAACATGCCATCAATTGTTGCGGACTTTTCAGTTAATAGGGTGATCCGCTCACTTTCAAAGACCACATAGGGGTGCTCGGCGCTGTTGAACATGCTTTTGGCCTTCAGCATTTGGTCGAGCTCGCTGCTGTTGGTATCAATAGAATCTGCAAATAGCTTTATATAAACGCGGCTATCTGCGGGGTTTGTGGGGTCTAGCTCAAGCGAGCCTTCTATTTTATTGAAGCGCCCATGGTGAAAAGAAAAGCCAAAATGACTGACAGAGAAAATCACATTGGCGTGCAATGGGTCCAGTTGGTAGGCCCCTTCTTTGGCTGAAAGCGGGTCTTCATTGACGGGATAGAGTATTTTTGCGGCAGTGGCACAGGCACTTAGCGCCAAGAGGCACATCAATAGAAATGCCGAGGTAAATTTGGGGGCATAGGGCAGTTGTTTTATGGGGAAATGAACCATGTTACCTGCTTCTTCGTGTTGCGTTTAAAGTGATATGAATATCAACATTTAAAGCAACCCATTTACCTACCGCCCAAGGCCCTGTACCAACGCCAAAATGGCTGCGGTTAAGGCTTGTTGTTGCTTCAATATGGGCTTTTCCGCTTTTTTCTTCAAAGCTGAAATCCAGTGTGACAGGCTGTTTGGCTCCTTTTAACGTAAGGGTGCCTTTTGCTTGGAAGAGGTTTGGGCCGGCGGCTGTTATTTTCTCTGATGTAAAAACTGCCGTTGGGAATGTCTCTGTTGCAAACCATTCTGTTGCAGGCAAAGCGCTGTTGCGCTGTTTATCCCCGGCATTAACAGATGCAAGCCATATGGTGGCTGTGATGGTGCCTGTTTTCGGGTGCGCGGGGTCAAAAAACACATCGGCTGTGAAGTCAGTAAAATGCCCTGTGAATTTGGTACCCGTTTGTGTGGCTTCAAAGGTTAGTCGAGACGTTGCCTTGTTAATCAACCATTCGTTTGCCTCTACCTGCTGAACAGGTAGCCATAGAAATAGGCAATAGAGGAAGGCGCGCAAATTCATAAAAATATTTTCAGTTAGGGATCTGATTTATTGTTACGGTTGAGAAACGGTATCATACGCGACACTATATTGTCTTTCAAAACAAAGTGATGCCGCAGTGCTGCACCCATATGTAAAAGGGCAAGGAAAAGCAGGGTGAAAGCCGCTATTTCATGTATTTTTGATAAAATAGTTTCTGCGGCTTCTTTATTATCCAAAGCGGCGAAAAATGAAATGTGGGGCCATTCAACCACCCCGAATATAAGGGTTGGTATATTGTAGGGAGAGGCAGAAACAAGTGCCCAGCCCAGTAAGGGGGTTAGGAAAGCAAGTATATAAAGGGAAATATGAGCGGTTTTGGCCATGCGTTGTTCAAGCTTTGACCCCGGCGCTGCTACGGGTTGTTTTGTGCTGAAACGCCATAGCAACCGTATGATGCTTAAAAGCAGAACTGAAATACCCAGTGATTTATGCAGTTGATATAGCTTGAACATCAGCGCAAATTTCTTTTTCAGGCAGGCGGGTCATCACAATACCCAACCCTAGCAGGCAGAAAATTAGCAGCGCGATTGTCCAGTGTAAAAACACGGCAAACCGGCTGTAGCTAATGTGCTGCCTTTCCATTTTAGCTCATTCCGCCAACAAATGTTCTAAGGGGTCTGTTGGGTAGGCGGATGGTTTGGTCCATTTTTTAGCGTAATTGAAGGCAGAGGCTTTCTTGATGGCTGCCTTGATATTTTTCTTCCGGTTGCTTTGCAGGGCCGCCAAAATGACTTTGCTGCCTTGCTGTAGCCGTTGGTCTAGGGCTGTCGCCGGGACTTGTTCGATCAGCTTTTGGGCCACTCCAATGGCTTCCATGCGCTCTTTTTTTGAGCCGACAGCCATAAACTTTAGATATTCAACATGTAAAGCATAGTCCATTGCGCCTCTGGTAAAGGCTTCGCGGAAAAGCTTTTTTGCTTTTTTTCTACTGGCACCAAGAGCGATACGAGCAAAAAAGCCCGCAGCACTTACTTGAGAGTGCCACGAAGCAAGCGCGCCATAGGCAGTGGCATTGTCAGGATATCTTTTTACCAAGTCCTCAAGCAGCAATCGGGCTTTTTTGGGATAGAAGGTTTTCGAGGTACGCTTGCCTTCAAAACTAAGGGCAACGGCAAGGCTCATTAGTGCATCAAAATGATCTGGGGAAATTTTTAAGGCGCTGCGGCAATCGTCGATCGCACCGTGTAGCGCCTTTGTAGGTCCATCGTCGGTTGTTAGAAAGCCGCCAATGATAATGCCTGCCCGGCAGGCAATGGTCAGGCTGTTTGCGGTGGTAGTCCTTCGGCCATTATCGCGGGCTTGCAGGTAATCACCTTGAATAAATTGGTGCAGGGATGGGCTTATGTCAGAGACTGTTTTGGTATGTCCCACAGCAGAAAACGCTAATAAGGAAAAAGAGAGTAACCCAAGTGAAATTTTCTTCATGGTTCCAGTATAGATATTGAAGATGAACCAGAGCATAATACTAGCATGTTTTTCCGTTAAGCGCGCCAAAAGGATGGTGATAATAAGACAAGAACGGACCATAACTCCAGCCTCCCAATAAGCATTCCTATGGACATCAGCCATTTACCAGCATCGGTTAAGCCACCAAAGGTACCCGAAGGGCCAACATGGTCACCCAAACCAGGCCCCACATTTGCCAGTGCGGTTCCTGCGCTTGAAAAGGATGTGATCCAGTCTTCGCCAGTGCTGGCAATAGCCAGAGAAAGCAATAGAAATGTGGCTAAAAACAGTGTCATGAAGGCCATAACAGAACTACGCACATCATAGGTGATGGGGCGTTTATTGAAGGTAGGCACAAAAACGCCGTTTGGCTGAATAATATGGTTTGTCCAGCATTTCATAGATTTTAATAATACTTGAAACCTGAAAATTTTAATGCCGCATGTTGTAGAACCCGCGCACCCACCAATGAACATCACAAGGAAAAACAATGTGACTGAAAAACTGCCCCATTGGCCGTAATCGGTAGAGGCATAGCCCGTCCCGGTTAGGATGGAGATTATATTGAAAGTGCCATAGCGAAAGGCTTCGCCTAGCGAAAAATCTTTCCAGATGATCAACCACAACGTAACTGAAACGCACAGGAGCACCACAAGCTTTAAGAAGCCAACCACTTGTTCGTCTTTAAATACAGACAGAGGCCGTCCGCGCACCAATTGGCAATAAATGATAAAGGGGATGGAGGCTATAATCATAAAAACAACAGCAATCATATCGATTGAAAAACTGTTGAACTTGCCTATTGATGCATCTGATGTGGAAAACCCGCCTGTGGCAATGGTGGTCATGGAATGGGCCATAGCATCAAAGGTGCCCATGCCTGCTACCATATAGGACAGCATACAAATGGCAGTTAATGCCACATAAACACCCAGTATAATGCCTGAAATCTGCCGTGCACGAGGCAGTATTTTTTCAACACTGTCGTAACTGTCAGTTTTAAAAACCTGCATACCGCCCACTTGCAGCATGGGCAGCACGGCAACAGCCATGACGATAATACCGATACCACCAAACCATTGCAGCAGGGCGCGCCACAGCAGAATGCCGGGCGGGGCGCTATCAAGCCCGGATATGATTGTGGAGCCCGTTGTGGTTAAGCCGCTCATGGCTTCAAAATAGGCATCTGTATAGCTTAGGTTTAGCTCGGAAAAAGCAAGCGGCAGGGCAGCAAAAGCAGGCAGTACCGACCATGAAAGCGTGGTGAGCAAAAAAGCTTGCCGCAGGTTGATAGTGTCACTGCTGCCAAAGTTGGCGAGCACAAGCATGCCGCCAATGGCTAAGGTCAGGAATAAGGCTAATACAAATATTTGCCAATTTTGGTTGCCCGCCAGCACGTCTGCGATCACGGGAAAAATCATCATGAGCGCAAGAATGCTGATCAGCGAGCCTAATACCAATAATACGGGTCTTAAATCGAGCACTATGCCCTTTTCCCTGCTTGTTTTTCCGGCCGGATTAAAACTGGTTTCTTAATTTAGTTTTTGCTTATCAAAGGGACAATCAAGGGAAAACGCCGGAATAGCAACCTTAAAAACATCGCCAGTCTCGCATACAACATCATAGGTTCCCTGCATAAATCCTGAGGGGGTGCTAAGCGGACACCCACTTGTATAGGTAAAGGATCCTGCTGGACCAATAAGGGGTTGCTCGCCAATAACCCCTTTGCCGACAATTTCTTCTGTTTGGCCGTAGCCGTCAGTAATTTTCCAGTGGCGGCTAATAACGCGCACAGATGTAGCCCCATCATTTTCAATTAATATGCGGTATGCCCAAACATATTGATTGTCGTCTGCATTTGATTGTTCTCCTAAAAAATAGGATTGCACAGACACTTTGATGTTGTTGGTGACTTCTGAAAAAGTATGCACACCGTCAATCAGGCTTTCGTCTGTGTCGGCATTTGAAATATCAGCAGACATATCTGTTTAAGCCTCCGCTTTATCAAGGGCCGTCAAAATGTCGGCAATAAGGTCATTTGCGTCTTCAAGGCCAACAGAAAAGCGGATAAGGCCCGGTGTAATGCCCAGTTCAAGCCGCGTTTCTTCAGCAATGGCTTTATGGGTTGTGCTCCATGGGTGTGTGGCAATCGAGCGGGAATCCCCTAGATTATTGGAAATATCAGCCACCTCAAGAGCATTGAGAAACTTAAAAGCCTGATCCCGTCCTCCGGGCAACTCAAACACGACCATAGTGCCACCGCGGTCCATTTGCGACAGAGCCAAATTCTGTTGTTTAAAGCTGTCCAGCACTGGGTGGCGCACATCATCAAGCTTGTCTGCAACGGCAGCAGCCACTTTTTCCGCGTTATCACACATAGCATGAACCCGAAGGTTCAGCGTTTCCATGCTTTTATGCATCATCCATGCATTGAAAGGCGCCATAGCGCAGCCCGTATGGCGATAGAAAGGAAATAAGACTTCTTCATCCCATTCTTTATCGCACAATATCATACCGCCGAGGCAACGCCCTTGGCCGTCAATATGCTTGGTGGTTGAATAACATACAATATCCGCCCCCATTTCCATTGGGCGTTGCAATATGGGCGTTGCAAAAACATTATCAACAACCAGTTTCGCGCCATTTTCATGGGCAATATCCGCCACGGATTTTAGGTCAATAATCTCAAGCGTTGGATTTGCAGGTGTTTCTAAAAAGAAAACCTTAGTGTTGGGCCGCACACCTTTTTTCCATGCGTCAAGGTCTGTGCCATCAATCACAGTAGTTTCAATGCCGTAGCGCGGTAATAATTCATCGAGCAGCCAGCGGCAGGAACCAAACAGCGCCCGTGCGCCAAGCACATGGTCGCCGGCCCGTAAACCGGCAAGTAAAGAGGCTGTCATAGCAGCCATGCCTGTTGCTGTGGCGCGGCCAGTTTCGGCCCCTTCAAGCAAAGCCATACGGGTTTCGAGCATGGTTAGGTTTGGGTTTGACTGGCGCGAATAGGTATAGCCTTCGGCGCGGCCATCAAAGCGCGCTTCTGCTTCCTCTGCTGTTTCGTACGAAAAACCAGACGTTAGGAATAAGGCCTCTGACATTTCACCCAGCTCAGAGCGCATCGTACCCGCACGAACCATTTGGGTTTGACGAGCCCATCCAGATGTGAGTTTTTTGTCCGTACCTGCGCGCAGCTTCATGAAGTGTCTCCTACACATTAAAAAGAGCCGCCAAAATGGGGGGAGTGTGAGGCTACGTCAAGCGTTAGCTGTGGCTTTCAACTCTTTTGTCATCCTTTGCACCGTATCATGGCTTGATTTTACCGTGAAGCGTCGATAGGTATGTGGCGTTGCGGCTGTAATTGGTTCGCGGGTGTAGCTCAGTGGTAGAGCACGAGCTTCCCAAGCTCGGTGTCGAGGGTTCAATTCCCTTCACCCGCTCCAAT
>JAESQS010000219.1 GCA_016765035.1 Kordiimonadaceae bacterium | reverse complement strand
TTCCCCAAATAACATTCCCCAAATAACATTCCCCAAATAACATTCCCCAAATAACATTCCCCAAATAACACCCAAAGAGCGAATGCCTGAAAGGGTAGAGGCAACTATTCGAGCTTATAGCTTTTCACTTCATGCTCTAGCGATAAAGAGCCTGTTGCCGGCTGTTCTTCGTGAGGGTAGTTCTGCGAGGACCTTTTTCTTGAAAATGTTGTCAGCTTGGGACCAAAATGCAATTTCATCCCGCGTACGAAGACACCCTGTACATATTTGACTGGCTGCATGTAGCTGGCACTGCTGTATGCAGGGGGATGAAATTTCTTCTTCAATTAATACCATAGACGCGTTTTCCAGAACTTGTTGGCGCATTGTTGCCAACATACTCGTAATACAAGGGATTATTATATGAAATACTGGCAACGCTGCCAAGAGGGCTGTGGGCGGCCTGTATCTAACCAAACCGGATAGGCGCTAATCAAAGCAAAAACGGTAGGGTCACTAGGATGCTGCTTGTATCGCAGCCTTTTCTGCGTTAACAGAGGCCAACCGATTTTCGAGATTTAAGGACTAATTCATATGGCTGCTTATCAGTATGTGTATCAAATGCACAAGCTCACTAAAACGTTTCCCGGCGCTGCCAAGTCAGTATTGAAAGAGATATCTCTTAATTTTATCCCGAATGCGAAAATTGCCATCATCGGTAAAAACGGTGCGGGTAAATCCACCTTGATGAAAATCATTGCAGGCATGGACACTGAATTTGGCGGCGAAGCCTATGCTGCCGAGGGTATCCGCGTTGGGTATTTGTCGCAGGAGCCTGGCCTTGACGAAAGCAAAGATGTTCTAGCCAATGTCATGGAGGGCCTTGCCGCCACACAAGCCATTGTTGATGAATTTAACGCTGTTGCAATTGCTTATGGTGAAGACCCAGAGGACATGGAATTGCTCGGTAAAATGGGTGAACTTCAAGAACAGATTGATGCAGCAGACGCGTGGGACTTGCAGTCTCAGGCGGAAGTGGCGATGGATGCCCTTTGTTGCCCTCCCAATGATTGGGCAGTTGATAAACTTTCTGGTGGTGAAAAACGGCGTGTTGCGCTTTGTAAATTGTTGCTTGAAAAGCCTGAAATTCTCCTACTCGATGAGCCTACCAACCATTTGGATGCTGAAACTGTCGGGTGGCTTGAGAAATATTTGCAGGATTATCAGGGCTGTGTGATCCTTGTTACCCACGATCGCTACTTCCTTGATAAGGTTGTTGGCTGGGTGCTTGAGCTTGACCGGGGGCGTGGTATTCCGTTTGAAGGCAACTATTCTGCGTGGCTTGAAATGAAAACCAAGCGTTTGGCCCAAGAAGAACGTTCCGACAAAGCGCGGCAAAAAGCAATGGCCGCTGAGCTTGACTGGATTAGGCAAAGCCCTAAAGCCCGTCAGGCTAAATCTAAAGCACGGATCAAGTCTTATGACGAAATGCTGGAAACGCAGCATGACCGTTTGGCAGGGCCTGCCCAGATTAAAATTCAACCGCCGGGTCGTCTTGGTGGCAAAGTGATTGAAGCGCAGGGCCTTACGAAAGCCTATGGCGATAAGCTGTTGTTTGATAACCTTGAATTCAGCCTGCCGCCGGGCGGTATTGTTGGTATCATCGGGGCGAACGGTGCGGGTAAAACCACATTGTTTAAGCTGATTACGGGGCAAGAACAGCCTGATGAGGGCACGATCGAAGTTGGAGAAACTGTTCAGCTTGGGTATGTGGACCAGTCCCGTGATAGCCTCGATGCAAGCAAAAATGTTTGGGAAGAAATTTCCGGCGGGCATGACATGTTCTATTTGGGCAAGCATGAAGTAAGTACACGTTCGTATGTAGGTGCTTTTAACTTTAAAGGCGGCGACCAGCAGAAAAAAGTCGGCTTGTTATCTGGTGGTGAACGCAACCGTGTGCATCTTGCCAAGATGCTCAAAGAAGGCGGCAACGTGTTGCTGCTCGATGAGCCAACCAACGATTTGGATACAGAAACACTGGCGGCTCTTGAAGAAGCGCTGGAGAATTTTGCCGGATGTGCTGTGGTTATCAGCCACGATCGTTTCTTCCTTGACCGGATTGCGACCCATATTCTTGCGTTTGAAGGTGACAGCCATGTTGAGTGGTTTGAAGGAAACTTCGAAGCCTATGAACAAGACAAGAAACGCCGTTTGGGTGTTGATGCAACGCAACCACACCGGATTAAGCACCGTAAGTTTGCCCGCTAAGAAAAGCGCCGCAAAAACGGTTTAAAAGCTGATTTGGAAAAGAGCCTGTAAAAGGGCTCTTTTTTTGTTTATTCTGAGTTTATCACAAAAATCTTATTTTGTTGGTAAGCAGCCAGTATGTAAGCTTTAGCTATTGGGGAATGAAGCAAGGTATTTTATGGCAGATGATGAACCAACGGCAGGTGTTGCAACCGCGCTTTCAATTGTAATCGGTGGCAGTATAACTGGTGAGATTGAAGCAGAAGGTGATATTGACTATTTCGCTGTTCAGCTACAGGCCGGTGTCACCTATCAATTTGATTTAGAAGGCGTTCTTACGGGTTCAGGTACGCTCGATGACCCTTTTTTTGAAGGGTTGTTTGATGCCAATAATGTGCGGTTGGTTGGTCAGGATGATGACGGCGGTGTACGAACAAATAGCCGAATTATCTTCACTCCAGCGATAACAGGTACCTATTATCTTGCCGCCACGTCTTTCAATAATACTGGTGAGATATCTATCGAACAGGAAGATATTGGCACCTACACAATCTACGCGGAAGAACAGTCTAAATCTTTGCGGCCAGACCCCGTGGATATTTCGGTTGTAGCTGCAGCAGGGGATGACCAAATAGATTCGCTGGCAGCAGGAATTGTTTATGCGCCGGACGCT
The DNA here is from genome assembly GCA_016765035.1 of Kordiimonadaceae bacterium. GTDB lineage: Bacteria > Pseudomonadota > Alphaproteobacteria > Sphingomonadales > Kordiimonadaceae > Kordiimonas. The sequence continues at coordinate 1,957 of JAESQS010000219.1, read as the reverse complement.
GACGGTGTAACGCGCCTGACCTATAGTATTCCCGATGAAAACTCAGTGTTTTTGGTGCCTTTCGATGAAGAAGATCTGGACCTGACAGAGACATTCAGCCCGGTGTCAGCATCGGTAGTAGGTTTTTATGAAGGCACCCTTGGCCAAATAGAGAAATTTGCCAATATTGATTTTACGCGCGTGCCTGATGTGGGCACTGAATTTGGTGTTTTGCGCATTTCGGCTAGTACAGCTTTTGTTGGTAGCGTGTTGGGCATTGGCAGTTTTCCCGGTGAGCGCCTGACAGCAGGTGATATCTTTCTATTTGAACACCGAATATCTGACCTTTCTAACCTACAGTGGGTGGTCATTCATGAAATTGGTCACACACTAGGCCTAACCCACATTGGCGATGCTGGGGCTGATGCTCCTGAAGGCGTGGCAGGTATTGAATTTACGCAAATGGTGCCTGAGTTTACATCTGTTTTCTTTCCAGAGGCCGCCGCTGTTAGCTTTTATCCAACTGGTTTTGGGTATTTGGATATTCTGGCGCTCAGGCATTTGTACGGTGAAAATGATGCAGCCTTTGCAGGTGACAACACCTATCGCTTTGACCTTTCTAAACAGTATTTTGAAACAGTTTTTGATACAGGCGGAACTGACACGATTGAAATCGTGGGTACAGGAAAAGCCGTTGAAATTGATTTAACGCCAGATAGCGATGCCCTTAATGGTGCTTTTATCAATGTTGGTACGTCAGTCACGTATTTTTCCGGGAGTGGGGCCACGCTTGGCACGCGTGAGAATACGGTTTTTGTGTCACCGGAAACAGTGATTGAAAATATCATCACCTCTGATGGCGATGATCTGATTGTGGGGAATAGCGCCAATAACCACATTACCGGTAATGATGGGGCAGATACACTAAGTGGTGCAGGCGGGAATGACAGCCTGTTTGGCGGCGCAGGGGACGATATTTATGCGGGCGGTTCGGGCAATGACTTTATATCGGGCGGAGAAGGCGCTGATATCGCTGTGGGTGGTGCTGGCAATGATGCAATTTTTGCAGGCCCAACGGATGTTAGCGATGATATTTTCATTGGTGGCAGTGGGGATGATGAAATTGGCGGCGGTAAGGGTGATGACCTGATCATCGGCGGCGGCGTTGATGACGGGGATACTGACCATCTTGGCGGCGCTGAGGCCACAAGTGCTGATGACGATGGTAGCGACACCCTCTACGGTGCAGACGGTAATGACACAGTGCTTGGCGGCGGCTGGGACGATGGTGCAGTTGATGATAATGGCCGGTTCGATGTGGGGGAAGAACGAACCGCAGGCACCGAACGCAATGTAATATTCTCTGGCTTGGGCGATGACCTTGTTTATGGGGCTGCCGGTGATGATGTGATAGGCGGCAGGGACGGTGACGACACCATACGGGGCGGTGCTGGCAATGACAGCATTTTTGGCGGTGCCAGCGACCACTCAGATCATATATTTGGGGAAGATGGCAATGATACGCTGTTTGCAGGTGCGGGCAACGACACCATCGATGGCGGTAATGGGGATGATGAAATTAACGATGGCCTCGGAGATGATACGTATATAGGGGGTGCCGGGCGGGATACCTTTGCTTTTGCAGCAGATGCAGGCGCCGATACAGTCACGGACTTTGATACCACTGAAGATGTGCTCGATTTATCAGCGACCAGCACAAGCTTTGCTTCCTTCGCTGATGTTCAAGCCGCTGCTTCGGAAGGCATCAACGGTGTGTTCCTTAATTTAGGAGGCGGCCATACAGTACTTCTTGAAGGCGTTGATCTGGCTAGTCTCGCATCAGCAGATTTTATCTTTTAGAGCGTATCCGTTTTAAACATTCTATGCCTGTGGGGGCTACGCCTGACAGATATGATTCTAGAGCGTATTCGGTTTAATTGGTTGCATCACCGGCCCATGCCCCCTACCCAACCACCCG
>JAESQS010000218.1 GCA_016765035.1 Kordiimonadaceae bacterium | reverse complement strand
CTCTGACTGCACGGCCGTTACCACAGGCTGTTGTTGCCAGTCCGGCGACAATGCATAAGGATAGAGAAATATTTTTCCGAACCGATTTTGCAGTTACATTTTTCATTCAATCATATCCTACAAAATGGGCCACATAAGGTGAAGCTTGTCTGCTGAAAGTTTCACACTGAAAATTCACTTACGCTTTAATAGCGGCAGCCATTGCGTGACGCAAGGCTCCATGTTAGAGCCTGCAACAACATTCTGCTCAGTGGCTCCTAACTTGGGGGTAAAATTGGGCAATAAAAAGGTCTTAGGTGATGTTTAAGTATTTTAAAGCGCGCAGAGCAGAAAAGCAGTCAGCGTATCTGCTGTATCAAAAGCTTGTTGAACAAGCGCGGTCCGTACCCTTTTATAAGGATTACGGTGTATTAGACACCATCGAAGGTCGCTTCGACATGATATTGCTTCATCTTTTTTTAGTGGATGCCCGGCTAAAGTCAGAAGAGGATGCTTCAGGGGATGAAACATGCCTTGGGCTGCGTCGGCACTTACAGGAAGCCATGGTTAGTGATTTGGATAGGTCTTTCCGAGAAATGGGCATCGGAGACATGAGCGTTGGCAAAGAGATGAAAAAGGTTGGCTCTGCATGGCTTGGCCGCCAAGATGCCTATGCCGCTGCGCTAGAAGACGGTGCAGAAGCAGACAAGCTTGAGCAGGCATTGGCCAATAACCTGTATGACGGCGTTGAAAACCCGCCACTTGCCTATATGGCAGCATACATCAGGCAGGCCCACACTCAGTTAGAGAACACGGTGCTTGCTTCTGTAACTGGCTGTGACTTTAGCTTTCCAGATCCATCACAAATAGATCAGAACCAACCGGTTATGGCCCAAAAGGGAAACCTATAATGAGCAAACTTAATGATTTGTCTCTTACTGTTGTGGCTACGGAAGTTAGCCGTGAGCCAACCAATTACACATTGAAGGCCACAGAGGCACAGAAGGCCGAGCTTATTACGCGCTTTGGTCTTGTTGCTCTTGAAGAGCTTGACGCTACTGTGAAACTCTATGCACGAAGCCAAGGGCAGGGCCTTATGGTGGAAGGTACCATAAAAGCGGCTTTAACTCAGCGATGTAGTGCAACACTGAAAGACGTACCTGAGCTTGTTGATACACCTTTCACTTTGTGGTTGGTTGACCCGGAAACGGCTAATCGTATGGATCAGGACGAAAGCTTTATGGATGCTGATGGTCCAGAGTATGATGCGCTTGAAGGGGATGTTGATGATCTTGGTGAAATTGTTGCGCAGACAGTTGCAATTTCGATGAACCCCTACCCGAGAGCAGAGGGTGCGGCCCTGAATGTTGGGAAAAATAAAGATATTTCAGTTAATGAAGCTGAGTTTGAGCGTAAAAACCCTTTTGCTGTATTAGAGACACTCAAGGACGAATCTTGAAGATTTGATTTAAATCGTTATGGTTACGCCTTTGGGGCGGCGGGCAGGTTTTTTCTACCTGATAAACAAAATTAAAGTGGCTATTTGACTGTATGAATAGTCGCGTAAGAATGGATAATGTTGGTGGCTAAAAAAATAACCATCGCGGTTGACGCAATGGGCGGTGACAATGCCCCGGATATGGTAATTGAAGGCATTGCTCAGGCGCGGACATTCTTTCCTGATACCAAATTTTTAATTTATGGTGATGAAAGCCAGATTAAGCCAATTCTTGAAAGCCATGTTGAATTACGGGCAGCAAGTGAACTTATCCACACGGATGATGTGGTTTCCTCTGATATGAAGCCCTCGCAGGCGCTGCGCCGGGGGCGGAAATCCTCCATGGGGCTGGCAATACAGGCCGTAAAAGACGGGGAAGCAGACGTTACTATTTCTGCGGGCAACACCGGGGCGCTTATGGCCCTTGCGAAATTTATGCTACGCACCATGCCGGGCATTGATAGGCCTGCCCTGATTTCACTTATGCCAACGTTGCGCGGGGAAAGCGCTATGCTTGACTTGGGCGCAAATGTTGAATGTGACAGCAATAACCTCGTGCAGTTCGCCATTATGGGCGCTGCTTATGTACGGACCATCTTGGGGCTGAGTAAACCGACTGTTGCGCTGTTAAATGTGGGTGTTGAAGACCTGAAAGGCAAAGACAGCATAAAGGCTGCGGCTGATGTGCTGCGGGAATCTAGCCATCTACCCCTTAATTTTGTTGGTTTTGTTGAAGGCAATGACATTGCAACTGGCGGCGTAGATGTTGTGGTTACAGATGGTTTTACCGGAAATGTTGCTTTGAAAACGGCAGAGGGCACCGCGCGGCTTGTAACGCAGCTTTTGGGGCGTGCCTTTAAATCCTCAATGATGACAAAGCTTGGCTATATGCTTTCCCGGCACGGGTTGCGGTCCCTTAAAGACCATTTAGACCCTAATAACCATAATGGGGGCGTTTTTCTGGGCTTGAACGGCCTTGTGATGAAAAGTCATGGTGGCGCAAACGCGCATGGGTTTGCCTCTGCTGTTACGTCAGCCATTGATATGGCGCAGAATGATCTTATCAGGCTTATCAGTGATGATTTGCACGAAATAGTGGCTGAAGACGAAGCGTTGAGCCAAAATAAATAGTGGATTCTCAAAGAGTTGCTTGTATTTGAACTTTTTCAATCCTGTTAAGCTGAAATTAATTCAAATAGTTTTATGGTAAACCCATTGAAAAGCTTTAATAATTCACTGGTTTGTTTGACTTTGCGTACATGTTGCGATAGCATTTTCTAATCCTGAGCACTAAATTAATATGAAGGGGGCCGTAATGGGCACGACGTTAACCAGAGCTGATCTGACAGAAACTGTTTATGAAGAAGTTGGACTGTCCCGCAATGAATCTGCGGACTTGGTTGAGTCGGTTTTAGATGAAATCTCTTCCTGCCTCGTTAGCGGCGAAAATGTTAAAATTTCCTCTTTCGGCAGCTTTCTTGTACGCCAGAAAAATGGCCGTGTAGGACGTAACCCAAAAACAGGTGAAGAAGTACCTATCGAACCTCGCCGCGTTTTGGTTTTCCGTCCTAGTCAAGTGATGAAAGACCTCATAAACGCGTAATGTCGGGAGCCGGTAAATGACACCCGACACTAGTGAAGATGACGGTAAGACGAGTAAAAGCAGAGATGCTTTTCGTACAATTTCAGAAGTAGCCGAATATCTGGACCTCCCTCAGCATGTGCTTCGATTTTGGGAAAGTAAATTTGCCCAGATCAAACCTCTTAAACGAGGGGGCAACCGCCGTTATTACCGCCCTGAAGATGTAACCCTATTGTCTGCGATAAAGCGTCTTTTGCACACAGAAGGCTATACCATTCGTGGTGTACAAAAATTATTTAAAGCACAAGGTGTTAGGGCCACGATTGAGTTGGCTGTTGCGGATAATGATTCTGTTTTTGCTAGTGTTAGGCGCGCAGCGTCCCATATCTCGGTAAAAGAAGAAGCCAGTCCTTATGGGGATGTGCCTGTTGGTGCAGTGGCTGCTGCCGAGCTGCATACTATTCTCGTACAATTGAAGTCTATCCGCGCACGGCTGGCTTAATTTGCCTTTTAATTTCATTTCAGTAAAATAATCAAAATGTAGAGTTGCAGGACGCGAGGACGAGGGCTATAGTCCGCCCCGCTTAGCATTCTTGCGAGCATAACCAGAATATATCGGGGAGTAGCGCAGTCTGGTAGCGCACTACACTGGGGGTGTAGGGGCCGCAGGTTCGAATCCTGTCTCTCCGACCAACGAAAACCGCAAGGTTTACAAGGGTTTCAGCCGATAAGGTTGAAACCCTTTTTTCTTGAGGATTTGCGCCAAGTGACCACAAAGTGACCCCGCGACACAAAAAGCCCGACGAGTTGTTCGCCGTGGGAATTTCAGGTGCTGTTAAAGTCGGGTATTATGTGGTAATTGCACTATTGTCGTAAGTGCGGCGGGTATATTGACACCCATTCCGCAACGATCTGTCTGTACGTATTTTAAAACACTGTTTTGAGTGAAAACGATCGGAAATTATTTCGGTCGGGTATTTTCTATTCACAGGAATTAATTTATGGCTAGACCAAATTTAAGGGGATTAAGAAGAGATGCCAATGGTGATTTATATTGGGCGCTCGGGGGCTTAGATCACACCAGAGAAGAGATTGAATCTAGGGTAATTAGAACCAGAAGCGATGTTCGGGTTCGCAGGCCGACAACCACCACTGGGGAGGAGGAAGGATCACCGGCCCAGTGTGCAGATTTTGAAGATAGGCAAAACCGAAAAAGAAACATAGGTGTCTATAAATACCAGGCTTTTAGCGCCAAGAAAAAGTCTTGGACTACCAGTGATTGGTTTACACTTGGGGCCGTAGTTTTGGGTGCTGTCGCTTTGGGTGCAGTCATCGTTGCCACAGGAGGGGGAGCTGCTGTTGTATTTGGCGCTCTGGCAAAGGCAGGGGTTACGGGCATTACGACCATTGGAATAGCTGCGACTGCGGCAACTACGGCTAAAATCGCAGGTTCGGCTGCTGCCCTAAGCTGGTTTGCATCACGCTGGACGGAGGCTGATGACGTAGATGCCTCAAATTACGAAGTGGGCAATGCTATTGGGGATGAATGGGGCGAGGAACACCCTATTTCTGATTGGGCAGATGACGGCAATGAATATGCTGTCCAAGTTTCTCCTAATAGGAATTGTTGAGAAAGCATATGACGCATTTATTTGATGTACTCAAAAAACCAACTCTGTCCACCATCGAGGTGACAGAGTCTAAAGTAACGCAGAGAATTTATAGCATAGAAAAAGCCGAACGAGACAAAAGGCTTCTCATAGGGTTCGGGGTTTTCACTTTGCTTTCGGTTATCCTGATACTGTTAGGTTTCACGTTTGGAATGCTGTTTTTTCTACTATCTGCTGTGGGTTACGACAGGCTTAAGGCTAAAAAAGCACCTCAAAAAGACGAACTACTTTCTGAGGTTTCAATGGACACGCCGCCTTATTTTCATCCTGTTAAAAAGGATGTTTCTGATAACGAGGAGCATGGCCATTATTAATCTATGGGACATTCGCCGTTGGGGCTGATTTGGACAAAGTGATCCTGTCAGCTTACGCGAAGAATATAGTCGGTACATACGTGTTTATTGGCAAGGCTGGACCCGTTACTCATTAAAGCGGATACGAACCAAGAGGCGCGTAGCCATTGATAGATAGGAGGGAGGGTGCTGATAAGTTGGCGCTCTCCTTTTTTGTGGAAAAGGGCGAGGGTGTATCCTTTGGTCATCCGCCATAGCGGGGAATTAACGTTATTGTAGGCTTTTTGCGGGACAGTAGAAGCTTGTCCAGTGAACACGTTGGTTTGCACAGTCAGCTCTGCACTGAAGGCGGCACATATGAGTGAAGCATTACCCAAAAAAACGCAGGTTAAAATACCGGAGGAAAAGGATTTTGATCTGTTTGATAAATCTTCGGGTTTTTTCGAAGACGACGACGACTTTATTGATGATGTCGAAAATGAAAAAGCAGCAAAAAAGTTAAAACGGTTTTTAGCGGAAACCGAAGAACGCATGGGCATGCTGCTTGAGTTGATGCCTATTGGATTGGCGCTTCATCAACCACAAAGTATTGTTTTTGCCAATGAGGAACTTGGCAGGCTTGTGGGCTTCGCGCCAGAGGCAATCATTGGCAGGCATTGTCTTGATTTTGTAGACCCTGATGGCGAATATGACCTTTTCGAGCGCTTCTCTCGAGTGTTTGAAAATGACGAGTCTATTAACGAACCCACGTTGAATATAGTTGATAGCTTTGGAAGGCCAAAGACGGTGCAATTTATTGCCGGGCGGATGCCATGGCAGGGCCAGCCGCTTGCACAAGTTTTAATTCAAGATGTGTCTCATATCAAAATCATGGAATATGAATTACAGCGTAAAACCGAAGAAATTGCCGCCTCATTGTTTCAGGAAGTGAAAGCACGGGAGACACAGCGTGAATTTGTCTCTGTGGTTAGCCATGAATTTCGGACGCCGCTGGCGATTATCAATGGCAGTGCCCAGATGATTGAGCGGCTGATTAAAGCAGACAAAAGCGAGCGGGCTGTTGAAAAAGTTGCCAAAATTCGCAATGCCGTTGGGCGAATTAATAGGCTGATAGATAATATTCTTGATTCGTCATCAATTGAGAAAAACCAGTTTAAAATTGAGCCCAAACCTTTTGATTTAGGCGCTCCTATTGAGACACTGGTAAAATCATGTGCTGAAATCAACGAAACCTATACCCTAAACCTGAATTTGGAAGGGTTGCCGGACCTTATTGATGCAGATGAAAAGGCCTGTAGGCACATCATCGAAAACCTCCTGTCAAATGCTGTCAAATATTCACCGCAAGCAAATCAAGTCGATATCACTGGCTGGCATAAAGATGGCTACACCTATGTTTCAGTGAAGGATTTTGGCGTTGGTATTCCAGAGAATGAAGTTGGAAAGCTGTTTAACCAATATTTTCGGGCCAGTACGTCAGTTGGCATTTCAGGGACCGGCATTGGCCTTAATCTGGTGAAAAACCTCGTGGCCTTACATAAGGGTGAAATCACTGTGGAAAGTAAACTTGAGGAAGGGTCAATTTTCACTTTCTCATTGCCGGATTCGGAAACAAGGAACAAAGAATGACTAAGATTTTGGTTGTTGAGGATGAAGCCGGTGTTCGGGAGGATATTGTTGAAGTACTGGAAATGGAGGGCTTTGATATAGCCGAAGCCTGCGATGGCTTAGAAGGCATAGAAAAAGCCATAGAATTTCTCCCTGATTTGATTATTTCTGATGTTTCAATGCCCCGGCTGGATGGCTATGGTTTTTTTGAAAAATTGCATGACGAGCACCCCGACGTTTCCACTGTTCCTTTTCTGTTTTTAACAGCCTTTGCGGATAAAGAAGCAGAACTGAAAGGCCGAGCCTTCGGGGCTTCTGACTATCTGACAAAGCCGATTGATTTTGAGTTGCTTGTCGCGCGCATTCGCGGTCAGCTTGTCACAGCAACCAAAGTGAACCGGCGTATCAATGACCGTTTGCAGTCATTGCTCGCTAAAAAGCCGCAAACTCGGGAGGCTTTAAGCGAAATTGATGAAGAACAAGTTTTAGATGATCTTTTGCAAAGGTATCAGGCCGTTATTGAAAATGCCAGTGAACCCTTAAGCTCGTTGCAGAATGTTCAAAGCGTTAGATTTTCTTTTAAAACCCCCACTGATGCCAAAAATACAGCGATTGTTCTATCCCATGCCTGTCCAGATTCTGATGTGGCGGCGTTGGGTTTTGTTGAGCTTTTTGTGAATGCAGTGGAGCATGGCAACCTGGGGCTTTCGTATGCAGATAAAAGCAAACTGTTAGAAGGGGGTGGTTGGGCTGAAGAAATTGAAAGCAGGCTGGAATCGGCCCCTTATAATGATCGGCATGTAGAAGTGGTTCTTACCCGCAATAAAACGGAGCTGCGCTTAGAGGTGATCGACCAAGGTGAGGGCTTTAACTGGCAGAATTTTTTGGAGCTGGACCCTTTAAGGGCAGGGGACCTTCACGGACGAGGCATTGCTTTTGCAAAAGCCCTATCTTTTACAACGCTTCGCTATCGTGGCAACGGCAATCATGCCATTGCCACGATAGAGTTATAGAGGTTTATTACGGCTATACTGACGCTATTTTATGCCGTGACGCTCTAGCGTAAAACCCTAAATGTCACCAAAGTGCTTTAGGGCTGCAGGGGCGATAATATCTCCCCATTCTTGTACAAAATGGCCCCCATCAGCTATTTCTAGGGGTTCAGGGCAGCCGTTTATTTTACTAGCCAAGTGCCGCATAACAGGCGGGCCAAGAATAGTATCTTTCATACCAATGGCCATAAAGCTTTCGCCTTTCCAGTCGTTTGTCCAAAATTCAAAGGCCCGCTTTGAGGTTCCAACGCCTTCCATGTCTGGTGCAGTCATAACCAATCGGGGGAATTGACGGGCGCCAGCTTTAAAGGAACTATCAGGGTAAGGCGCGTCATAGGCTGCGACCTCAGCATCTGTAAGGTGCGGCGTGGTGCTTTTTAAAAAGCTGCCTACAGGCAAATCAGGTGTTTTCTGTACATAAGCGAGCCACTGGTCAAAGCCCTTGGTGGCAGGGCGTCCTACAACAAGTGTTGTATTCATTACAATCAAGCGTGAAAAGCGTTCTTGCATATCAACAGGCAGGGTAAGGCCAATAAGTCCGCCCCAATCTTGGCACACAAGGGTAATGTTGTTTAGGTCAAGCCGTTCAATCAACCGCATGATATGATTACGGTGAAAATGGAAAGTGTAATCTGCCTCTGCGGCGGGCTTGTCTGACCTGCCAAACCCGAAAAAATCAGGGGCAATAACCCGTGCGCCACTGTCTACAAAATGGGGGATCATATGCCTGTAAAGGTAGCCCCAGCTTGGTTCGCCGTGCAAACAGAGGAAGGTTTGTTTTGCATCTTTAGGGCCTTCGTCCACATAGTGAGCGCGTAGACCTTCATACCCCGGCAATCATCAATATAATTTGGTGCATAGGGCCAATCCGGCAGGTTTTCAAAATGCGCGTCTGGTGTACGTAATGCATCTATTGTCATAGTCTCTTTCCTTGCCAACAATTTGCGCAGTGTATGCGTCCTAATTAACCTAGCGGGATTTGCATGAATGACCAATCAACTATGTGTTTTTTATAGTGTTTTTGGAAAAAGACAGGCTTTGGAAACCCGGTAATCAAGGTGCCTAGCACTGGGTTGGCGCGTGTGCAATCTTGCAGTGGCAGGGGTTTCTATCTATAAGGCTGTGCAGCTTCACGGTTTCTGAGGCTGTTTTTTATGTTGTAGGGAGTGCCCATGCTTGATGTCCTGATACCGTTTCTACCCTTGTTGGTTGCCGGTGCAATTGCTGGTTTTATGGCAGGATTGTTGGGTATAGGGGGTGGCATCGTTACAATTCCGGCTCTTTTCATAGCATTTTCAGAAATGGGCGTGCCCATAGAATGGCGTATGCATTCGGCCATTGCCACATCGCTTACCATCATTGTAGCGACGAATATATCAAGCGTGTATGCCCACCATCAGAAGGGCAGCGTTGATTGGGGCATTGTGAAAAAATGGTGGCCAGCCATTATGGTTGGTGCTGTTACGGGCAGTTTGTTTGCCAAGTTACTGAAGACCTCAGAGCTGATTTACTTATTTGCTGCCTTAGCGGTTCTTCTTGGTATTAAAATGTTGTTCCCACTTGATAAAATCAAGCTTGGTGAAAAATTGCCTACAGGGTTTTTTGGCTACTTTAATCCGGGTCTTATTGGGTTTCTTTCTGCCCTTAAAGGCATAGGAGGCGGCAGCTACTCAGTGCCGTATTTAACTCTTTACAGCACACCTATTCATAAAGCAGTTGGCACGGCATCCTTGGCGGGTATCGTTATCAGTGTTTCAGGTGGGCTTGGCTATCTGTTTGGTGGCTGGGGAATGACCGGGCTTCCTTCCGGTATGGTGGGGTTCATCCATATTCCTTCTGCTATTGTTGTGGCAATATCAGCGGTCTTGATGGCACCCTTTGGAGCAAAGGTAGCACATGCCGTATCCAAAACCGTGTTAAGCATTGTGTTTGGCGTATTTCTTATACTGGCCACCACACGGCTTTTAATGGCGGCTTAATTCAAGTTTTAACGACCATAAGGCTATTAGTCAGTAGGTTTTGCAGGTTTGCACTTCTCTGTTTTTTGCCTTATGTTGCGGCGCAATATAAAATAATACGACGTTGAGGTGCTTAAGCATCCGGCTTACGTATAAAAACAGGGACTAAAACCATGAGTGATACTCGTTTGGAACTCGCCGCTGATTTTGATGCTGTGGATGATGCACAGTGGCGCGCCCTTGTTGAAAAAGCTTTGAAAGGCAAGCCTTTTGAAAAGGCTATGTCCAGCCGTACCTATGATGATGTGGAAATAAAGGCGCTTTATACGTCTGGAAACAGTGAAGTTGGCGCGCGGCCCCAAATGCGTGACGGTGACTGGCAAATAGTAACGCCCCACTGGAACCCAGATATTCCAGCAAGCAGAGAAGCCATTTTAGAAGACCTTAAGCGCGGCACACAAGCCATTGCGCTGCGCATGGCCGCAGGGAGCTTCCCCGGTATCCCAGTCGGCAGTCTCAGCGCTGTTCTGGACGGTGTTTATTTGAATATGGCTAGTTTTATCCTTGCGCCGGGCGAGGAATTTGAAGCATCCAACGCTGCCATGCTGGCCCTTATTGCGGAACGAGGGCACGACGCTGCCACTATAAATGGGTGCTTGGGCGCTGACCCGATTGGTACATTTGCACAAACAGGCAGGCTCCTCTCTAGCCCTGAACAAGCCGTTTCTGCGTGTGTAGCGACTGCGCAAACCGTTGCTGCCCAATATGAAGGGCTGGAAACCTTTATGGTGGATAGTGGTCTGTACCATATTGGTGGGGCCACCGAAGCGCAGGAATTGGGCCTTATGCTAGCAACAGGCCTGCAATATTTGCGGGCGATGGAAGCAGATGGCATGGATTTGGCGGAAGCCGCCGGGCAGCTTCGTTTCTCCCTAGCTGCAGACGCAGATATTTTTGTCACCATTTCTAAATTTCGTGCAGCACGGCTTCTTTGGGCGCAAGTACTGGAAAGCTGCGGTGTCACGGGCGTAGATATGAAGTTAAGCGGTGTAACATCCTTGCGCATGATGTCGGTACGGGATCCATGGGTGAATATATTGCGTGGCACGACGGCCTGTTTTGCCGCAGGGGTTGGCGGAGCAGATACGATCTGTGTATTGCCGCATGATACAATGCTTGGGGTGTCAGGCAAAGGTGCGCGGCGCATAGCACGAAATATTCAAATCATCCTGCAAGAAGAAAGCAGTATTTCAAAAGTGATGGACCCTGCCGCAGGGGCGCTTTCTTTTGAATCTATAACATTAGATTTATCTAATAAGGCATGGGAATATTTCACTAAAATAGAATCTAAAGGCGGCATGATAGCAGCCTTGCAAGGGGGCCTTGTCCAGCAGGACTTGCACCAAGCATGGGCAACTAAGCATAAAAATATTGCCACGCGGCGGGATGCCATGACCGGGGTTTCTGAATTCCCTAACATACATGAAGCAGCGCTGACTGATATTGGTTCGGTTCCTGCCTCTCCAGAGAATATCAAGCCTGCGGGTGCCGAAGTGCAGTCTGTTTTGTTCCACCGGCAAGCTGAAAGCTTTGAGGCATTCAGGACACTGGGTGAAAGCTTTACGGAAAGAGGCGTAAAGCCGACTATTTTCCTCGCCAGTATTGGCGGTGCAGCGGATTACACTGGCCGGGCAACCTTTTCGAAAAACTTATTTGAAGCAGGCGGCATTGAAGCGCTGCCATCAGAAGGCGGAGACGACCTTGCGGCTATTACAGCGGCATACAAGGCGTCAGGCGCGCCATTGGCGGTTATTTGCAGCAGTGATGCCCTCTATGAAAGCTACAGTGTTCAATTGCTTGAAGCGCTTAAGGCGGCAGGGGCGGCAGTTTACATTGCTGGTAAGCCCAAGAATTTAGACGCACTAACGGAATCTGGCCTTGATGGGGCTGTGTATGTAGGCGTGAATGTTCTGGAAGTTTATGAACATGCCTATAAACTAATAGGAGAAGCATCATGAGCCGTATCCCAAATTTTGCCGATGTTTCTTTTGACCCGAAAACCGTTGCAGCAACCAGTGACCGCGAAAGCACTGTAACGCCAGAAGGCATTTCAATTAAGCCAAGCTATAGCGCTGATGATATTGCTGGCCTTGATTTTCTCGATACAAAACCCGGTTTTGCGCCATATTTGCGCGGTCCATACCCTTCCATGTATGTAACACGGCCATGGACAGTGCGCCAATATGCGGGCTTTTCAACAGCGGAAGATTCAAATGCATTTTACCGCCGAAACCTTGCTGCGGGTCAAAAAGGCCTGTCTGTTGCGTTCGATTTAGCCACTCACCGGGGCTATGACAGTGACCATCCTCGTGTGTCGGGTGACGTTGGTATGGCTGGTGTCGCCATTGATAGCATCTATGATATGCGCACGTTGTTTGACGGTATCCCACTGGACCAAATGTCCGTGTCGATGACCATGAACGGTGCTGTGCTGCCAATTTTGGCGCTATATGTAGTTGCTGCTGAAGAACAAGGCGTGGGGCCTGAAAAGCTCAGCGGCACCATTCAGAATGATATTCTGAAAGAATTTATGGTGCGGAACACTTATATTTTCCCGCCAGAATCCTCCATGCGGATTATTTCAGATATATTCGCCTTCACGTCTGAGAAAATGCCGAAATATAACAGCATCTCAATTTCGGGCTATCATATGCAGGAAGCGGGAGCCACAGCGGACCTCGAACTTGCCTATACCTTGGCTGATGGTGTTGAGTATTTACGCTCTGGCATAGCTGCTGGGCTGGATGTTGACGCATTTGCGCCGCGCCTTAGTTTCTTTTGGGCGGTTGGCATGAATTACTTCATGGAAGTTGCTAAAATGCGAGCTGCGCGGCTTCTTTGGGCCAAGCTGGTGCAAGAGTTTAACCCTAAAAATGCTAAATCGCTTTCCTTGCGTACGCACTGTCAAACATCTGGCTGGTCGTTAACTGCGCAGGATGTGTTTAATAATGTACCGCGTACTTGCATCGAGGCACTGGCCGCAGCGCATGGCCATACGCAAAGCCTGCACACAAATGCACTGGATGAAGCGCTGGCTTTGCCAACAGACTTTTCCGCTCGTATTGCCCGTAACACGCAGTTGTTTATTCAGCAGGAAACGGGCACCAACCGGGTGATCGACCCATGGGGCGGCAGTTATTATGTGGAACGCCTAACAGCAGATTTGGCCGCCAAAGCGTGGGCGCATATTCAGGAAGTGGAAGAACAGGGCGGCATGGCAAAGGCCATTGAAGCCGGTATTCCAAAACTTCGTATTGAAGATGCAGCCGCCCGAACACAGGCTCGCATTGATAGTGGTCGCCAAACCGTTGTGGGCGTAAACAAGTATCAACTTGATGAAAATGAAGATATCGACGTTTTGAAAGTTGACAATG
>JAESQS010000217.1 GCA_016765035.1 Kordiimonadaceae bacterium | reverse complement strand
GGGCACTTGGCCGCGCTTGATTTAAAAAAGCCCTCGGCCACTAGCAGAGAGCTTGAAACATCAATATTCGCGCGGCTTATACGCGTGTTGCTCCGCTACGGCAAGCCCTATTGCGCAGGGCGCAAAATTACTGTTGGGTTTGGGGGGGCATTTCCAGCCGTGACAAGGCCCCAAAAATCAACAAATAGAATGGTGATTCGGTAGGCTCATCGACCATATTATGCCGAGGTTGGCAGAAGGTGCGCGGCGTAACTGTTTATATTGGGCCACAGGTGCCGCTTTCTCATTGGTTGAAAAAGAATAATTTTTACGTGTCTTTATGTGGTGTTAACCGTATTTACAGCAATTTAAACGGGTGTTTAAGCCTAATCTTAAATATTACTACCACAACTAATACTTGCCATATTGTTTATATTTACCATATTTACTAGATTTTAATGAATAGTATCCTATTTATAGTTGATACTAAGCTCTCTTTAGTAGTGTAATCGTAGGTTGTGGGGGTGAATGGATACTTCTAAGATTTGCCGTGGAGCGATTGCATCTCTTCTCACTTCACGGCGCGCAGCGTTCAAGCTCGTATGGCCGTTGCTTATTTTTTATTTAATCGCTGGAGCATCAAGGGCAGGCGTATATTCATCAATTTATATTGAGGGTTGGGGGGCGCTCTTTTTTGAATATATTTTATTGTTTCTGTTAAGCTTCCAGTGGCACCGTGTAATAATGTTTGGCGAAACTTCCAGTAGCCGGATGTTTATACGCGAAGCCGATAAAGTGCGCCTGCTGTCTGCCGGGCTATTGGCATTGTGGCGGTACCTGATCCGGCTATTACAGATTTTCATTTTACCTGTGTTGCTTTTTTCTGGCGTTGTTATGTCCTTTTTAACAACGGCTGCTGTTTTTCGCTTTTTCGATTGGAGCAGGGTCGCGGAGATGGTTTCGCTTGGCGCGGTGGTTGTTAGCTTGCTGATTTTACCATCTTGTGTCTTGTCATTAGCGGCAGTGGCAGCGGGGTCACGGAAACACCAAATAAAAGATGCATTTGATCTTGGCAGTTTTTACACACTTCATATTGTTTTCAGCTATGGCGTCTCGTTGTTGCTGGTTTTTATGGGTGTTATAGCTTTTGTTTCAATCGGTCTGCTGGTTATGGCCCTTGTGGCAGTTTTCTTGGGGATTGCCGAAAGCTTTAGCATCGTATCCTCAGGGCAGCATGAATTAGTTGTTCAGGGTTTAGCTTGTCGATATGACCTACCCTTCACAAAAGAGAAAGTTACAATATGGCTTGAGGGTGTGGATTTTTCTTTCCTTCATCCTAGCGTTTCCCTAACGGTTGTTTCATGTGTTCAATATGCGGTGTTAAAGCTTATGGTATTGCTGGGGCTTATGGTTTTTTGTTCGGTGAATGCCAATGCGTATTTACAGCTAAAATGTAAACCAAATTACAGGCTCAAAGATCGGGTTTTTACGCTGGCCCCCAGATTGTTGGTAGATGCTGATTGTGAAGATGCAGCGAAGATAAAAGCGGCAAAACAGGTCGCTTACCGGGCAAAAAAAAATAAGAATACACTGCCTAAATTATCAAGGGGCAGGGATCCCTGCTCAACTTAATATTTGGCTATGCAACAAATGCGCGTGACGTCCTTTTTGAGGAAGAAGACAAATTTTTTTGAATTTAAAAAATCTTGACCGATTCGTCAGTTTTGACACCAAGGGCGCGTGCAATCGCATTTAGGGTTGTAAAAACTGGTAATTACATAAGAAATTATTTTTTAGGCCAATCTTTAAAAACCTTTATAAAATAAAGTGTTACCTTGAATTAACCATTTGTAAACACAAATAATTGTAGCATGCCCTTGGAATTTAGTTCCGAACTCTTTATGTTAGTTACTGGCGGGTAGCCCCCGCTAACGCCCTTTATGGGTGTTTCCTCCCTGAGCCTGGGCCACGCTTTTAAGCGTGGCCTCTTTTTTGTGCTCTAGCGACCCGCGCAGCACTTCAACTCACCATGGAATTTGATAGTTTATCGCAATATTTGTGCCTGCCCGTTCAGATGGTAAACGGGGTGTGGGCGGATATGCACTTAATTAGAACGGATGCGCTCTAAGGGCTGAAGGGGTGCCCTGATTTTTTGGAGACTTCGGTTTGTCTTCATTAGGCTATATTGATGCCGCAGGCTAGCACCGTGTACTATTCTGCCGCCAAAGACCCTATTGCTGCACGCTTTATCCGTTTTGTCATTGTTGCAATTAAATGCTGGCTAAAGATTGCCAGTTTTTGTTGAACAGCATCAAATGCGGGCAAGGGGCGTAAGGTTGCTTCATCCATATAGAGGGAGCGGTTTATCTCTATTTGTAAAGCATGTATGCCTGCCTCTGGCTCGCCGTAAAAGGCAGTGGAAAATCCCCCTGAATAGGGCACATTCCGCCGTACATTAAACCCAGCAGAGAGCAGAAGTGTTTCAGCAAGGTCAGTAAGGTCTGCCCGACAGGAAGTACCCCAGCAGTCGCCGAGAATAATATCCGGCGTTTGCTTTATTTTACTGCCACCAGTAAGGCTGTCTGAGGGCATTGAATGGCAATCTATAAGGATCGCTGCGCCGTGTGTGGTTAGGTTCTTGTTCAGCAAGTGCGCTAGTTTTCTGTGGTAGGGACCATGAATGGCCTTGATCCGTTTTTCAGCTTCGCGGGCAGGCAACAAGCTGGCGTATATGGGCGTGTTTTCTGCGACAAATTGAGGGATGATACCAAGGCCTGCCTGCACCCTATGGCTAATATTGACGGTTTCACTCGCAAGCTGCGGCGTGAACAGTTTGGGGTCAAGCTCATTTTCTGCACGGTTAAGGTCAAGGTAAGCGCGTGCGTGGGTGGCTATCAGCAAGGAAGCGCGTTGGGCAGATACGTCTGCAAACAGCTTGTCCACAAAGGCATCTTCTGATTTTCGTAGGGTGTTTTCTGTCAGGACTGATCGGGCTTTAAAATCTGCCGGATAGTAGCGACCGCTATGGGGTGCTGCAAAAATAAAGGGCGAAGACGGCCCTGTGGCTACGCGGTGGATATAGGGCGGTGGAGTATTTTGTTCGTCCATAGATAAAAGGTAGCTTTTTTTTCTGTGTCTGTCACCCGGTTTGCCAAATGAGGGTTTGTTTCTGGTACTGTGCCGAGGAAATATCTCTTGCGCCAAATTGGGTGGCGGTTTATACAGCGACCACCTTGCAAACACACATATTGCTACAGTGTTTTTATGAATGGTTAGGGTCGGTTAGCTCAGTTGGTAGAGCGTTCCGTTGACATCGGAGAGGTCGCTGGTTCGAGCCCAGTACCGACCACCATTTAAGTTTCTGAATTTATTGATTTTTTTCATCGATCAAAGAAATTCCACTTTCCAAGCGGAGTGAAGGCCATTTTTGGCCTTTAAAGATATGGATAGTTAAAGATATGGATAGTGCCTTACGAATAGGATGAATGCCTCTCCTTGTGGCCCAAAACTATAGGGGTGGCTACACCGCTTTAATTTTTAGTGCTGAGGCGGTTTTCTATTGCGTTTGCGGCAGACCTTAGGTCTTTCAAATACTGCTTTGCAGCCTCTTCTGGCTTCATTGTTTTTGTAAAAAATATAATGTTAATGGCACCAATCACATAGCTTTTTGAGCGTATTGGCAATGCGATTGCGCTTATGCCGGTTTCGGTACCATCCACTGACCATGCATAGCCGCGCTTGGAAAAATCAGCTCTAATCGTATCAATATAAGCGGCATTTTTGGCGTAGTCTGCGTCTGGCTGGTCCGTTTCCACAGCTAAATTTAGCATCAAATTTCGTTCCGTGTCACTGGCTGCGCACAAGACGGCCTTTCCAAGGGCACTACGAGTAAGGGGCCGCGTCTTGCCAATCATGGACCGATGGATCGAGAAAGGGCTTAACCGATGCGTTGTTTCCCGTATGAGCATTGAGCCCATTTCGAAGGAGGCAAAATCACTGGGCCACATTACGCGCTCTAGAAAGTGATTGAGCTCAGGCGCAACGATGCTGCAGGTATAGTCGAGGTCCGTAAAACCTTCACTAAGTTGGCGAACTGCGATTGTAAGCCTGAATGTGCGGTCATCTTCGCTAAAGGAAACATAGCCCTTGCGCCTAAGGGTTTCGAGAATGCGATAGACTGTGGTGCGGTCGAGGTTTGTTGCCTGTGCAAGTTCAGCCGCTTTTGCCCTTCCTATCTTTGAAAGCGCAACCATTAAGTCTAATCCACGTTCCAATGCGCGTACGGTAGCATATGGTTTTTTCTTCATTATTTTCTCATGTGTGCACTAAGCGCACAAAATTACATTTCCTATGGCGTTTTATACCGTACTATATATTCTAGTATGCATAGCTTCAAATATATAAATTTGACGGGGACATTCATGATAGCAGGTAGTGTTTGCATCAGCCATTCGCCACTTTTGGATAAAGCGCGTGCAGATTCAGGCGTTGAAGGCGAGTTTTTCTCTGCCGTAGATAGGGCTTCTCAAAAGATTGCAGAGTGGGCGCCTGATGTTACGGTGGTGTTTTTTCCTGATCACTTTAACGGCTTTTTCCTTGATCTGATGCCGTCTTTTTGTATTGGGGCAAGGGCAACTTCGATCGGTGATTTTGGGACTATTCCAGGTACACTTGATGTTCCTGAAAGTCTGGCTGTCAACTGTGCGGAGGCGTGCATTGCAGCGGGCATTGATGTTGCGACATCGTACAAAATGAATGTTGACCACGGGGCAGTGCAACCCATCGAGCTTTTGTCTGGGGTGCACCCCCTTTCTAAAATAATACCTATTTTTATAAATTGTGCGGCTCATCCAAGGCCAACCTATGCACGGGTTGCGGCGCTGGGTGAGGCTGTGGGCCGTTGGGCTGAAACGCTAGATTTGAGTGTTATGTTCGTGGCATCAGGGGGGTTATCACATGACCCACCGATGCCCGTGATGGCAAATGCTTCGCGCGACGTTCAAGACGCTCTTATTAATAATAGCTTTTTGCCTCATTCTGGGCGTTTGGCACGACAAAACCGCGCTTATGAAGCCCGGCATGGCTTTGTGTCAGGGGATAGTCCTCTTTGTCCTCTTAATGAGGATTGGGACAGAGCATTCCTAAAATCAGCCTTGGAAGGCGACCTTTCAGTTTGTAATAGTTGGTCTGATGACGAGGTTATGAAAGCGGCAGGGCGAGGGGCTCATGAGGTTCGTGCATGGGTTGCCGCGCTTGCGGCCATGAATATTGGTCGTGGCTATGAAGCTGAGCTAGAATTTTACCATCCGATTAAAGAATGGCTAACAGGCATAGCCATTCTTACGGCAGAAATACCAGACGGTTAAAGCGCAGGTGGTGATTGTTTTAATCAAAATTAGCCACAATACTGACCGGGAACTTTAGTAAAGCAGCGCTAAAAATGGATATAGTTTTTGACAATACAAGGAGATTACCATGGGAGTTAACGTAAGTAGCGATATAGCTAAGCAGTATGATACGCAGGCTGCAAACAATGTTGACGTTGTAATCGTAGGCGCGGGCTTTGCTGGTTTATACACGCTTTACAATTTGCGTAACCAAGGCCTTAAAGTGATTTTGCTTGATGCGGCTGGCGGCGTTGGTGGCACTTGGTATTGGAACCGATACCCCGGTGTGCGTGTTGATATTGAAAGTATGGAATATTCTTATTCCTTTTCAGAGGAACTTCAGCAGGAATGGAGCTGGTCTGAGCGGTATGCATCACAGGCTGAATTGCTTCGCTATTTAAATCATGTGGCTGATCGTTTTGACCTCCGGAAAAACATTTGTCTCAATACCCGTGTTGCCGCCACTGTGTTTGATGAAAAAACCGATAAATGGGAAGTAGAAACGGATAGCGGTAGAAAAATAACTGCCAGTTTCTGCGTCATGGCAACAGGCTTTCTGTCAGCGGCCAACCAGCCGAAATTCCCTGGCATGGAAAGCTTTGAAGGGGAGCAATACCATACAGCGCGTTGGCCTGAAGGTGGCGTTGACTTTGCTGGTAAACGTGTTGGTGTCATAGGGACGGGATCATCTGGTATTCAGGTGATTTCAGAAATTGGAAGCAAAGTGGGGCACTTGAATGTTTTCCAGCGCACAGCTTCCTTTTCCATACCGTTACGCAATTGCCCTATGCCGAAGGATTATGAAAAATCCTTTAAAGAGAATTATCCAGAATGGCGTCGCTTACAACGAGAAGAGTCATTTGGCGGGTATGTATCTTGTAATTATAAGCCTGTTGAACGCCTTACTCAGAATGCAATGGATATATCGCCCGAGGAAAGATTAGCCGTATATGAAGACCGCTATAAATCTGGTGGCTTATCGATGTATTTTAATTTCCCAGATGTCTTTGTGGATAAAGCGGCCAATGACACGATTGCAGACTTTCTCCGTGGTAAAATTAAAGAGCGGGTAAACGACCCTGAAACTGCTGAACTGCTTACACCACGGGGCTATCCCGCGCTTGTTAGGCGCTTGTGTGCAGATACAGGATATTATGAAACCTATAATCAAGACAATGTTGATTTGGTTGATGTGAGCGGTGGCGAAATAGAGCTTACCCCTAAGGGTATAGAAGTGAAGGGTAAGGAGTATGAGCTAGACTGCATTATTTTTGCGACTGGCTATGACGCGCTTACCGGGGCACTGACAAATATAGATATACGCGGTGAAGGCGGACGGCAGTTGAAGGAAGAATGGTCAGATGGCCCGCGCACGGCGCTTGGTATGATGACGGCTGGTTTTCCAAATATGTTTTTCCTCAATGGGCCGGGTAGCCCATGCCCATTCTATCAACCCGTTCTCTTAGGTGAAGAGCAAGGTGGTTGGGTCGGAGACTGGATTATGGACATGCGTGCGAAAGGACTTACACGTATGGGAGCCAAGAAAAGTTTCCAGAATGAATGGGTAGAGCATAGCAGCGAAGTTGTTAATGCTACGCTCTTTCCGCTGGCAAATAGCTGGTATATGGGGAAAAATATTCCCGGAAAGTCATCTGTTGGGCTGGTGTATTTCGGGGAGCCTGCGGATTACAGGAAGCGATGTGCAAATGTATTGCCTTCTGGGTATGACGGGTTCGAGCTAAGTGGCCCTCAAAAGTAAATGATACGTCCCTTATTGTCGGCCTCCAGTTCTGCCAATAAGGGGAGTTAAAGCCCAATAGTTATGACTATGAATATTGAAGTAAATGCCAAGGGAGGTTTAAGAAATGCAGGAACATCAAACAAAAATTTTAGCGGATGGCTTCGGTTTTCTTGAAGGACCGCGGTGGCATAATGGCGAGCTGTGGCTGTCAGACATGTGGGACAGTAAAGTTTTTCGTGTCACACTGGATGGTAAACGGGATGTAGTGTGTGAAGTGCCTGGGCGGCCCTGTGGCCTTGGTTTCTTGCCTGATGGTACGCCGCTTGTTGTATCGATGAATGACCGCAAAATCATGCGCATAGAAAAGGGAGAGATCAGTGAGTATGCTGATCTATCCAACCTCGCAACCGGTGATGCCAATGATATGCTTGTTGATCAGCAAGGCAGGGCCTATGTGGGCAATATGGGGTATGACCTGTTTGGGGGCGAAGAAGCAAAATTGGCAGATTTTATAGTTGTTGATCCCCGTGGAACGGCAACTGTTGCGGCAACAGGCCTTGAGTTTGTGAATGGAATTGCCCTTATTGATGAAGGCCGCACCCTTGTGCTTGCAGAGACATGGCAGAGCCGCTTACTCGCGTTTGACCGGGCCGCAGACGGCAGTTTGTCCAATCGCCGTGTTTTTGCCGACTTAGGCGAGCGCACGCCAGATGGTATTTGTGCAGACCAAAAAGGTGGCATTTGGGTCTCTAGTGTTGCTACGGGAGAATTTCTCCGCGTCGTTGATGGCGGTGAAGTAACTGACCGGGTGCTGTGCGAAGGAAAACGGGCTGTGGCTTGCGCGCTTGGAGGCGATGATGGGCGTACGCTTTTTTGCCTGACTTTTGAAGGCACTGTCGAGGAAATTTTCCAGTTTAAAAATGCTGGTGTTATCGAGACTGTTAGAGTTGATGTCGCCGGTGTTTAAAGTCGCCAGTGTTTAAAGTCGCCAGTGTTTAAACTGGATAGGCCTAAGTTGCTTTTTTGCAGAGAGTGCGGGGCCTCAGGCCAGCCTTCAACACCCCTTTAATCCACCCTTTCAACCTTATGTGTTGAGGGGGTGGATCGGGCTGTTGTTCGGGCGCTATATTATTCAGACATGATCCAGTTGTTATCGACTGCAAGAATATGTTCTTTTGTTTTCAACGCAGCCAAATCACCATCACCTTCTTCAATAGTATCAATGATTTGTTCATGTTCGTTGAAGGACGCTTCAATACGTTCAGGTAAAATGAAACGTTGTTCCCAAGTGATAAAATAATCTGACTTGTCCCGGAGGATTTCGACAAAATCACCGATAGCGTCTGACCCAGCAATGGTTGAAATTTCTAAATGTAATTTCCTGTTGAGGCTTCGGTAAAGCCGGCCAATATCTTTTGGGGTTTTCTTTAAGCGCGATAACACACCAATTTGTGCAGATATCAGGCGCAGTTTAATGATGTCTTCATCGGTGGCGCGCTCTGCAGCCAAGCGTGTGATCTGAGCTTCGGTTAACGCAAAAAATTGAAAAAGTCTAAGACATCTCTGGAACTATACTGACGCAGGCGGCTGCCTACTTGCGGAATGATTTCAATAAACCCTTCAGCGGATAATCTTTTGATAGCATCCATAACGGGCTGCCTGCTGACACCGAGTTCTTTCGCAATTTTTTCGATCGGAATTCTTTCGAGGTTGCGATAGGCATCTTCAAGAAGGTTATCTTTAACATATTCGTAAACCCGGGAGCCTGCTGTTGTGGATGTGTTCCGTGGCAGGCTTTGTTCTTTTCGAGTAGTATTCATCATGAGTGGCTTCTTGGGTTGATAATGTTTTGACAGCATGAAATTAATCAAAGGTAAGTTCTAGAATACTTGAATGCATATGGCACTATTTGCAGTCATACTATAAATCCAGCACTTACGGATTTTCTATAGTAATATAAATTGCTATTCAATTAAATTCCCGAAGCTTCCCTACTCTAAGCAAGTATAGCCTTATAGGAAAGCCACTAAATTATAGTGCCCCTATAGCTCTAGACGCCGTTAACCTGCTTGAATAGTAGCTTAATTGTCACAGTCCCCTTCATCGTGCTCGCTGGCTAATCATTATAGCATTTTTTTATTGACTCGCTTTATTGCATACTAGTATATAACAGACAAGAAACGCCTTAAGGTTGGTGTGGCACGTATGAAGTTTAATGCCGCGCCGGGTAAGGCAGTAACAGGTTGTGGAGTTATTATGACTATTCGGACTGGCAAAGAATTTATTGAGGGGCTTAAGGCGCACCCGCGTGATGTTTGGGTGAATGGGGAGCGGGTTGAGGATGTTTCATCTCACCCGGCCTTTAAGGGTGCGGTAGAGCAGCTCGCTAGGATTTATGATAGTCAGCACGACCCTGATTTGCAGGACCAGTTAACATATGAGGTTGCTGCCACTGGGCAGCGTGCTGGTATGGCGTTTTTGCCCGCAGCAACTCCGGCTGATCTACGTAGGCGCAGGGAAGCTTACCGCATATGGGCAGAGATGAACTTTGGCCTTATGGGGCGCTCGCCAGATTTCTTGAATTGCACTTTGTTGGCCTTTTGGGAAGCGCGCGAAAAATTCGCCGAAGGTGGGGAGAAGTTCGGGGAGAATGTTGTAAAATATTACGAATATGTGCGGGATAATGACCTCTTCCTAAGTCATGCTCTTATCACGCCGCAGAATGATAGGTCTAAGTCCTCTTCAGAGCTGGAAAACCTCCATTTACGTGTTGTAAAGGAGACGAGTGAAGGCATTTACATGAGTGGGGCGCGGGCTCTTGCTACTCTGGGCCCGGTCTCAGATGAATTGCTCATGTATAACCTGCCGGGTTTAAGGCCGGGTGACGAAGACCATGCTGTTACATTTGCAGTTCCAACGGACGCAAAGGGGCTGCGCCAAATTTGTCGCGAGCCCTATACGACAGGGGGAGCGGAAAGTTTTGATCACCCCTTGTCGACCCGCTTTGAAGAGAATGATTCCCTCCTAATTTTTGACAATGTATTTATCCCTTGGGAACGCGTTTTTTGCTATCGGAATGTGGATCTTTCAAATCGGCTTTACATTCAGAGTGCCTTGCGAAATCACACGGCACACCAAACAAACACCCGTGCGTTGGTGAAGGTACAATTTGCTGTAGGGCTTGCCGTGTCAATTGCACGTTCCATCAAGGCTGACAATTTTCTGCATGTGCAGCAAATGTTGGGTGAATGCCTGAATTATGTGGAAGAGCTCAAGAGCGGATTGCTGCGGTCTGAAGTGGAAGCGGAAGAGACTTTATTTGGGACGGTTCGCCCGGCTTTGGCACCCCTTCAAACCTTACGTACTAGAATGCCGACTATATACCCGCGCATCATTGAAGTGCTTCAAACAATTGGTGCCAGCGGTTTCATGTTGATGCCAACAGGGGCCGATTTTGCCGTGCCAGAGCTGCAAGAGGATGCCAACCTATATTATCAGGGGGCAGATATATCCTCCCTAGAGCGCGTAAAACTGTTCAAGTTGGCTTGGGATCTTGCGGGTGAGGGTTTTGGCCAGCGGTTGCTCCAATATGAGCGTTATTACGCGGGAGACCCCGTCCGTACGCTTGCGATGAATTATTTAAATTGTGATGACACTGATCCGCTGCGTTTGGTCGCAAATGCCCTTGCCCTCGCCGGTGAGCCGCAGCCGAGGCAGCAGGCAGATTAAAATGACGATAAATTTTATAAAAAATAATGAGGATAAAGGGCAGATGGCCGACGAAGGTTCCAGAAATTATACAAGTCTGTGGTCTGACCTACACCGAACCAGCTTTTCTCAAGGGTATCTTGATGTGGCTGGTATTCAGACGCGCTACATGATGGCGGGTGATCAAAGCAAGCCGCTTTTGTTGTTGTTGCACGGGACCGGCGGACATGCAGAAGCCTACACGCGCAATCTTGGTCCTCATTCAGAACATTTTTGGACAGTGGCAATCGATATGATCGGTCACGGCTGGACAGACAAGCCTGACGTTGCATACGAGATTAAGGATTATGTTGGGCATGTGCTGAATGTCATCAAAACACTCGGGCGGGAAAAAGCATATATCAGCGGTGAATCCCTTGGTGGTTGGGTTTCCGCTTACATAGGGGTGCACCATCCTGAAGTTGTTGAAAAGTTAGTGCTGAATACGGCAGGCGGCTGGACAGCGCACCCGGAAGTGATGGCCCGCATTAAGACATTGTCTATGCAGGCAGTGAACGATCCAAGTTGGGCGCGCATTCAGGCACGTCTGGAATTCCTGATGTATGACAATTCTATGGTTTGTGATGACTTGATTGAAACCCGCCGGGCCATATATTCGCAACCGGGATTTGCAGCATCTATGGAGCGCATCATGTGTTTGCAAGAGATGGAAACGCGCCGCCAGAATATGATTTCTGAAGCGCAATATAAGTCAATTTCAGCGCCGACCCTTGTGGTCTGGACATCTCATGATCCTACCGCCAGCCCTGAGGAAGGGAAGCAAATAGCCGATATGATCCCCGGTGCCCGGTATGTGGTCATGAATAAGTGTGGCCACTGGCCACAGTATGAAAATGCTGACGAGTTTAACCGTATTCATATGGATTTTTTACTAGAGGACTAAAGAAGGCCGCCTGTACCTAGGGCGGCCAGATTTGTTTGTTATGAGCCAAGGTTATTGGTTGTGATAATGGAATGTAGCAGCACATATTTTTATGGGGCTGCAATTTGTATTGAGTGAGAAGCGGCTGCGGTCTGCACAAAATGACGAGACACAAGTGGAGCAGTTGTGAGAAAATGTAACATAGAGGGAGGAACGTTATGAATTTGAAAAGAATATCGTATTTGGGGCTGATGGCAGCAGTATTGCCTTTCCCTCAGATCGCCATGGCGGAAGACGAGGCGGGAGCTGCGGATGCAGAATTCGCACTTGAAGTGATTACCGTGACGGCTCGAAAAAGGTCTGAAAACCTACAAAAGACACCTATATCGATAACGGCTTTTTCTGAAGCAAGCCTTGAGGCGCGCCAAATCGATAATATTTCACAGGTGGCGACATTCACACCTAACTTGATTTTTGATACGTCCTCTGCAATTTCAGGCTCGAAATCATCTGCTTCGGTCTTCATTCGGGGCGTAGGGCAAATCGATTTTAACCTCAGTGTTGACCCGGGTGTAGGGCTCTATCTTGATGGCGTTTATATTGCGCGATCTATTGGGTCAGTTCTCGATATTGTTGATATAGAGCAAGTTGAAATTCTGCGGGGTCCTCAAGGGACTTTGTTTGGTCGTAATACCATTGGCGGCGCCATAAATGTTGTAACGAAAAAGCCGACAGATGAGTTTGGTGGGAATGCCAGCATTACTGCAGGACGGTTTAATCGCTGGCACGTGAAGGGGAATGTTAACATCCCTATCAGTGATAAATTACTGTCTTCTTTCTCTTTAGCCAGATTTAGCCGTGGGGGCCATATAGATCGCCCTAATCTTGGCGATACAACGGGTGGCGATAATTCGTGGGGCGGGCGTGGGTCTTTCTTGTGGATGCCAACGGATAATGTTGATGTTAGTTTTGCGTTTGATGCGACAACCATTCGTGAGCAATCTTGTTGTAGTGAGTTGGTTGCGGTTAATGAAAATGGCTTCTTTGCTGCAGCAAACAATGGCATCGCTTTGGGGCCTGTACCACTTGACCCCTCTGACCCTAACTATTTTGGGCAAGACGATTTACCGACAGAGCCATTCCAAGATAATACTGATATTGAACTTCCCTCTAATCTGGATATATGGGGTGTAAACCTTACAGTAGATGTGGACTTAGATAATGGAATGACCTTTAAATCCATTACGGCCTACAGGGAGCTGGATTCTTTCCTAATTCGCAACAATGTTCATGCTGCCAATGTGCAGTTTGGGCAAACAGGCGGTGTGCTTGATCAACAGCAATTCAGCCAAGAGTTTCAGCTTCAAGGGCAAGCTCTTGACGACCGCATGAAATGGATTGTCGGCCTTTATTATTTCGATGAAAAAGGCATCAACATCAATGATGTGAACTTTAACCCTGTTGTGCATATTATCAGTGGTGGTAAAGCCCACAGTAGAAGCATTGCAGCTTTCAGTCAGGCAACCTATGACATTAGTGAAAAACTAAGCTTAACGGCTGGCTTGCGGTGGAATAAAGATAATAAAGATTTTGCACCAGAAGGCTTTCAGTACGTTATCGACAGCGGCATTGGCTTACCGCCAGGGGCTCTATTGGTTCCAGATGATGAAAGGGAAATTTCTGCCAAAGAATTCCTTCCTATGGCAAATCTCGCCTATCAGTGGACTGATGACTTCATGACATATGCTACCTTCTCTAGGGGCTTTAAAGGCGGCGGGTTTTCACAGAATGTGTTCCCTCCTTTACCGGAATTGCCGTCTTTTGACCCTGAGTTTGTGACTGTTTATGAAGTTGGGTTTAAGTCCGCTGCATTTAATAACCGTCTGCGTTTGAATGGTGCAGCATTCCAGACAAACTATGATGATATGCAAGTGGTGGTTATCGAGTTTATCGCCCCTGTAACCAAAAATGCGGCAAAAGCCAGAATTAAAGGGTTTGAGCTTGAGTTAACAGCAGCCCCAGTTGACAATCTTATGTTCGAGATTGGTGTTGGCTATCTTGATGCGAAGTATCTTGAAATTGACGCGAATGCCTTGCTAACAGGGCTTACTCTCGATCATAAGCTGGTTAACACACCAAAATGGTCGCTGAATGCGAGCGTCAATTATTCCATGGACTTTATGGGATTGGGCACACTAACGCCCCGTATAGATTGGTCGCATAAAAGTTCTTATGCCAATGACGCCTTTAACGAGCCTGTTTTGGACCAAGAGGGGTATTCACTCTTAAACGCCAGTATTTCATTCGAAGATTATGATGAAGAATGGCTGTTTGTCTTGAGTGGTACGAACTTAACCAATGAGCGCTATAAAATTACAGGCTTCTCTGACTTGGCGACACAAAGCCTTGCAGAAGCAGCCTTTGGCCGACCTGTTGAATGGGCCTTCACTGTAAAACGCCGCTTCTAAAGTACGATTAAAAAATATAAGGCCTGAGTGTGAAAGCGCTCGGGCCTTTTTTTTGTGGGTAGCGGAGATGGCAAGGGGGACGTAAACTGGTGGTGCATATTAAATTGGATACGATTTAGACTGAAATTATTGGTGAGTAAAAAAGATGGATTTAGACATAAAAGGGCGGTCAGCCTTGGTACTAGGTGGCTCAAAGGGTATGGGCTTTTCAACAGCCGAAGCATTGGCCCGTGAAGGCGCGCAGGTTGCTATTGTAGCACGCAACGAGACGGCTTTAAATGCATCTGCGCTAGCGATTGGCGCAACGCCAATTGTGGCTGACTTGTCAAACCGGGCGCAGGTTTTAGCCTGTATTGAAAAGACCCAGAGCACTATTGGGAACCCAGATATTTTAGTTGTTAACACTGGGGGTCCAAAGCCAGCAACTTTTGCAGAAACGTCGCCTGATGGTTGGCGGGAAGCGGCGGATCATCTGTTTCATTTTACAATAGAAGTCTTAACGGCGTTTCTTGAGCCGATGCAAAAGCGCGGCTGGGGCAGGGTGATTTTAATTACATCTACTGCGGCGGTCGAGCCTATCCCCACTTTGCTGTATTCTAATGTTTTGCGCGCTGGTCTGCATGGTCTGGTAAATAGCCTGAGTGCTGAAGTGGCACAGCACGGCATTACCGTGAATGCAGTCATGCCCGGATTAATTGCCACAGACCGTATGAAAAGTTTGGGGTTAAACCTAGGTGATATGGAAGAACGAATTCCAGCAAAGCGCCTCGGAAAACCAGAAGAAATGGCAGACCTTGTGTCTTTTCTTTGTTCAAACCGTGCAGCTTATATCACAGGGCAAGCCATAGCATGTGATGGCGGATTGGTCCGCAAGATATAGCATAGGCCTGAGCTTTAGGCGCAAGCGGCGGATGGTTACTGAACGGCCTCATATCCGCCGCGCCAAAATAGCAGGGGCTTTTTCTCGAAATAGCGCGCACGCCTGACCCGTCCAATGAAAATTGTATGGTCGCCGCATACTATTTGATTTTCCACAGAACATTCAATCCAGGAAAGGCACCCATGAATAAGAGGCAGGCCCTCCATGCCGATCTCCCACGATACATTTTCAAAGCGGTCTATGGGTTTAGTAAAAATATCTGAGATATTTTGCTGATCGGTTGACAGGATATTAATGGCAAAGGTCGAAGCAGCACTGAAAATGGGGTATGAAAAGGATTTGGTCGTAATACTCCATTGAACCAGAGGTGGGTCGAGGGATATTGAGCCAAACGAGCTGGCCGTCATGCCGTACGGCGCGCCTTGTTGATCTTTCGTTGAAACTACAGTCACCCCTGTCGCAAATTGCCCCATTGATGTGCGGAAATCTTGTTGGGTTATTGATGTTTCTTTTTTCAATGTAGCGAGATTAGACATTCTGGTTTCTTCCTTATTCACATAACTTTTTTCAAGTTTTTAGCCGCTACTTTATTCAAAGGCGCTTGTGACAACGCGGTGGCTAAAACATCATGTTTACGTCTCTGGTCACTGGCACTTTAAAGGGCCTTGAGGCCCTAAAATCTGTGATTATTTTTCAAATCACGGTGCGTTCTGTACTAAAAAATATTCGTAAGCTTGAATACCTTGTGTTCTTATATACTAGAATATAAGTAAGGCGGTCAAGTGAAAATGGCATGGGTGCCTTAACGGTGTGGCAAGAGTCTTTTCTGTGTATTTGGGCAATTCATAAACGCTATTAATTATAGGGCGCATTAACGAACGCTGATCCTAAGCCCAGAGGCTTGTTTGGAGGCCTATATTATAGAAAGCCAAGATGCTTCGAAGCGGGCTGTAAACGCTAAAGGCTGATGATTTGAAAAGGGGAATGCAAGCCAAAAAAAGCCGCTTTCCCTTAGGGATTTGGCGATTTTTTATGATTTTAATATTCAAGTTATTAAGGAAATGCATACCACTTATTAAAATATATGCATTGCATTTCACCCTAAAGCTAGGCGTACTAATTTCGTCAGTATTTCCTGAGGAAAATATGCGGAATTTCAAAGAAACTGGAGGGGTAGCCAGTTCGAATTTCGCCTAGTTTGGGCGACACGCAGTTCAGGGGATAATAGTTTAATAAACTACAATTTTCGGGGAGCAAGAAAAAATGTATCACTTAAAATCTACAACATCTTTGAGCGTTCTGGTGGCTTTGTGTGGTTTCGGGAGCGCTGCGTATGCAGCAGAGACCGATACGTCAAGCTTTGAACTTGAAGAGATAGTGGTTACTGCGCAAAAACGCGCGGAAGATATGCAAAAAATTCCAATTGCGATAACAGTTCTTTCTGGGAACCGTATACGTGAAGATGGCATTACCGACCTATCTGATATTGCAGGGCGCACGCCGGGCATGACTTTTGGCTCATTAAGCCCAGCCCAGCCGGAAATAGCTATTCGCGGCATCGGTACTAAAGAAGATGGGGCAGCCGCGTCTGACTCCACTCTTGTGTCGGTTGATGATGTATATATTGCATCTCGCACAGCACAGATTTTTGATATTTTTGATCTGGAACGTATCGAAGTTCTTCGTGGCCCGCAGGGTACCTTGTACGGCAAAAACTCAATCGCTGGCTCGGTTAACTTTGTAACGACCAAGCCAACTGAAGATACAACAATGCGCTTCCGTCAAACTGTTGGTGACTACGGGCGCTTTGATACAGCAGGCATGATATCCGGTCAGGTCGCTGAAAATTTATTCGGCAAATTCAGCTTTAGCCGCCGTAAGCATGATGGTTATATTCTGAATGTTCTGGAAAGCTATATTGACCCCCTTTCTGGCGAACGGGTTAAAAACCCATCGTTTGGAAAATATCAGGATGAAAGCAACACATTTGCTTGGCGTTCACATCTGCGCTGGGTAGCGTCCGACACTCTTGAAGTTACTCTAATGCTTGATGGGGCTGATGATGACCTTGGTGCGCAAAACCGTGAGCCTGTAGATGCTCGTGGCCCGTTGCATGATACAGGGGGTGCTAACCCTGTGCTTGTGAATGAAGCGCTTGGGGGTGCAGACAGCCCATGGACTGGCCTCACCGCATCTGATGGGTACACCAAAAGAACAGTTTTTGGTGCGGCTCTTAAAGTTAACTGGGATCTTGAGTGGGCAGGTTTCACAAGTATTACTGCTTACAGGGAATCTGAACTTGACTGGTTGTTTGATGCCAATGGCTTACCACCGGGTGGTTTGTTCGCTGATTTGACTGGGGCTTCCGGTAATCCCGGCCCAGCACTTGCGGGTGATCCTGCTAATGGCTTTTCTTTCCAAGTGGATAATATTGTTGGGGAAACCACAAAACAATATACGCAAGAATTCCGTTTAACGTCGCAAGGCGACGGCGCATATGACTGGGTAACGGGGGTATTTTTCACCAAGGAAGAAGTTGATCGCTGGGAAACTTTCTTTTTCCCGTCTCTTGGTGGGCCGGGCTTGACGGCTCAATCTGATTGGACATCGTTCCAAGACGGGGATACAGCGGGTGTGGCTGCTTACGTTCAGGGTACATACCATGTCTCGGACGCTTTCAGCGTGACGGGTGGTATTCGCTACTCTTGGGAAGAAAGAAAATTTGAGGGCTACAATGTTCAGGACGGTGGTGTGCCTCTTATTCTTCGTACTTTTGAAGATGAAAACGGGCCACGGAATGCTGATGTCTCCAATACATGGAGTAATGTAAGCTGGAAAATTGCCGGTAATTATGAAGTCACTGAAGATGCGATGGTCTATGCATCCATCAGTACTGGCTTTAAGTCTGGTGGGTATACTGGTTCAGCAACATCGCTTGAGCAGGCAGAGAAGCCCTTTGATGCAGAAAAAGTAACAAACTATGAAGTTGGTTTCAAATCTGTATGGCTTGACCGGCGGTTCCTGCTGAATATCACTGGTTTCTATATGGACTATCAGGACCTTCAGGTTACGCGCTTCTTTGTGCCAGAGCCTGCAAGTTTTGGCCAGTTTGTAACAGAAAATGCCGGTAGTGCTGAAATTAAAGGCATAGAGGTTGAATATACTCTCTTGCCATTTGAAGGTGCGGAATTGGGCGGGTCTTATGCCTACCTAGACGGTATATACAAAGACTTTGAAGGTAGCCCTGGGGTTGATGGCTCTGGCGATTTCTCTGGTACGAGAATGCGACAGGCACCAGAGCATATGCTCAATTTGTATGCTAAGTTTTTAAAGCAATTGGGCGATGAAAACGGCTCGATTTCTGCAAAAATAGACTATCGCTACGTTAGCTTAATATTCTTTGATCCAGGTGAAGACCCTATTGCAACCTCACCTGGCCATGATGTGTGGGACGGTAGTGTCACGTGGTACAGCGAAAGTAATGTTTGGCAAGTGAAAGGCTGGATTAAAAATATCGGTAACGCCAAATATATTAAACACGCTTTCTCGCAGCGCGGGAACCGCATGTCATTTGCTGATTATGGTGCACCTCGGACCATCGGTGTGACGGCAACATATAGCTATTAAGCCCATATGGTATCAATAGAAGTTGGATTTTTAACATCTATTGATACCGAGCTTTATCAAAGAGGGCCTGCCCGTGACTTTAACATTGGTAGGCCCCATTTTTTTCAATCTAGTCATGATTGACCTACTATTCACCAAGGCGAGCTGTCGCCTGAGCATGGAGAAAAAATGAGCCAAAAAAAGTTTACGCCCCAAGAAGTTGCGGACAAAATATCAGATGCGGATGAGGCTTTTCACTCTTTGGGAATTGAACTGATTTCGGCAGTTCCGGGTAAAGCTAAAATGTCGATGAAGGTTCGTCCCAATATGCTGAATTGCTTGGGGATATTGCATGGGGGAATTCTATTTTCCCTTGCTGACACGGCACTCGCTTTTGCGTCAAACGTGGATAACGTCGTTTCTTATACATATTCTTCAACAATATATTTTCTGTCATCAGTCAGTGTCGGTGAAGAAATTATAGCTGTTACAGAAGAGGATAATACAGCGGCTGAAGATGGCACTAAAAGCGGTCGAACCAGTTTCTATACGACCACAGTGTTCGGGAAAGACATGCGTAGAGTTGCTGTTGTTCAGGGTGTGACACGGTCAGTCGATGAAACTGTGATTGATGTGATTGAACAGGCGAAACCTTAAAGGCGCTAGCTTGGCTTTACTCTTTGCAAGAGCTTAAAGGCTTGTCATGGCCTTCCCATAAAAATCATATGCGGATGCTTTGCCGAGCAGCACTTTTGGTAGTTACTCTATGACTAAAAAAGACTTTTTGTAACGGAACTGTATGCCTCAGAGAAATAGCCGGAACTTGGATGATGCTGGCTTTAACGAATGGCAAATAAAGGCTGAGATATTCACAAATACTGTATGTGTTATCGTTTTTTTTTAGATGTTTAATATGAGACATTCTGAAATAATAATTGCCAACAGTTCAAGATTAACGGCGCTTGGCACAGCTAGGCAGTGAAACGAATTATCGCGTGAATGGATATGAGCTTAAAAGTTCATGCTGGCAGGCGATTTTAACGAAAATGAATTCTTAGGAAGATATGGAGTAGGACTGATGGCAATGAATTATTCTGAAGCGATTAAAGATGGCATCGTTAGCAGTGCTCTTTATGCAGATGACGGCGTATTTAACGAAGAGATAGAAAAGATATTTACCCAAGGCTGGGTATATGTTGCTCATGAAACAGAGATTCCAAATGTTGGGGATTATGTGCGACGTAATATTGGCCTTGAAGCCTTTGTGGTTGTTCGGGGCAAAGACAAAAAAGTAAAAGTGATTTCTAATCGTTGTACCCACCGTGCGACTTTGTTGGTCCATGAGGATAAAGGTAATTTACGCGGCTCGCTTACGTGTTGGTATCATGGTTGGGTATTTGGCTTTGACGGTAAACTTCTAAATGTACCGTACGGAAAAGGTTCAGAGGGCTTGGACCACAAGTGTCTTCCTGCTGCAACGGTCGAAATATATGGCGGTTTTGTATTTGCCACTTTGAACCCAGACGCAATTCCGTTTGATGAATATTTGGGCAACGGTAAAAAGATCATTGATCGTGTTTTGGATTGCTCACCATCGGGTAAAATCAGAGTTGATACTGGTTGGGTGCGCTATGAAACACAAACTAACTGGAAGCTCCAGATAGAAAATAACGTGGACGGCTATCACCTGAACTATGTTCATGCGTCTCTCGGTCGGGCACTGGATGTTCGGTATAAAGATACGGTTATGGTGTCAGAAGATAAGCTGACAACGGAAGCGATCGACTTTCTGGGCGGTCATATAGAACTTACCATTGGGGCTGGTTACACCAAACCGCTTGAGTGGCTTGGTGTGAAAGAGGGCAGGGAAATGCCTGCAGACATCAAAGAATATAAAGATGCTATTGAAGAAAAGCATTCCGATGAAGTTGCGCATGAAGTCATATATGCGGGCCCACCACACGCTTATATCTTCCCTAACCTTTTCATCGCTGAAACCAATATTATTTTTTACCAGATGGAAGACCGGCACACGAATGTGCAGTTAAGTAGCCCGATTTTATTCGAGGGTTCATCTGATAAATTGAATTCACGTTTCTTGCGGCTTTGTGAGGGGTCTCTTGGGCCATCTTCCTTCTTGTTGCCGGATGATGGAGCCATCACTGAGCGTCAGTCCCGCGGGCATATAGGGCGGCCAATGGACATCGATTTACGTCGGGGTATGGACAGAGAAGTTGTCGGTGAAGATGGCGTTATTACTTCCCATATTACAGATGAAACTTCCCAGCGAGCGTTTTGGAATCATTATAAAACAATAATGTCCAGTTAATCCAGCGCGTAGAGAATATTTTAGGGAAAGGTAGAAGAATGAAATTATCTGAAAGTGAATATAGAGACGTAACCCAATTTATTTATAAGGAAGCGCGGTTTGCGGACAATTCTTTATATAGCGAATGGGAAGAGCTTTTAAACGACGATTTTGAGTATATGGTCCCCATCGAACATGGTGAATCTGACCCAACTAAGCGTTTATTGATTCTGTTTGATAACAGGGCTCGGGCGGCTTCTCGGGTGCGGATGCTGAAAACAGGTGTGCGCCATACTCAAACGCCTCCTTCTCCAATGGCTAGGGTGATCTCTAACATTGAAGTAGAGAAAATTGCTGAGGGTGAATACCGTGTATATGCTGCCTTTATGCTTGGCGAGTTGCAAGTTCAGGCGCATCCAAATAAGCATATTTGGGTAGGGCGGTATGAGTATCTTCTGAAAGAGGTCGAGGGTACATTGGGCATGTCATTGAAGAAAGTATTCTTGATAGATTCTGCACATAAAATACCTGCATTAGGTTTCTTGATATAATTTTTTTACTGCCTCTCATTGCCTTCTTGGGGGTGAGGGGCAGTATGTATTCTGGGGATAGCTGTCTGAAATAGCATTGCGGCTTTAGGGAAGGGCATAGCAAAAAATGGATGTTAAAAAAGCGGTAGCTAAAATATCCGGTGTCGGATTTGGCGAATTATCACGTAAATTCACGCTTTCATCGAAAGAGCTTGCTGTGGACGCTGTTATTGCGGCGGTTCAGGATGCGGGCCTAGATAAAAGCGCTATTGATGGCTTGATCGTCAATCGCAGTTCTACGGCGGAAAAGAGCATATTATCCCTGCGCATACAGGATGATTTAGGGTTGCGAAACCTCAAAATTACCGACACTTTTTCATCTGAGGGCGCAGCGGCTGTACAGATGATACAGCAGGCATCTTTAGCAATTCATTATGGTATGGCAGAACATATTGTCTGTGTGTTTGCTGATACGCCCATCATGGAAGCGCAGTCCGGCGGCGATGCTTATGCCATCACCATGGATTTGGATAACGTGATTGGCTGGGAACAGGAATATGGGTTGCATGGCGCTGTTGGTGCCTATGCTCTTGCTATGCAAAAATACATGGCAAGCTACGGCGCGACGGAAGAAGATTTTGGGGCAGTCGCCATTGCAAACAGGGCATGGGCAGGGAAAAACCCCGGTGCCTTCTTGCGTAAGCCGATGACCATGGAAGATTATATGGCATCAAAATCAATCTCTGCACCACTGCGGATGTTTGACTGTGCCTTTCCGGTTAATGGTGGGTGTGCAGTCGTTGTTTCTGCTGTGGATTCGTCCGCTGGCGGTGACAGTGGCTCTGCCTATGTCCGTGGCATGGGCCAAGGGCATGGTGGCTATAAAACATATGGTGGCCATGACAATGAAACCGTGACTGCAGCCAGACTGGCAGCAGACACGGCCTATTCCATGGCTGGCATTACACCCGCGGATATTAACCATGCACATATTTATGATGCCTTTACCTATACAGGCATTATTGGGCTGGAAGATTATGGCTTTTGCCCTAAGGGTAAAGGCGGTGCCTTCTACCGGGACGGGGGCACAGCACCCGGTGGCAAGTTGCCAGTGAATACCGGCGGTGGCCAACTTTCAGGCTATTACTTGCAAGGAATGACACAAGTTTCCGAAGCTGTATTACAGGCAACTGGTCGGGCTGAGGGGAGACAGCTCGATAAGAATGACTGGATACTCGCGAGCAATCAGGGCGGTAGGATGGATTACCATGCTTGCCTTGTGTTGAGCTGTAATAAGGGGAATTGAGTTATGGCTAGTGTACCGTACGGGCCTGATATGGGCCATTTTTGGGATGGCATTGCAGAAGGTCAATTTCGATATAGGAAATGTAATTCGTGTCATACAGCCTTGCCGTCAGGGAGCTGGGTGTGCCCTGAGTGCTGGTCTAAGGACCTGAACTGGGAAGTGGCTTCTGGCAGCGGCGTTGTCTGGAGTTATGTTGTATATCACCGCCCCTTTTCCCCAAAAGAGACAGTGCCCTATAATGTGGTGCTTGTTGATTTGGATGAAGGCATACGGATTGTTGCAACAGTGGATTGCCCCGATGAAGATCTTTATGTGGGGATGCCGGTAGAAAGCAAGTTTTGTGAGGAAACAAGCGGAAAAAAACTCAAGTTTTATCCGCTAGAAAAGTAAGTAGCTTTCTATCATGCAAGGGAAATAAACAGGGAAGAAAAGTCGATGCTTTCAGATAAACTTCGTAGATGTGCAACACATTATCCGGATAAGGTTGCCTATTATCAAGGCGACCGCTCTCGAAACTGGAAAGATGTTTATGAGCGCGCAAAAAAGCTTGCGGGTGCGATGCAGGCAATGGGTGTAAAGCCTGGTGACCGCGTTGGAATTGTCTGTAAAGAATGCATTGAAGTATATGAGCATTTTTATGCGTGTGTGCTTATTGGCGCTGTTCGGGTGGGTATTAATTGGCGTTATAGCCCCCGTGAAATGTTGCATGTAATTTCCAATAGCGCTCTGAATGTTTGCATCATTCAAGATAGCTGCAAGCCGTTGATCGACCCTGTTCTGGCTGAAGTACAACAATTGGATTGCACATTAATTGGCTTAGGCGATGATCATGGCATCGCCCTTGATTTTGAAGGCCTCATTGCTGATGATGCGCCGTGTGATATTGTTGCCGTTGACGGTAAAATGCCCCTGTTGCATACATATACATCAGGGGTGACAGCTGACCCTAAGGGTGTTGTGCTTTCCCACCATGCTATTGAAACTGAAATATCCGTTGTACCAAGTTATTATTGCTTAAGTGGCGCTGATATTTACTACAATCCAGCACAGTCCGCATGGGTGGCAATCCTTGGAGGCATGTTTGGGTTATCAAATGGTATGACGACAGTTATTCCCCATGACCTTTTTGATGTGAATAATTATCTGAAGGATGTTGAGCGCCGCAAAGTTACTGCGAGCCTTTTGGTGCCAGCCATGATGCAATCCTTGTGTGATATCAAAGACGAAATTACCAATGATATATCTTCTTTGAAAACAGTTGCTTATGGTTCAGCCCCTTCAACGCCTGCGCTGATACGGAATTTCTCTTCGACTTTCGGGGTCGACCTTGTCCAGCTTTACGGCATGACAGAATGTTGCGCATGGGCTGCTTTCCTGATGCCCGATGATCACCGTAAAGCACTGAAAGACCACCCGGAAATTCTGAAAGCATCAGGGCGATTTGCAACCCATGTGGATTACCGAATTTGCAGTGAAGAAGGTGTGGATGTACCACCGGGCGAAACAGGCATTATTTGGCTGAAAGGCGATACGATAATGACTGAATATCTTAATCTGCCTGAGCAAACAAAAGAAGTGTTGCAGCCTGATGGCTGGCTCATAACGAACGATATTGGGCGGGTAGATGAAAATGGGTATGTTTATATAACGGATAGACAAAAGTCGTTGATAAACACCGGCGGGGTCAATGTTTTCCCTTCAATGGTGGAATCGGTCATTTCAGAGATGCCAGAAATATCAGAAGTATCAGTGGTGGGTGTTCCGCATCCGCGCTGGGGTGAAGCCGTTGTGGCGGCCGTTGTTGTACTTGATAAAAGCATCAGTAATGAAGAAATACAGAAACAGGTGCTGGCTTATAGTGTCACTAATCTTAGTAAGCTCGAAAGCCCCAAGCATGTTGAGGTGATGGAAGCGCTGCCGCGCACCTTCTCTGGTAAGCTTGATAAAAATAACCTTCGTAAATATTTCGTGGAAAATAATATTACCGATTGGTGAAGGGTTGCCTTAGGGTAATCACCGACTAAAAACTGCCGTCTTGAAGGAGCGTGTCCATTGATGAGGTTGCCGGTGCCCCGGTGACTTGATTTAAAGAAGCACGGAGCACCATTGCCTAGACGGCAAAGTGAAACAGTAACAATTGAAAGGAGATGTATAATGGCACAGAGAGGCGTTTTGAGACCGGGTTTCGTACAAATTTGTGTTTTAGATATGGAAAAGGCTATTACACATTACCGAGACCATATGGGTTTGGAACTTGTTGGTATTGAAGCTGATGGCCGAGCCTATTTTAAGGGCTATGATGAATTTGACCGCCATTCAATTGTACTGCGCGAAGCTGATGCGCCGGGTATGGATGTTTTGGCCTTTAAAGTGTATGCAGATGAAGAACTGGATAGCTTTGAAAAGCGCCTGAATGATATGGGTGTTACCACCACTGCCGTTGCAGTGGGTGAGCAGCCATCAGTGGGCAGACGTGTTCGTTTTGAAACACCAACAGGCCATGTTTTTGATCTTTACGCAGAAATGGCCTTGTCGGAAAATGGGCCTATGGTCACCAATCCCGATTTGTGGCGGGAAGAGCCTAAAGCCATGCGTATTCAAAGGTTTGACCACTGCGCTTTGGTTGGTATCAACATTGTGGGTGCGGCCAATATTTTCACTGAAGCATTAGATTTCACCATAGTTGAGCGAGCTATCATCCCAGATAGCGGGGAGCCTGTTGCTATTTTCCTAACCTGTAGCAACAAAGCCCATGATATTGCCTTCTTGGGTAACCCAGACAATGATGGAAAATTGCATCATGTGTCTTTCAATCTGGAGAGTTGGACAGATATTGGCCATGCTGCTGATTTAATCTCTCGCTATAATATCTCTCTTGATATTGGCCCGACACGGCACGGCATCACACAGGGGCAAACAATCTATTTCTTTGACCCATCAGGGAACCGGAACGAAACTTTTGCGGGTGGCTATAGTCATTACCCAGATAACCCGGTGCGCGAATGGACTGTGGACCAAATGGGTAAAGCCATTTTCTACTATGAAAAAGAAGTGCATGGCCGGTTTGTAGAAGTGTTTACCTAATTTAGATGTGATGAGTAATACTTTTAAAATTACTGTTTCTGGATCATCCTCTTCGACCTTTACAGGCGCAGGGGATGTTCCTGTATTGATCTCTATGCAGCAGCAGCCTCAACACCCTATTAAAATAGGATGTAGAGGCGGTGGATGCGGCGTGTGCAAGGTACGTATTGTTTCAGGGCAGTATCATTGCAGTAAGATGAGCCGGGTGCATATCAGTGAAGCAGAGCAAAAGCAGGGCTATGCGTTGGCGTGTTGCCTGTACCCTGAGAGTGACCTTGAAGTAACGACAAAAATAAGCGATTTAGTGTGAGTATAGAAGCAGTTGCAATAATTGGTGCGAATATGGCTGGATGCAGGGTGGCAGACACGCTGCGTATGGCTGGTTATCCCGGTAAAATTCACCTTATTGGGGAAGAGAAAACCCTCCCTTATGAACGCCCGCCATTGTCAAAAGAAATTCTCTGGACACCAGAAAGCCTTCCCGAAGGTTTCTTTTTCAATAGTGAGGCTTCCTACAAAGAAAGAGATATCGACCTTATCCTAGAAACACGGGTTGAGACTGTGGATTTGGCGCAGAAAAACTTGAAGCTTTCCTCAGGGGCTACGGTGGATTTTTCTCATCTTGTATTTTGTACAGGCGCCCGTGTTCGTAAGCTTGATGTGCCGGGGAAAGATCTACGTGGTGTTCATTATTTAAGGACGCTGGAAGACGCGCAAGCCCTGTCTCCCTCCTTAATAAAGGGGGCAAGAATTGGCATAGTAGGCATGGGTGTTATTGGTGCCGAAGTTGCTGCCAGTGCGCGAAAAAATGGCTGCGAAGTTGTTTGCATTGAACCGCAAAAAATACCAATGGCGCGGGCGCTTGGGGACCGGTTTGGAGCATGGCTTGCACAAATCCACCGGGAAGAGGGTGTTGATGTGCGTCTTGGTGTCGGCGTTGAAAAGCTCAATGGTGAAAACGGCCAGCTTATATCAGCTCAGCTAACAGACGGCAGTACAGTCGAACTGGACGCTGTTGTCGTGGGTATAGGTGTTATCCCAAATGTTGAGCTGGCACAGGGCGCTGGCCTTGAAATTGACAATGGTATTGTTGTGGATGCATTTGCTGCGGCTTCTCTGCCCCAAGTATATGCTGCTGGTGATGTGGCGAACATGCCTTTGTTTGAAGGGGGTCAAGGCCGTGTTGAAACCTATCAAAATGCGCAGGACCAAGCCGCTATTGTAGCCCAGAATATTGTCGACCAAAAAAGTGCTTATCATAAACCGCTGTGGTTTTGGTCGGACCAATATGATGTGAACTTGCAAGTGTGCGGCG
>JAESQS010000216.1 GCA_016765035.1 Kordiimonadaceae bacterium | reverse complement strand
TTTTCCGCAAGATGTGCAGGAACTGCAGGCTTTACTCGGCCCGCTACAATCCGGGCAAACCATTCAGGCGGTGCCGGGCACTGGCACCAATGTGCCTTTGTGGATTTTGGGCTCAAGCCTGTTCGGGGCGCAGCTTGCGGCGGCGCTCGGGCTTCCTTATGCGTTCGCTTCTCATTTTGCACCCGCTGCGCTGATGGAGGCGCTTGATGTTTATAGGCGCAGTTTCCAGCCGTCAGCCCAGCTTAAAAAACCGTACGCCATGGTTGGTGTTATGGGGTGTGCGGCTGACACTGACGAGCAGGCCCAGTATCTGTTCACCAGCATGCAGCAGGGCTTCACTAACATGATAAGGGGTACGCGCGGTTTGTTGCAGGCGCCCATTGACGATATTGAAACCTATTGGAGCCTGATGGAAAAGCAACACGTGCAAGGCATGGTATCAAAAGCGATCGTTGGATCACCCGACACGGTGCGAGACCGTATGGCGCGGCTGATTAAAGAAACAGAGGCGGATGAGCTGATTATTGCAGGCCCTATTTATGACCACACTGCCCGCCTGCGCTCCTTTGAGTTAATGGCAGAAGCAGCAGCGGCGCTGGGCAAGGGGCATTAATCAAGCGATTAGTCCTTAGTACTCTGCGGGACACTACGCGAGAACATTGTGTTTCTATATCTTTTGCAGTGGTTCTTGCTTTTGTCGCTCAAATAATCATGTTGGCATAGTGAGTTATTGTCTGAAGGGCTATAAATGGTTGATAGGCGTGGGTTTTTAACAGGGGCTGTTGGTGCTGGGCTGGTACTGGCTGCGCCTGCAATTGTACGGGCTGGGGCTGAGCGGCCTCAGTTGAAATATGGCACAGCAAGCGGCAGCATTAGCCATAACGGCGCGGCTATCTGGACGCGTGCTGACAGGCCAGTGCAAATGCATGTGGACATTGCCCGCGACCCTGATTTCAAACAGGTGCAGAAATTCAGCGGTACCTACGGCTTGGCGGAAGGTGACTTTAACGTCAAAACGCGACTGTCTGGCCTTTTAGAAAACTCCCAGCATTTTTACAGGGTGCGCTGCGAAAGCTTAGAGAACCCCGGTGTGCTCAGTGCGCCAACCATTGGCCAGTTTAAAACTGCACCGAAAGAGACGCTCACCGATATTCGTTTTTGCTGGTCAGGCGATACCGCCGGGCAAGGTTTTGGCATTGATACAAAATATGGCGGGATGCTGACATACAAGTCCATGCTGGATAAAAAGCCTGATTTTTTGGTGCATAGTGGTGACCAGATTTATGCTGATGGCCCGCTTGCCGAAACGAAAGACATTGGCGGCGGACGGGTGTGGACTAATTTGCTAACACCGGGCAAAGCTAAGGTGGCGGAAACCACGCAGGAGTTTCGCGAAAACTATTATTATAATTTCCTTGATGAGCATGTGCGTGCCTTTCACGCAAATGTGCCGGTGTTTAACCAGTGGGATGACCATGAAGTCCTTAATAATTGGTATCCCGGTGAAATGCTGCATGAGGATGACCGCTACACGGAAAAAAGCGTGTCATTGCTCGCTGCCCGGTCCCGCCGGGCCATGTTTGAGTGCACACCCATTCTTAGCCCGGTAAGCGGCACGCGCCAGATATATAGGCAGCAATCATATGGGCCGCTTCTGGACTTGTTCTTCCTTGATATGCGCTCCTACCGTGGCCCTAATTCGCGCAACTTACAGCCAAATAAAGGGCCAGAAACCGCCTTTATGGGGGATACGCAGGTTGCTTGGCTTAAGGCTGCGCTTAAGGCATCAAACGCCACATGGAAAATTATATGTTCTGATATGCCCATCGGGCTGATTGTGACAGAATGGCAAAGCGATATTGCCGAAAATGGTGCCAATGGCGATGGCCCTCCGCTTGGGCGTGAGCATGAAATGGCGGCCTTGTTGTCTAGCATCGCGGAAGAAGACATTAAGAATGTGCATTTCATCACTTCGGATGTGCATTATTGCGCCTCGCACTATTATAACCCCGCCAAAGCCCAGTTTAAAAACTTCAAACCTTTTTGGGAATTTGTCAGCGGGCCTTTACATGCAAGCACGTTTGGCCCCAACCAGCTGGATAATACTTTTGGGCCAGAGGTAAAATTTACGGGTATTCCAGCAGATATGCCGCCCGGACTTTCCCCTGCTGACGGCTTTCAGTTTTTTGGCGTGATGGACATTGATTCTGTGACCAAGGTCTTACGAGTTTCACACCATAACCGGGTTGGTGATGAAATTTGGTCGCAAGAACTGCGGCCTGAGGGTGAAATTTAGCGCAAGAGCGGACCAAAAGCGCCTTCAAAGGGGGCTGATGGCGGCAATATTCGCGTTTAAAAGTCCACACATACAAATAAAGCGCAAAAGCATACATAGCATAGCTTGACCAAGCCTAGGCGGGCCGTTAGGTTGCCCGCAATATTTCAGTGAAAGATTCGGTTTTTAAAAAGCGTCGCTATGGCACAAAATTCCTCAAAAACGGGCGGTATGCCGTTCCAGAATATAATCCTGACATTGCAGGATTATTGGGCGAAACAAGGGTGCGCAATTTTG
The DNA here is from genome assembly GCA_016765035.1 of Kordiimonadaceae bacterium. Classification (GTDB taxonomy): domain Bacteria; phylum Pseudomonadota; class Alphaproteobacteria; order Sphingomonadales; family Kordiimonadaceae; genus Kordiimonas. The sequence continues at coordinate 4,937 of JAESQS010000216.1, read as the reverse complement.
CAACCTTACGATATGGAAATGGGCGCCGGTACCTTCCATACGGCAACGACCTTAAAGGCCCTTGGTCCTGAAAACTGGAAAGCCGCTTTTGTGCAGCCTTGCCGCCGTCCAAGCGATGGCCGCTACGGCGAAAACCCAATGCGCCTACAGCATTATTACCAGTTTCAGGTTATTTTAAAGCCAAGCCCTGCCAACATGCAGGAACTGTATTTGGGTAGCCTTGAAGCCATTGGCCTTGATAAAAACCTGCATGATTTCCGCTTTGTGGAAGATGACTGGGAAAGCCCAACATTGGGCGCGTGGGGCCTTGGTTGGGAAGTGTGGTGTGATGGCATGGAAGTTAGCCAATATACATATTTTCAGCAGATGGGCGGCTTTGACTGCAAGCCAGTTTCTGGTGAACTGACATACGGGCTAGAGCGTTTGGCCATGTTTGTGCAGGGCGTCGATAATGTTTACGACCTTGATTATAACGGTGACGGCATCAAATACGGTGACATTTTCCAAGAAAATGAGCGCCAGCAGTCAGCCTATAATTTTGAGCATTCATCCGCTGATAAATTATTCGATGATTTTAAAAAGGCGCAGGAAGAATGCGCCATGTTGCTAGAAGCTGGCCTGCCACTGCCCGCCTACGAGCAATGCATTAAATCAAGCCACGCCTTCAATATGCTGGATGCGCGCGGTGTTATTTCGGTAACGGAACGCCAAGCCTATATTGGCCGGGTGCGTGATCTTGCCAAAGGTTGCTGTGAAAAGTGGATTGAAAATAATGCAGAACGCTGGAAACGCGACTTTGATGGGTGGGAGGCATAATTATGGCTGATTGTCGTCACCCCGGTCATCCTGGACAAGCGAAGCGCGATCCGGGATCCATGTGTCCAGAAACTATAGTGATTGAAATGATGGCTGGATGCCGGGTCAAGCCCAGCATGACGCACATCGTACCTAGTGTGATGATAGAGCGGGGGCTTGCGTGATGGCTGATCTGCTTATTGAATTCTTTTCTGAAGAAATTCCTGCACGGATGCAAAAAAAGGCCTCTGATGATCTGCAAGCCATGATCACGAAGGCCCTTAAGGAGGCTGGCCTAACGTTTGAGGCCGCTGCTGCCTATGCAACGCCGCGCCGTTTGGCTTTGTCAGTTACGGGCATACCGGCATCAACGCCGGATATTAGCGAAGAACGCCGCGGCCCCAGTACAAGTGCGCCCGAAAAAGCCCTTGAAGGCTTTATGCGCGGTGCGGGCGTAACGCGGGACCAGTTGGAAGAGCGCGAAGAGAAAAAAGGCACTTTCTTCTACGCCAAAATTGAAAAGCCGGGCCGTGCTGCAACGGCTGTGATCAGCGAAGTGCTGGAAGCCACCGTGCGGAACTTCCCGTGGCCAAAGTCTCAGCGTTGGGGCCGTGGTAGCCTTAGATGGGTGCGCCCACTGCATAGCATACTGTGCATTTTTGGCGGTGAAACTGTCGCGGCGACTGTTGATGGCTTCACCGCTGGCAACACAACACGCGGCCACCGTTTTATGGGCGCTGACGAGTTCGCAGTGTCGGATTTTGCCGACTATAAAACCAAGCTGGCTGAGCATAAAGTGATGCTCAATACCGCTGACCGGATGGCGTTGATTGAAGCTGAGTGTAAAAGTCTTTCTGCCGCCAAAGGTGTTGAGTGGATAGAAGACCGTGGTTTGCTCGCTGAAGTCGCTGGCCTTGTGGAATGGCCTGTGCCGCTTATGGGCGGGTTTGATGATGCTTTCATGGCAGTGCCAGAAGAAGTGCTGATCCTGACCATGAAGAAGGATCAGAAGTATTTCGTAACGCGCGACCCGAAAACCGGCAAGCTTGCACCATATTTCATCACTGTTTCTAACATTGAAGCGTCTGATGGGGGGGCTATTGTTGCGGCAGGTAACGAGCGTGTTTTAACCGCGCGTTTAGCCGATGCAAAATTCTTCTGGGAGCAAGACCTAAAAGGTAAGCTTGAAGATAACCTGCCGAAACTGGCTGATATCGTGTTCCATAAAGAGCTTGGCATGGTGTCTGACCGTGTAGAGCGCATGAAAAAGCTCTCTCGCCATTTGGCCCAGTTTATTCCGGGCTGTGATGCTGATGAAGCCGAGCGCGCTGCGGAACTTGCTAAAGCTGACCTTGTGTCGAACATGGTGAATGAATTTGCCAGCCTGCAAGGCAGCATGGGCCGCTATTACGCGAAAGCCCAAGGCGAAAGCGATGCGGTGGCAGATGCCATTCGTGACCATTACGCCCCTGCTGGCCCGTCTGATGCTTGTCCGTCAGCGCCAGTTTCAGTGGCAGTAGCGCTGGCAGAAAAACTCGACACGCTTGTCGGTTTCTTTGGCATCGACCAAAAACCAACAGGCTCGAAAGACCCATTCGCCCTGCGCCGCGCGGGACTTGGAATAATTCGCTTGATCGTTGAAAACAAGATCAGAATGAATATTGGTGATGTATTTGAGATGGCTCTGGGCACATATGGTTGGGATGACCATAAAGTCGTTCTAGATTTATGTGAGTTTGTTGGGACTAGATTAATTCATAGCCTTAGGGATCAAGGTATAGAATATTATGTCCTTTATGCTGCACTAAATGCTGGTGAAGAGACTGACCTAGGCCAACTAATTTATTCCGCTCGCGATTTGTACTTGTTGACGGAAAAAATTCATGCACTTTCCAGCTTCTTGGAAACTGACGACGGTGCGAACCTGTTAGCAGGTTATAAACGCGCTGCGAATATACTGAAAATCGAAGAGAAAAAAGACGGCCCCCATGGCGGCGCTGTGGATGCTGGCTTATTGGCGCTTGCGGAAGAGAAAACTTTGGCTGCGGCACTGGCTACAGCAAAAGCAGATGCAACAGCGGCGCTTGAAGCGGAAGAATTTGAAAAGGCTATGGCAGCGCTCAGTATATTACGCGCGCCAATTGATGCCTTTTTTGAAAAAGTAATAGTGAATGCAGACGAGGCTGATGTGCGGAAAAACCGCCTTGCGCTGCTTTCAGAAATTCGTGCAGCGGTAAATACCGTTGCCGATTTTGGCTTGATAGAAGGCTAGGGCCTTCTAAATAGCTGGTTTAGGACGACTGACTTTAAACTGGGGCGAGTAGAAAAAAATCGCCGCCCCTTCATGATGATCCACATGCGTAGGTTGGCTGAGATGCTGCTGCACGATGAAGGACTGCTTTTAACATGACGAAATGGGTTTATAGTTTTGGTGACGGTGCGGCTGAAGGCCGGGCTGACATGAAAAATCTTTTGGGCGGCAAGGGTGCAAACCTTGCAGAAATGGCATCACTGGGCTTACCAGTACCGCCGGGCCTTACCATCACCACTGAAGTCTGCACGTATTATTATGATAATGGCCGCAAGTATCCTGATAGTTTAACTGCAGAAATTGACGCAGCCATTGCTGTGATTGAAAGCAGCGTTGGCGCCAAATTTGGCGATGCATCCAACCCTTTGCTTGTTTCTGTTCGCTCTGGTGCTCGGGTTTCTATGCCGGGTATGATGGACACGGTTCTTAACCTTGGCCTGAACGATGAAACAGTGCTTGGCCTAGCGAAAAACAGCGGCAACCCGCGCTTTGCATGGGATAGCTATCGCCGGTTTGTTCAAATGTATTCTGATGTGGTGCTGGGCGTTGACCATTATCATTTCGAAGAACTCATTGAAATTCACAAGGAAAACAAAGGCGTTGACCTTGATACAGACCTTGATGCTGACGACTGGAAGTATTTGACAGAGGCCTTCAAGACCAAAACCGAAGAAGAGCTTGGCCGTCCGTTTCCTCAGGATGTGAACGAGCAGCTTTGGGGTGCGATTGATGCGGTGTTTGGTAGTTGGCAAATTGACCGCGCCAAAGTGTACCGCAAGCTGAATAATATTTCTGAAAGCTGGGGCACAGCCGTTAACGTGCAAGCCATGGTCTTTGGTAATATGGGCGATACATCTGCAACGGGTGTTGCTTTCACCCGTGATCCGTCCACTGGCGAAAATGAATATTACGGTGAATATTTGATCGACGCGCAAGGCGAAGATGTGGTGGCGGGCATTCGCACACCACAAAATCTAACCAAGCGCGCCCGGGAACTTGCAAATAACAGCGAGCCATCCATGGAAGAAAGTATGCCTGAAGTATATGGGCAGCTTGCTGATGTGTTTGATAAGCTTGAAAAACATTACCGGGATATGCAGGACATTGAATTTACCGTACAGCACGGCAAATTATGGATGCTGCAAACCCGCAGTGGTAAACGCACAGCCAAAGCCGCCCTGCGCATTGCAGTGGAAATGATGGCTGATGGTTTGATCGATAAAAAAACCGCCGTGTTGCGGGTTGAGCCTGCCTCCCTTGACCAATTGTTGCACCCAACGCTGGACCCAGACGCTGTGCGCGATATTTACACACGCGGCCTGCCAGCTTCCCCCGGCGCTGCATCCGGTGAAGCTGTGTTTGATTCCGACGAAGCAGAGCGCCTCGCCAAAGATGGTAAAGCCGTTATTCTGTGCCGGGTTGAAACATCGCCTGAAGATATTCACGGTATGCACGCTGCCAAGGGCATTGTGACAGCACGCGGTGGCATGACCAGCCATGCGGCTGTTGTGGCGCGCGGCATGGGCCGGCCTTGTGTTTCTGGTGCGGGGCAATTGCGCATTGATGTAAGCACGGGGATAATGACATGCATGGGCCGCGAGATTAAAAAGGGCGACATTCTTACCATTGATGGCTCAACCGGTGAAGTGATGGTGGGTGAGGTGAAAACGTTGCAGCCTGAGCTTTCTGGCGAGTTTTCAAAATTGATGGCATGGGCGGACGAATATCGCACTATGAATGTTCGCACCAATGCTGACACCCCGGCTGACACGGAAACTGCTCGCGAATTTGGCGCAGAAGGCATTGGCCTGTGCCGGACAGAACATATGTT
>JAESQS010000215.1 GCA_016765035.1 Kordiimonadaceae bacterium | reverse complement strand
CGCATCAAGGGCCATTACCGACATGTTGGTGAGAGGTACACCCTTGATTGGCGCTACTGCGGCTTACGGCTATGCGCTAGCAGCCCACACGGATCCTTCTGATACCCACTTAGAAAAAGCTTACAGCAAGCTTCTTGCCGCCCGCCCCACGGCTGTCAACCTGCGCTGGGCGCTTGATAAAATGCGGGCGCACTTATCACCGCTTACCGAAGACAGCCGGACAGAAGCAGCCTACAAGCTTGCAGCAAGCATATGTGATGAAGATTCAGACATGTGCGAAGCCATGGGTACCTACGGCCTGCCGCTTATTGAAGCGCTGGCGAAAGAAAAAGAAAAGGGTGCCCCTGTTAATATTTTAACCCACTGCAATGCAGGCTGGCTAGCCACGGTGGATTGGGGTACAGCCATTGCACCCATCTATAAAGCGCATGAAGCAGGCATCAACGTGCATGTATGGGTTGATGAAACCCGCCCCCGAAACCAAGGTGCAAGCCTTACTGCGTGGGAGCCGGCGAACCACGGCATTCCGCATACGCTGATTGTTGATAATGCCGGCGGGCACTTAATGCAGCAGGGCCTTGTAGATTTGTGTTTTGTGGGGACAGACCGCACAACAGGCTCAGGTGATGTTTGCAATAAAATTGGGACTTACCTGAAAGCCCTAGCAGCCTACGATAATGAAATACCCTTTTATGTCTGCGCGCCCTCTCCGTCTATCGACTGGGCGATGGAAGATGGCTTAATGCAAATGCCTATTGAAGAACGCAGTAGTGAGGAAGTAACCAAACTAACAGGCATGACGGCGGCTGGCACTCTTGAGACTATTTCAATCATCGCGGAAGGCACACCTGCCCGCAACGATGCCTTTGATGTAACCCCACGAGAATATATTACCGGGCTTGTAACTGAGCGCGGCATAGCAGAAGCCAACCGTGATTCTTTGGAAGCCTTATTCCCCGAGCATAAACAATAAGGCCTAAAATATTGCCGAGATCACATCCGGCTAATTTGGTCTCAAACGATAAAGCCGCGCAACTCAATGAGCTGCACGGCTAAATCGATAACACTAGCTAGAAGGCTATAAGCCTAATATTAGCCTTGACGTGCTTTAAAGCGACGCTGTGTTTTATTAATAACGTATGTACGGCCCTTACGACGAATCACACGACAATCGCGGTGACGGTTCTTCAGGGACTTCAGGCTATTGCGAACTTTCATGGCTCGTCTTCCTACAAACTAGTTAACACACACCCAGCATCCAACCATAGTGACACTTGGAAAAGGGCGGGAATAACGAATCTGTCATTCCTCGAATCTATTCGGCGCGGAACATAGGACTGGGAAGGCAATCTGTCAATAGGGACAAAAGGAATTTGCAGCTATATTTCCAGCTTACAACAAGTATCAAGCTTCACACTAAAAGCAGAGGCGTCCCCCATGCCCTGCGGAACGCCTCCATTTTCCCTGTTAGATAGCAGGGATATAATCTCACGCATTTGCGTAAGTGGGAGAATACTACCAAAAAAAACACCTAAAGTCATGGCTTTTCCTAGCTGTTTTCCCTAAATTTCCCACCAATAGAAAACATTATAATTGTTGGTATTGCGCTTTGACCAAAAACAAGCGATATGCGTAAAAATACACCAATATAAACAACGACTAATAGAACCGGGAGGCATTAAATGTTAATTTCAAGTGCATTTGACAGCGGTAAAATAAATGTGGTGAATTCTGATGATCCAGCGAATATCCGTCTAAAAATCCCAAAAGACAGCAATTCTGACTTTTACCAGTGGTTCTATTTCCGTGCATCGGGCATTGCAGACACTGCCTGCAAATTTACTATAGAGAATGCGTCAGGGGCTGCTTATCCTGAAGGATGGCAGAATTACCGTGTCTGCGCTTCCTATGACAGGGAGACATGGTTCCGCATTGAAACGCGCTTTGATGGCACCAGCTTGACGTGGGAAGCTGAGCCAGACCAAGACAGCATCTATTTTGCCTATTTTGCCCCTTACACTATGGAGCAACACGCTGACTTGATCGCGAGCGTCTCCTTATCCCCCCTCGTCAAAACATCAGTCCTTGGGCATACGCTAGATGGACAGGACATGGATTTGGTGGAAATTGGCCATGGGCCGGAAGGGCGCAAAATCATATGGCTTATTGCCCGCCAACATCCGGGTGAAACCATGGCAGAATGGTGGATGGAGGGCGCGCTGGATTATTTACTGGACCCAGACAACCCTGTAGCACGCGCCCTGCTGAAAAAAGTACATTTTTATATTGTACCCAATATGAACCCAGATGGCTCCAAACGCGGTAACCTGCGCACCAATGCTGCCGGGGCAAACCTAAACCGTGAATGGCTTACCCCCTCCATGGAACGCAGCCCAGAGGTTTTCCTTGTTCGCCAGAAAATGCAGGAAACAGGCATGGACCTGCTGATGGATGTACACGGAGATGAAGCCATCCCGCAAAACTTCCTTGCGGGGTTTGAAGGCATCCCAGATGCATCTGACGAGAAAATTAACCAGTTTAAGCAATTCAGAGATACTCTGTGCGCGGTCTCTCCAGACTTTCAGCAAAAAGTCGGCTACCCGGAAAGCACCCCAGGAAGCGCTACATTGAAAATCTGCACTGATTATATTGCCGCCACCTTCAATTGCGTATCCATGACCCTTGAAATGCCCTTCAAGGACAATGATGACCTGCCCGACCCCAACTTTGGCTGGAGCCCAGAACGCTGTGCCCACCTTGGCCGTAGTAGTATCGATACCATTCATCTGATCATCGATGAAATCTAGGGAATAGAACCGTAGAAAAATTAAAAAAGGGCGCTCTGTAAGCGCCCTTTTTTTATCGCATTCCCAAAAAGTCAGGCGTCTGGCTCGCCCAACACTTTAAAAAGAGCCATAGCCAAATAAGCGCCCACAAGCTGCGCCCCAATGAAGGGCAGCACATCTGCACCTGCAATACCTGCAAACGTATTAGAGAAAGAGCGAGCGATTGTCACAGCAGGGTTTGCAAAGCTTGTAGAGGCCGTAAACCAGTAACCCGCCGTAATATATAACCCGACAGCAAGAGGCACGGCTTCCACCCGGTACCGAACACAGCCCAGTATCGCTGAAAGCAAGCCAAAGGTAGCCACACCTTCCGATATCCATTGCCCTGCTCCTGTTCTCGCTTTAACCGATGCCTGCACAAGCTCAACATCAAACATAGCGTGCGCCAAAATAACCCCGGCGATTGCAGCCACAACCTGCACCACAATATAGGCTGCCGCTTGATGACGAGCAATTTCACCCTTCGCCAAGAAAACTAGCGTGACGGCAGGGTTAAAATGCGCGCCAGAAAATGGCCCAAATATAAGGATAAGCACAACGAGAATTGCCCCAGTGGCGGCAGTATTGCCCCACAAAGCTATAGCATCATTCCCTTGGGAAAGACTTTCCCCCATGATGCCTGAGCCTACTACTGTGGCCAACAGGAACAAGGTGCCAACAAATTCTGCGATCAGTTTTTTCTGCATGATCGGTTTATCCTTCACTGATATTTTTTCGCTATTGCCTGCAAAGCATGTTGCAGCTCTGTAGGTGCCATTTTTTCTACGGGCAACGCAACCAGCGCCTCCATGTAGGGTTCAATCGCGCTATAAATTTCTTGAAACGCAGCGTATTTTTCTGCGTATGGGCCTTCTATTGCTGCCGGGTCAGAAAAACCCCAATGAACTTGAACAGGGGCACCGGGCCACAGGGGGCATGTTTCCTCGGCGGCATTACCGCACACTGTTATAACAGCATCCATTTTCGGGGCATCAGGGCCAGAGAAAACATCCCAGCTTTTTGAGCTGTATGCGCCTATGTCATAGCCTTTTTCTTCCAGCAAGGCAGCCCCGACAGGATTAACGGCACCTGCGGGCTTACTTCCAGCACTATACGCCTTGAAGCGGCTGCCGCCTTTGCGCCCTAATAGCGCCTCAGCCATCACAGAGCGCGCAGAATTGCCCGTGCATAAAATCAACACATTGAAAGCCACATACGCCCCCTGATATCCTTCGCCGCTACGGCCAAAGAAGTAACACAATTCATTCACAAACACGTGTGAACGCTTATTCCCAGCAGTAAAACACACTATCTTCTGTTATGAGCTGCCAACGCCAGACACTGAAAGCTTGTCTTTATGGCATTGATCGCACCTTGAAAAGATGCTGTTTTATTGGTTTAGAAAATATCGCGGTTTTTATACTGCTTGTTATAGGTATATTGCTCAGGCATGGAAGCACTTTCACAGATACTTTTAGACTGGCT
>JAESQS010000214.1 GCA_016765035.1 Kordiimonadaceae bacterium | reverse complement strand
TGCGCTTTAGCATTGACCGATATCTGGAACTTTATGATATTGTTCCTGTTGAAAATACCGATGCGGAAGAAAAGCGTACCGATGCTGATGCTGCCAAAGAAACAGAAAAGTCAGCAAAAGCTGGTGAAACCCAAGCTCCTTAAGAAAGCCCATAGTTAGTGCCCAATAAACAAATACCGCTAGCGCTTAAGCATACGCCTAGCTTCGATATGGCTGACTATATAGTCTCAAGCAGTAATGCTGATGCTGTTGCTATGTTGGAAAATTGGCAAAATTGGCAGGGGCATGTTGCTGCTGTCATTGGGCCAAAGGCATGTGGCAAAAGCCATTTGGTGCAGGGGTGGGCAGAAGAGCAAGGGGCACTCCTTATTCGGCCAACAGATGATATTGCTGCTATTCCAAACCAGTCTTTGATTGTTCTGGACGATGCTGATGGTGAAAATGTTGGGGAAGAATGGCTGTTTCACTTGTTTAACTGGGTGAAGGAAGTTGGTGGTAAGCTGGTTTTAACGGCGATGGAAGACCCTAACCGTTGGTCGCCAGATTTGCCTGACTTGCGATCACGACTGGCAACGGTGACAGTTGGGCGCATATCAGAACCTGACGACCTGTTGCTGACAGCACTTTTGGTGAAACTTTTTTCCGACAGGCAGTTGCAGGTGGATTTGTCAGTTATTGATTATGCATTGCCTCGTCTGGAAAGATCTTTCATAGCAGCGCACCGCTTCGTTGAACGCGCTGATGAAAGCGCTCTTGCTAAAGGCCGTAAGATTACTAAGGCACTGGTGAAAAACTGTTTTTAACCGTTTATTAAGCGATAAATATGACATTTGAGTAAGAAGCCATGTATGGTTGGTACTTGGGAATTAGATATGGCTGATGGTGATATGAGGACAGATTTGGGCAACAAGGAAAGTAGCTCTAAAGCTTTGGACAAGATTGCTGAAATTCGCAGTCATATTGCGGCTATGCCTGTCGGCGACAAGTATTTGAACCGGGAATTGAGCTGGTTACAGTTTAACGAGCGGGTGCTGGAAGAAGCTAAAAACCCTCAGCACCCTTTGCTTGAACGGCTCAGGTTTCTTTCTATTTCTGGTAATAACCTTGATGAATTTTATATGGTTCGGGTGGCAGGGCTGCGTGGGCAAATGGGCCTTGGTGTTGATGCTGTATCAATTGATGGGCTGTCACCAGCGCAGCAATTAGAGAAAATCAACACCTTCGCAGATAAACTGATGAAACAGCAGCAGGACATTTGGGCAAAGCTGGTTGTGGAAATGCAAGACAATGGCATTCGGTTGTTATCGCGCAATGATATTTCCGACAGGGATAAAGAATGGGTTGAAACATATTTTTTAGAAAATGTGTTACCCGTTCTGACACCAATCGCTGTAGATCCTGCCCATCCCTTTCCTTTCATTCCCAATCTTGGCTTTACGCTGGCGCTTTCTTTGCGGCGCACGAAAGATGATAGGGAAATGGTGGCATTGCTTCCGGTCCCCCACCATGTGAAACGGTTTGTGCGCCTGCCCGGCGATGGAGAAGTCCGCTTCATTTCCCTAGAGCGAATGCTGGAACTGTTTTTGGACCAATTATTCCCCGGCTATGAAGTAGAGGGCAGTGGTGTTTTTCGTGTTGTGCGTGATAGCGACATGGAAATTGAAGAAGAAGCCGAAGATTTGGTGCGCGTTTTTGAAACCGCCCTGAAAAGACGCCGCAGAGGCCGGGTGATTAGGCTGAAGATTGACAGCGCAATGCCTGAAAATTTGCGTACTCTGGTGATTGAACGCCTTGATGCTGATATTGGCACTGTTGTGCTTGTGGACGGCATTCTTGGGGTGAATGAAACGGGACAATTGATTGTTGATGATTACCCGGCGTTAAAATTTCAGGCCTACACCCCTCGATACCCTGAGAGAGTACGGGATTTTGCTGGTGATATTTTTAAAGCAATTGCTGCAAAAGATTTTGTCGTGCATCACCCCTACGAATCGTTTGAAGTTGTCCATGCTTTTTTACGGCAGGCAGCCCGCGACCCTGATGTTGTTGCCATCAAACAAACATTGTACCGGGCAGGGGCGCAGTCAGACATTATTGGTGCACTGATTGAAGCTGCCGAAGCTGGTAAGTCTGTGACAGCAGTGGTGGAACTCAAAGCAAGGTTTGACGAAGAACAAAACATTAAATGGGCGCGGGACCTTGAGCGCGCAGGCGTTCATGTTGTGTTTGGTTTTATTGATATGAAAACCCATGCCAAAGTTTCCATGGTTGTTCGGCGTGAAGGGGAAAAACTAAAGACCTACATGCATTTTGGCACAGGAAACTACCATCCGATTACGACAAAAATTTATACGGACCTGTCCTTTTTTACGGCTGACCCCATTTTGGCACGTGATACCAACAAGATGTTTAATTATCTGACGGGGTATGTGGAGCCAACAGGGACGGAAAAACTAATATTGTCGCCTTTTTCCATGCGAGAGCAGTTGATTCGCATGATTGACGCTGAAATCAATACGGCTCGTAGCGGCGGAAGTGGCGCCATTTGGGTGAAATTAAATGCGCTATTAGATGCTGAAATTATAGATAAACTGTATGAAGCATCGCAAAGTGGCGTGCAAATTGACCTAGTGGTACGCGGTATTTGTACGCTTCGCCCCGGTGTTAAAGGGCTTAGTGAAAATATCAGGGTGCGGTCTATCGTTGGACGTTTTCTAGAACATGCCAGAGTGGTGTGTTTCGGTAATGGACATGCACTGCCATCCCCTCATGCAAAAGTATTCATTTCTTCTGCGGATTGGATGCCAAGAAATTTCGACCGCCGTGTTGAATCTCTGGTGCCTATTCAAAACCCAACAGTTCATAGCCAGATTATGGGGCAGGTTGTTGCCGCTAACCTGCGCGATAACACACAGACATGGCAGATGCAGGCGGATGGCAGCTTTGAAAGAATTACAGTTGCTAAAGGTGAAGAAGAATTCAGTTCGCATGAGTATTTTATGACTAATGCATCCTTGTCTGGCAGGGGGACTTCGCTTGATGCCGATACATTGATCAAGCCGCTGATTTAAAGTGAAATTAGACAATTTAACATTAAGGCTATACTTAGGTTCATATGTTTGAAGCACCCGCTAATACCAAAGATTATATAGCTGTTATCGATATCGGCTCTAACTCAGTTCGTCTGGTTGTTTTTTCAGGTAATCAAAGAATTCCAGATACCATTTATAATGAAAAACTGATGGTTGGTCTTGGCGCAGAAGTGGGTTCCGAAGGCAAGATGGGCACTGAGGCCATGGCTTTGGCTATCTCGACGCTCAAACGGTATAAATCCCTATGTGACCAGATGGGTGTGTCTGAAATACGGGCTGTTGCGACAGCCGCCGTTCGTGACGCAAAAAACGGCAAGAGCTTTACCAAGCAAGTTGAAACCGAGTGCAAAATATTCCTTAAGGTTATTAGCGGCAATACAGAGGCGCGCTTGTCGGCAATGGGCGTATTGTCAGGTGAGCCGAACGCTGAAGGCATAACGGGGGATTTGGGTGGTGGTTCGCTGGAACTTGCTCGCATTCGTGACGGACAAGTGTTTGATACCGTAAGCTTGCCTGTTGGCCCTTTACGCCTGATTAGCAGCTTTGACAATGACCGCGTTGCCATTAAAAAGTTTTTACGGGAAACATTTGATGCTGTGCCTTGGTTAGGCGAGGGCGACGGTAATAACCTGTATCTTGTTGGCGGTGCGTGGCGGAATATTGCTAAACTTCTAATGCAAGAAAAGGCGCACCCCCTAGCAGTTTTGCAGGGGTTTTACAGTTCTCGTAGCGAATTTAGCGCTTATGCAAAAAGATTATCAAAACTAAGTCCAAAAGATATGCCGTTTGGTAAGGGGTTAACAACCCGCCGGCGTGAGGTTTTGCCAACATCTGCCCTTGTATTGACTGAGTTGATACGGGCTATTCGCGCTAAAAAAATTGTCGCGTCTAGCTACGGGCTTCGGGAAGGCATTATTTTTGATACGCTGACAGAAACTGAACGGGCTAAAGACCCCTTTCTAACCATCTGCCACGCGCTAGCGAATGAACGCTGCCGGTTTCCTGAACACGCCAGAATGATTTTTGAATGGACGCGGCCTCTATTTTACAAAAAAACTGCGGATCCAGCGCGGCGGGACAGGTTACAAACCGCCGTATGTTTGCTCAGTGATATTGCATGGCGTGCACACCCTGATTTTCAGGCTGAAAAAGCTGTGGAAACAATATTATATGGGAATTGTGTCGGTCTCAGCCACCGGGACAGGGCCTATGTAGCGGTAGCGCTTAATAATGCTTATGGTGCTTCTGTTACAGCGCCTCATTTGGCTCCGATGTTACCGCTATTGAAAATTGAAGATATTCTCGAAGCGCGCACAATGGGGACTGCCGTACGTCTGGCACAAAAACTGTCTGGTGGTACTGTGAAAGCGCTTAGTGTTAGCGAGTTACGGGTTTCCAGAACAAAACTGTATCTGGGCATTCCAGAATCATTTTCTGACCTGACCAACGAAATAGTGCTGCGCCGCTTGCGTAGTGTTGGCAAGCTGTTAGGGCGCTCCGCCCGGTTAGAGTTTTTGCCTGAAAGTCAGCCAGAAAACTAGCCAGATACCTAGCGTGAAAGCTTTGTTGTATTCGCAATAGTTAGGGTGGGTTTGCACTCTCCCAGCGTATCATCAGGCCCAACCACCCCGCAGTGTATTCTGACGGGTGGTTAGGCTAATGAGTAAGCTAGGTGTGGGTGGATATGACTTTAATTAAGCTGGATACGTTATAAATCCTATCCAGCTTATTCCTCTTCCGGGTCTTCCAACTCAACGATTTCAATCTCGCCTTTATGCGCTGTAAGTCCTAGTTCGCCCCGCATAAGCTTTTGCGCATCCGACCCAAAAATTTCATAGCGCCAGCCATGCATTGCACGAATGTCTGTTGTTGGTTCAGCAGCCCAAGCTTCAAGCTCTTGTGCACTAGCAACCATTCTGGCAGCAACTTTTGCATTCAAAGCTTTTTGCTTCAGCATAACTTTTAGCAAATCAGCCATAGGCGGCGTTGGTGGGCGCGGCTTGGTGCGTTCGACCTGCGGCAGCTCGTCATCTGCTACCTCGAGGGCATTTTGCAACGTGTCAAATAGAGCTTTGCCTGCACGAGACCGACTAAAACCCTTTGGCACACCGCGTAATTTGTCGAGCCCCTCAATTCCATGTGGGGGATGTGCAGCAATTTCGAAAAGTACGTCGTCTTTTGCAATACGGTTACGTGGCATATCGCGTTCCTGTGCTTGCAATTCCCGCCATGTGGCAAGGAATTTTAAAAGACCTAAGAAGCGAGGCTTGCTGGTGCGTACTTTCAAGCGCTTCCATGCTTCTGAAGGTACAATGTGATAGAGGCTCGGCTCTAACAGATGCGCTGTTTCTTCTTCCACCCACGAGGTACGACCCGTGTCTGACAGCTCTTTAGACAGCCTGCGGTAAATTTTACGCAAGTGCGTTACATCACCGATGGCATAATGAAGCTGTGTATCGGACAGAGGGCGCTTTGACCAATCTGTATAGCGGGCAGATTTATCCAGTTGCGCCTTGGTAATTTTGGTAACAAGGGTTTCATAACCAACCGAATCGCCAAACCCGCATACCATTGCCGCAATTTGCGTATCAAAAATTGGTTTAGGCAAATGCCCCATCAGCAGGAAGAAAATTTCCATGTCCTGACGGCACGCGTGCATAACCTTAAGCACCTTTTCGTTGTCGAAAAGGTCCCAAAGCGGTTGTAAATCAATGCCTTCCGCTAGCGGATCAATACAATGAGCTTCATTGTCGTCTGCTACCTGAATAAGGCAAAGTTTAGGGTAATAGGTGTTATCGCGTAGAAACTCGGTATCAACTGTAACAAATTCAGCGTCTTGTAAGCGGTTACAAAGGGATGCGAGTTCGTCTGTTGTTGTTATTGTAGGGTGCATGCCAATTCCTGTTATTGTTTGGGCCTCTCATACACAGCTTTTTCGTGAACGTCACCCTTTCTCTGCGTTTGCCTCTGTGTTTGTATGTGTCTTTATAATCTGTTTCTCTAAAATATCGTGATCAGAGCCTTGACAATCGGGCGTATTCATGCGCTTTTCCGGCGAAATTGTTTGTTAAATCACCCTGTTAAATGGGTGTATGCAGAAATAGAGAAATAAGATAAATGCACGCATATCGTTCACATACTTGTAGTGACCTTCGCCTTGAAAATGTTGGCGAAACAGTTCGGCTTTCAGGCTGGGTACACCGTAAACGGGACCATGGAGGTCTATTATTTATAGATCTTCGGGATAATTACGGCTTTACACAATGTGTTCTGGACGTTGACAGCAAATGTTTTGCTGAGGCTGAGGATGTGCGCGCCGAAAGCGTTATCCGTATTGATGGCCGTGTGAAAGCCCGCACAGACGAAACAGTGAATAAAGACCTGCCAACAGGTGCTGTTGAAATTTATGTGGACGAAATGGAAGTATTGTCTGCTGCTGGTGACTTGCCACTGCCTGTCTTCGGCGACACGGAATATCCTGAAGATGTGCGCCTGAAATACCGTTACCTTGATTGCGCCGCGAACGTATCCACAACAACATCTTGCTGCGTTCTGATGTGATATCAGAATTGCGTGCTTTGATGACAGGGCAGGGCTTTCGCGAGTTTCAAACACCTAT
>JAESQS010000213.1 GCA_016765035.1 Kordiimonadaceae bacterium | reverse complement strand
ATTATTCCTGCACCGTTTGACCCAAGGCTGATTTGCCGTTTGCCGGTGGCTGTTGCGAAGGCCGCAATGGAAACAGGTGTGGCGCGTAAGCCTATTGCAAATATGGAAGCGTATGAGCTGGAGCTTGCAGCCCGGCTTGACCCAACAGCGAGCATGTTGTCTGGCATGTTCGAGGAACTGAAGAAAAAACCGTTGCAGCGTGTTGTGTTTGCAGAAGCGGAAGAAGAAAAAGTGTTACGGGCTGCTGTTGGCTTTAAAGCCGCAGGATACGGCATTCCTGTGCTTGTGGGGTATGAAGCCCCTATCCGCGAAAAACTACGTGAACTGGGCATTGCAGACAATGAATTTGAGATTAGAAATGCCTCAAATACCAAGCGCGTTAGCGATTATGTTGATTATGTATATGAACGCCTGAACCGTAGAGGTTTCTTGCTGCGTGACATTAAGCGTATGGTTAAGCGTGACAGGAATGTTTTTGCTGCCTGCATGGTGGCTACGGGTGATGCTGATGCAATAGTAACAGGTGTGACCCGCCATTACTGGCGCTCGCTTACCCATGTTCGTCGGGTGATTGACCCGATGCCGGGGCAGCGACCTTTTGGCCTGTCTATGATTGTCACACGAGGCCGGACAGTGTTTATGGCGGATACGACTGTCAATGAACGCCCCTCAGCACAGGAATTGGCTGATATTGTACAAAGTGCTGCTCAATTTGTGCGCCGACTGGGGCATGAGCCACGGGCTGCTTTCCTTTCTTTCTCCAACTTTGGCAACCCGCCCTCTGATAAAACCAAACATATCAGAGAAGCTGTGGCTATTTTGGATGAGCGGGATGTTGATTTTGAATATGACGGTGAAATGCAGGCTGATGTGGCCCTTAATAAGGACCTGATGGCGCTGTATCCTTTCATGCGCCTTTCAGGACCAGCGAATATCCTCATTATGCCAGCACTGCATTCTGCCAATATAGCCTATAAATTATTGGCAGAACTGGGCGATGGCCGTGTTGTTGGGCCGATGCTTCTTGGTATGGAAAAGTCTGTTCAGATTGCGCGCATGACATCAACAGCCTCTGACCTAGTGACAGTTGCGGGGCTTGCAGCCAGTTATGCACTGGCGATTAAGCAGATGAATGAAAAGGATGAAGACTAAGAAAGTTAAATAGAGGTAGGCTCTAGGCTTCTGACCATTCTTTCAATTTTCGGTAAAGGGTGGAGGGGTTTACTTCTAGTTTCTTGGCGGCTTCCCGTACTTTGCCACCAGATAATGCAATGGCGCGCTCTATCACGCGCCGTTCTTCTACTAGTAGGGGTTCAATCAGTCCATAAACGGGTAGCTGATTTGACCCCTGCGAAACAAGATTTCGGTTTGGTACATTCAGGTAGGCTGTTGCGTTCGCTCCAGTGGAGGGGCGTAAATGGCCCATCAAATGGGCTAACATAGGGCTTGTTAGCACGGGGCCTTCGTTCAGCACGACGGCGCTTTGAATAACATTGCCAAGCTCGCGCACATTGCCCGGCCAAGCATGATCCAGAAGGCGCGCTTTGGCATCTTCGGCTATGCCCGCAAAACCTTTGTCTTCTTCGTCGGAATATTGTTTCAGCAGATGCTCTGCGATGTCGATGATATCTTGCCCACGGTCTTTGAGAGGTGGCAGGTGAATGGGGATTACATGCAGCCGGTAATAGAGGTCTTCCCTAAACCGCCCCGCAGTCACTTCTTCGGCAACAACCCGGTTGGTGGCACAGACAAAACGCACATTCACGGATACGGGCGTGTTACTGCCAACAGGCACCACTTGTCCTGTTTGAATGAAACGCAATAATTTTGCTTGTAGATCAAGCGGCATTTCACAGATTTCATCAAGGAACAACGTGCCACCATCTGCGCTAACCGCAGCGCCTTGCCTGTCGGCTATGGCACCAGTGAAGGCGCCCTTTTTATGGCCAAATATCTCACTTTCCATAAGGTTTTCTGGGATTGCAGCGCAGTTAATCGCGACAAAGCCTTTGCTTTTACGGGGTCCCATTTTATGCACTGCTTCGGCGCATAATTCCTTGCCGGTGCCAGAAGGACCCATAATGAAAACGCTGGCTTTTGACGGTGCACAGTCCACTATCATGCCGTAAACGGCTTGCATTGCCGGGCTGTTACCTATGAAGCGGTCAAACCGCTTTCCTTGCTTTTCTTCAAATTGCTCGACGAGGTTTGTAAGCCGGTGCATCTCAATTGCATTTTTAACAGTGGTAATTATGCGTTCGGCTGTGAAGGGCTTTAGCAGGAAATCTGCTGCGCCCTCTTGCATTGCTTCCACGGCGGTGGCGACTGAGCCATGGGCAGTGATAACAATAACTCGTGCATCATGGCCGCTGGCATTGATTTTCTTGAGAATATCAATGCCGTCCATATCTGGCAGCTTTAAATCCAGTAGAATAACGGTTGGGTTTTTCTCATTGATTGCATCCAAAGCATCAGTGCCATTTTCTGCAATCACTATTGGCAAGTTAAAGCCCCGCAGATATTCGCGGTAGGTTAAAGCCAGCGTTGGGCTGTCTTCAACAATTAGAATATTTGCATCTAGATTAGTCACGGCCTTAACTGTCCCCCGGTCTGTCAGTAGATAGTGCCCCATTGGTACTCAATGAAAAGATATGAAACAAGAGGAATGCACTTGTTGGTGTGGCAATCTTTCATGGTTGTTTTTATGAAAATTGAAAATAAATGGTGACGATTGATTTACATCTTGTTGGTAAAGTGGCGACTGTTACATAAATTTATCAGGCTAAATCATGTCACGTGCTAAGAAAAAAACTGCTGTTGCAGATAAAAAAAACAAGAATCTCCGCCTTTTTCAGAGGCGGTCAATTTTATGGCCGGCTAAACTTATACTGGGGCGCCACACTATTTCCTGTCAGATTTGGAATTTGTCCCTTGGGGGTGCACGAATCCGAGTTGATTTACCCATCAAAGAAGGTACTGAGTTGATTCTGTCCATTGAAGGCCGGGGCGATATAAGCTCTGTGGTGGTTTGGGTGGAAGAGGATGCGACAGGTCTGGATTTTAATGTCCCGTCCAGCACCATTTCAAAAATGTTTAAAGACAGATTACATATCTTGGGTCTTGACGAAGTGGCAAAATAGTCGTCATACGGTTCGTATGAGACCAAATTCATGAATGATCGTTTACACACCAGCTTCTGGGTAGAAGCCCATGTTCGCACATGTTTTGGTGCAGATATGCCTACTTTTGTGGTTGCTAAAGGCGATGCTGAGCGCGGGGGCATCTTGCTTAAAGTGAATTGTTTTCAACAGGGTATAAACCTGTATGAGCAAGCGATGGACTTTGACGGCAATAAAATGTGGCGGCATTTGGGGGCTTTTGAAGCCAGTGCTGAACGCGATGCAGATATGCTCCTGCAAAAAAAACGACAGTTTGATGCCGATATGTGGCTCTTGGAAATTGAAGACCAAAAGGGCATTTACACCCTTGATGCGCCGTTGTCTGCGTTTTAAAATCCTTGACCTAAGCCTTTCGCATCCATAGGAAAGGCGCACGTTAAATTAAGGTCAGATGGAGCCCTCATGGCTAAACTGGATATTATCAATGTACCGGATCCGCTTTTAAAAACGGTCTCTGACCCCATCGGTCAGGTGGATGCTGCAGTGCGCCAGTTGATGGATGATATGCTTGAAACCATGTATGCAGCGCCTGGCATTGGCCTTGCTGCCATTCAGGTCGGGGTGCAAAAACGCGTTATTGTGCTTGATATAGAGGGTGACGATGATGAGCGTAAGCCTCTGTTTTTTGTAAACCCAGAAGTGACATGGGAATCACCTGAATTTAATGTTTATAATGAAGGTTGTTTATCCGTTCCTGAGCATTATGCAGAAGTTGAACGCCCTGCAGAAGTTAAAATCAAATATCTTGATTATGACGGTAAGGCACAGGAGCAGAGAGTGGATGGATTAATGGCCACCTGCATCCAACATGAAATTGATCATTTGAATGGTGTCGTGTTTCTAGATTATCTTTCACGCTTGAAGCGCAATATGATTATCAAAAAAGTACAAAAAGCGGATAAAGAAACAATCATTCTTTAACGGGCCCCTCTTAGGGAAATTCAAAAAGGATTTGGCTAGTGCGTTTGGCTTTTATGGGAACTCCTGATTTTGCAGTACCCACACTGCACGCGCTTGTGGAGGCAGGACACGAGATTGTTGCTGTCTATAGTCAGCCGCCAAGGCCTGCCGGACGCGGGAAAAAAGACCGTAAAAGTGCTGTGCAGATTGCTGCTGAAAAGCTTGGTCTGACAGTATACACGCCAGCCTCCATGAAAGAGGAAGATGCACAGGCTACGTTTGAGGCGCTTGCATTGGATGTTGCTGTTGTGGTGGCTTACGGTCAAATTTTAAAGCAGCGTGTCCTTTCAGCCCCCCAGTATGGGTGTGTGAATGTACATGCATCCCTTTTGCCGCGCTGGCGTGGGGCTGCCCCCATTCACCGGGCGATTATGGCCGGCGACAGCGAAACGGGTGTCTGCATCATGCAGATGGAACTGGGGCTTGATACCGGCCCAGTGATAGCACGCACGGCATTGGGGATTGAGGATAAAGACACAGTCGCGACTTTGCATGATGCTTTGGCAGTCCAAGGGGCAAGCCTTATAAATGCAGCATTACAAAGCCTAAAATCCGATGCATTCAACGTAGAAGCCCAACCGGAAGAAGGCGTTACCTACGCCAAGAAAATTGCAAAATCTGAAGCAAAGATCGATTGGAGCCGTTCGGCAGTTGAAATTGACCGCCAAGTGCGGGGTTTATTTCCCTTTCCGGGTGCTTGGACTGAAATTTCCGGGGAGCGTGTGAAAATATTGGCAGGTAGCCCTGTTCAGACTAAAGGGGAAACAGGGCTGTTGCTTGATGATGCCCTTACTGTTGGCTGTGGGGATGGTGCATACCAAATTTCTCGGGCGCAGCGTGCAGGCAAAGCAGCGGCTGACCGCGATGATTTTCTACGTGGCTTTGCAGTGCCTAAAGGTGCGAACGCAACGTGAAAACGCAACGTTTCAAGCTAATTGTTGAATATGATGGACGGCCTTACTCAGGATGGCAGCGGCAGAAAAATGCGCCTTCTGTGCAGGCGGCTATGGAAGAAGCTTTTTCTAAATTTGCCATAGGCGAAGAGCCAACAGTGCATGGGTCGGGTCGTACGGACACAGGCGTACATGCGCTTGGGCAAGTGGCCCATGTGGATATCGCGCGGGATATGACGGCTGATAGCGTGATGGGGGCTTTCAACTATCACCTTAGGGCGCACCCCATTACTGTTTTGGCGGTGGAAGCCGTGGATAATGACTTTCATGCCCGGTTTAGTGCCGTGAAGCGCCATTATGTGTACCGCATCCTTAATCGGCGGACACCGCTTACCTTTCAGGAAGGTTTGGTGTGGGGTGTGAAGCCTGCGCTGAATGTGGCAGCCATGCATGAGGCTGCGCAGCTTTTGGTTGGTAAGCATGATTTTACGACGTTTCGACATGTACATTGTCAGGCAGAAAGCCCTATTAAAACAATGGATTATCTTTCTGTTGACCAAGTAGGCGACGAAATTCACGTAACCGCTGGGGCCCGCTCGTTCCTGCATCATCAGATACGGTCTATCACGGGTACTTTGATGCTTGTGGGGGCAGGGAAATGGACAAAGGCGGATGTGGCAGGCGCGTTAGCAGCCAAAGACAGAGCGCGCCTTAAGCTGAATGCGCCACCGGATGGTCTATATTTCAAAAAGGTAGACTTGGAGTAGAGCCCGGGCTGGGAGCAGAACTAGAGTCTCTTGTGGATAGATTGATTCTATAAGGGGGATTCCCTTTTCTGCCGTAATAT
>JAESQS010000022.1 GCA_016765035.1 Kordiimonadaceae bacterium | reverse complement strand
GGTTTCTACAGCAGACAAGCCGATGTATATTTTCAAGACCGAAAACGGTTGGCGCATTCACTCAGCGGAAAAACGTATCAATGTGTCTTTTGATCAAGTGGCGCAGGTTGAAGAGCCCTATTGCAGCGCCATTGCCTATGCCATTCAGGCTTCAATTGATCACACAGAAATTTTTGAGCTGAAGACACCCGCCCCGGCCTAGGTTTCCTACCTTAGACCTTTGCTTTCGGTCTTTGCTTCTGGTCATTGCTTTTTACTAAAGCTGTTTCCTGCCTAAAGTGTTTATGGCAGCTTCACTCTTCCATAGTTATAGAGAATAGGGTTATTCTCTATTCTTAATTTTATCAGTCTTGGTGTATAAGGCCTTTTGTACATACTAGTAGCGTTTCTGCGCGGCATTTAACGCATGACTTTCCAGCTTTTTTTGAGTACACAATGGAAATGACAACGGTGTCATTTTTGGTTTTCTTAATATTTGAGGTGTGAAATGGTTGAGCAGTCTATGCAGCATAGTGGTGAAACTCGGCGTCAGCACCTCTCTGCAGCTTATGCGATTGCCGCAGGATTAACCTCAGGGAAGCGCACCCTGTCTGGCTTGAGTGCGGACATTGAAAGTAGAAGTCGCCGCTGCCTTGATGGCCGGTTGCAAAGTATGGCCGCGCAGTGGACAGAAATTGCCGCTGATAAAAACATCGAGCGGCTTATAGGTGTGGTGAACAGCCTAGCGATTGACGATGATGGTATCCGCCTGCCTTTTGCAGCCTTCAAAGCGAAAGTGGAAGATGATGTTGCGGGCTTTGTTGTAACAGCACACCCAACCTTTTCTTTGTCTGCGGACGCGTGGGAGTATGCCGGAGAATATCTTCGCGCGCTTGCCGCTGGTACAGATACAAAAAAAGCCACAGAAGGCGTTAGCGTCGCAACAGTACACCCGGTTACGTCGCCAACTTTATATGAAGAATTAGAATATGCCCGCGTTGCTGTTTCAAACATTCGGCGGTCAATTCGTAGATTCTATGAAGTTATTTTCGACCGTGCCGCTGAACTCTATCCTACTAAGTACAGAAGCTTGCGCCCCAAGCTTGCAACAGTCGCCAGTTGGGTTGGGTTTGACCTTGATGGCCGCACGGATATTGATTGGTCGTTAGGGCTTATTTTCCGCTATCGCTCTGCTATTGCCGGGCTTGATGAGTGCCTGGGGCTGTGTAACCAGCTTTCTTACAAAGATGTAGAAGCGTCAGATTATGCGGCAACAGTAACAGCAGGGTTTACCGAGCTTCGCAATTGCTTCGAAGAAGGTGAAAAGAAATTACAAGAGCACCAAAATAGCCCTACAGGTTTGGGTGAATTGAACCAGTTGGCCATTGAAAACCATTCCCGCAAAGATAAGGCAGTTACCAGTATCAATGCTGCATTCGAATATTTGCTTGCGCTTGATTTGCCCCATAATGAATGGCGCGCAGCAGCAACGCTCTATACGGAATGGCGCTCTGTGGGGCTGGGGTTGTCGCACATTCACTTTCGTTTGAATGCGGCGCAGCTTCACAATGCCATCAGTTCGGAAATACAGCTAACGTCAGCGCCAGATCAAAGCGCCATGCGCCGCCACTTCCTAGCCGCTGTTACGGAAAAGCTCGATACTGTTGAAGTGAAAACTGTGCATTACGGCACGCTTGCAGCAGAGCAGACCACGGCGCGGCGGGTTTTCATGTTGGCGGCTCAATTTATGAAGCATTTTGATGCCACCACGCGCATCCGTATGCTGGTTGCAGAATCTGATACGCCCTTTACGTTGTTGACCGCGCTGTATTACGCCAAGCTTTTTGGCGTGGAACATCATGTCGAAATTTCCCCTTTGTTTGAAACGGCCATTGGCTTGCAACGGGGGGATCGGGTTATTTCTGAATTGCTGGATAACCCGCATTTTCGGGCATATGTAGAAGCGCAGGGCCGCTTTTGTGTCCAGTTGGGCTTTTCAGATTCTGGCCGTTATATCGGGCAGCCAGCGGCTACGCTTGCCATCGAACGTTTTAAGCTGCGGCTGATCAGGCTTTGGGAAAAACGGGGCTTATCTGATGTGCAGCTATTGTTTTTTGATACGCATGGCGAATCTGTAGGTCGAGGCGCTTTCCCGGAAAGTTTGAAAAAACGCTTTCTTTATACACAGCCCCCACGGGTGCGCGAGCAGCTTGCCAAGCTGGGTAGGCTTGATAAGCATGAAGTGAGTTTTCAGGGCGGGGAAGGATTTTTGTGGTTCCTTGCAGAAGATACAGCCCTTGCTACCCTGACAGATTTTCTAGAAGTGCGCTTTGCCAAATATGCGTCCAGTGACGACCGTATGTATGATGAAAAAGGCTGGTCGCTCGATTTTTTCCTGACGCTGGTTGAATATCAAGATGAGCTTACCGCAGACAAAGGTTATGTACGGCTAATAGATTCTATTGGCAGAAGCTTGCTATATCCAACGGGGTCGCGCTCGCTCAGGCGGCAAAGCGGCGGTGCCTTGCATCAGCGGCTGGAGCGCATATCCCAAATACGGGCTATTCCCCATAATGCCGTGCTGCAACAGCTTGGCTATCTTGCCAACAGTTGTGCTGGCTTAGGCACGGCCATGGCCCGTTCGCCAGACCAGTTTAATGCTATTCATGGGGATAGTGAGCGGTTGCAGATGGTCACAAGCATGGCCTTAAATGGACTTGCCAGATCAGATGTGGGTGTTATTGAAGCTTATGCCAAACTGCTTAGTCCCGGCTATTGGCTTGATCGGTGCGACGATACCAGTTCTGCGGACGAACGGGCCCACCTGCGCCGCCTGTCTGACCTTATGGAAGGGCTGTTTGAAAGCGATTGTGTCGATGCCTGTATTAGGAATATGCGGCGCGATGCTGGCATGTTGACTGATTGTCTGGCCGAAGATTGCGATGTTTCAGTGCTTGAGACAGCGGCACCAGATGCAGAGCTTTTTGAACTGCACCAAATACGGATTGGGCTGATTCAGTTTATCTTTTTGAAAGCAATGGAAATTCCGCGCTTCAGTAGTCGGTTTGATATCTCTCTCGAAGACCTCCTTGTTGAGCTGCTGCACCTTGAAGTGCCAGACACGCTTGATCAACTCCGTAAGATTTTCCCCGAAAGACCTCTGGCAAGCAATGATGAAGTGTTTGGCGAGGAAACAACTTATGAAAGCGGTGCATCTGCCGGCTATGAAGAAGTGCATCGCAATGTTTTTGATGTGATTGAAACTGCTTATGATCTCGTTCTGGCGTTAAGTGGCTTGATCGCGCTGAAAGTTGGGGCTTTCGGGTAAATGTTGCTTCTGCGGTGCGCGGCTATTTCAGCCGTACGCCATCGCGGCGGCTAGCAAGACACTCACTTGGCAGTAAGGATTGCTTTAATGTTGAGTGATATAGTCTGGCTTTATAGTGGTGATATGGAGTCGGTGTTCGGTGTTGGATGAATCGTTTTTCAATGAATATATCAGCTATTGGAAGACGCTTGCAGTTGTTGCAAGCGGTGTGCCTGCCCGTGGTGATTTTAAGCCAAGCCACTTCCCGCATTTGTTGCCGAACTTTTATATTTTGGAACGCCAAGGCGGTATCAAAAGCAGTGTCAGGCTGACAGGTACGGCCCTTGATGCAACGTCCTGCTTTCAGTATCGGCCGTCAGATATATTCAGCCGGTTTAAAGAGAAAGACTGGCTTCTTTATAATATATATATGGATGCGCTATTTGAGTATAAGTGCGGTGCTTACGGTGTGCGACATTATGAATTGGCCAATGGTCTAGGATTTAATGCATGCTCCGTCACTTTTCCGTTCACGGGGAGCGCTCCAGCCCACCGGTATGTCATTGGATTGATGCTCGTGGAAAGTAAACATCAAGCCAGTTTGCCAGAGGCATTGCCTCTTGATACGCGCTCAAAGGTTACTGAATTTACCTATCTTGACAGTGGGTTTGGTGTGCCTCCTAAAAGTGACAGCGTGGTTTAAGACCTCCATGGTCACTACTTTACAGGGCTATGATATGGAGCCAGTGACTTGTTCCTGCTTGGTTTCATAAACTCCAACGAGATAAATTTTTAGCAACCCTCTATACAGCACCATATTTTTTCTGCTTTATGCGCCTTTCGGAAAATGCGTGTCAAAGGGGCAAACCATGCGCGACCTATTTAATGTTGAAGAATGGCTGCAAGCGCAAGTCGGGCAAAGCCGGAGTGTTTCGATAGCGGACGCCAAAGCAAAAGCGAATGATATAAAGCACGCGCTTATTCATGCCCAGCGCGGTCGTACCTCGCTTCAGTCTCGTGCATCAATGAGTGCAACGTCTAAAATCCAGAGCCGTCTGCGGTATTTCCTGCTTTTTGCTACAAAACTGGATAAGCGCCCTGCTGGCGTAACAGTTGCTGATTGGGGTCTGTTTCAGAAAATCGCAAGCTTCTGGGTTGAAAAGGGTCAGGTGAAACCAGAGGTCCTCGCCCTTTTTGACAAATAAAGCATATCTGCTCTTTTATAATCAGATCCACCCACTCCCCGCTTACTCTCTGGCTCAACCACCCCACAGTGTATCCTAGCGGGTGGTTGGGCCAGAGAGTAAGTGGATCTATTATAAATGCGGCCTAAAGTGCTTACGTGCGTTGTAAACCCTTCAGAATGGCATCTGTGTCAGTTCCTTTTGGAGAAGGTCCATGTTGCACTTTGGGGGCGGTGCGGCTGAATTTTGGTGTGGGTGCAGGCTGCATGACACCATCCACCTCCACAAAGCTTTCCCGCGCAATATTATGCGGATGTGAAAGTGCCTCATCCATGGTCAAAATGGGGGCAAAGCAAGCGTCGGTGCCGTCCAGCAAAGATTGCCATTCAGCGCGAGTTTTGCTTTTGAATATAGTCGTCAGTTCCTGTTTTAATTCAGGCCATTTTTGAACATTCAAATGGTTACTAAGCCAGCTTGGGTCTAGGCCAGCTTTCTCAACAAAAATCTGCATGAAAGGCAATTCAATCGCGCCAAAACTGACATATTTTGCGTCTGCAGTTTCAAAGGTGTCATAGAAGTGTGCATCGCCTGCCAGCATGTTGGTGCCGCGCGTGCCATCCCACATACCGCTTGATTTCATGGAATGGAATATGGACATGAGGGCTGATGAGCCTTCGACCATGCTTACATCAATAGTTTGGCCTTTACCGGATGTTTTGGCTTCCAGCAGTGCGCACACAAGGCCAAAGGCGAGCATCATGCCACCGCCGCCATAGTCGCCCACTAAGTTAAGCGGTACTGGCGGCGCAGTGCCGGGCGCGCCCATGGCGTGCAGTGCGCCAGAGAGTGAAATGTAATTTAAGTCATGGCCTGCAGTTTTTGCCAGAGGTCCTGTCTGGCCCCACCCTGTCATGCGGCCATAAACAAGTCTGCTGTTGCGGCTGGCAATGTCGTCAGGCCCAAGGCCAAGCTTTTCCATTGTACCGGGCCGGAAGCCTTCAAACAGTCCATCGGCGGTTTCGCACAATTTTAGAAATGTTTCTTTATCCTCTGCTGATTTTAAGTCCAGCACGATAGAGCGTTTGCCGCGCCTGTTGATGTCTACTTTGAAATCCAAAAGAGTGGGAGGGCCGGGCCGGTCAACGATGATTACTTCAGCGCCCATATCCGCGAGCATCATGCCTGCAAAAGGCCCTGGGCCTATACCAACAACTTCAATGATGCGAATGCCACTTAAAGGCCCCATGTTTTCTCTCCTGATAAATCTTTACGCTTAACGTAGGGGGATTTACCAAGTTTGCCATAGATTGAAGAATAAAATCTTTAAAAGGCTGGACCAAAAGCAGGATCATATTATTGTGACCGCAAGAAAAGGGCTGCGGCATTGGTTTGGGGGCATTCATACCCATATGAACGTCATGTTGGCGGAATGCTGAGAATTTTGTGCCAGAAAAGTTGGTACTAGAAAACTAATGCCGGAGATGATGAATGAATTTTGATTATGACTTATTTGTAATTGGGGCAGGGTCCGGTGGTGTACGTGCCAGCCGCATAGCCTCTGGCTTTGGTGCAAAGGTTGCTGTGGCAGAAGAGTACCGTGTGGGCGGTACTTGCGTTATCCGCGGGTGCGTGCCTAAAAAATTGCTCGTGTATGCCAGCCATTTTGGCGAAGATATGGAAACAGCAGAAGGTTACGGCTGGACCATTGGTGAGCGCCGCTTTAGCTGGAAAAAATTAATTGCTGCCAAAGATGCCGAAATTGACCGGTTGAATGGGCTTTATCTGAATACGCTTGATGGTGCCGGCGTTGAAATTATCAATGGCCGTGCCACAGTTGAAGATACGAATACGGTACGTGTGGGTGATAAAACCTATACTGCGAAGAAAATATTGGTAGCTGTTGGTGGCTGGCCTGCATTGCCAGATGTGCCCGGCATCGAACACGCAATAACATCTAATGAAGCATTGCATCTGGATGATTTACCCAAGCGTATCGTTATTGTGGGTGGCGGCTATATTGCTGTTGAATTCGCCGGCATTTTTAACGGTATGGGCAGCGATGTTATCCAGTTATATCGCAGCGAGCAGATACTGCGGGGGTTTGATGATGACTTGCGAAGCCGCCTAGCGGCTGAAATGGCCAAAAAAGGCATTGATGTAAGAACCGGCACCAATGTTACAGCGATAGAGAAAACCGAAACGGGCGTTTCCTTGACGCTAACGGATGGCAGTAGGCTAGAAGCCGATGCCGTTATGTATGCAACAGGGCGGGGCGCTAATACCAAAGGCCTTGGATTAGAAGCTGTTGGTGTGGACCTTGCGCCAAATGGTGCTGTGAAAGTGGATGCATACGGTAAATCGACCATCGACAGTATTTTTGCAGTGGGTGACGTAACGGACCGTGTGCAGTTAACGCCTGTTGCGATTAAAGAGGGACATGCTTTTGCCTTGACGGAATTTGGCGGTATAGAGACTTCGCCAGAGCATGATGCTATTCCATCCGCAGTGTTTTCGCAGCCGCCTATTGGCACCGTTGGCCTTTCCGAAGCGCAAGCCCGCGAGAAGTTTGCAGATATTGAAATATACGAATCTGACTTTAGGCCCATGAAGCATACTTTGGGTGGCTCGGACGAGCGTGCCTACACAAAATTGATTGTAGATAAAGCGACTGATAAAGTTGTTGGCGCTCACATGATTGGGATAGATGCGGCCGAAATTATTCAGGGTATCGGCATTGCAGTGAAGGCAGAACTAACAAAATCACAGTTTGATGCCACTGTTGCAGTGCATCCTTCCACAGCGGAAGAGTTTGTTTTGATGCGGAATGCGCGATCTTGATGCTGATATTGACCATTTATGAGAATTAAATTCTATGGAAAGTACAATTTTCCTGAAAAGATAGAAAAATTACCTAGTTTTACTGATTATTAGAGTTTAAATTGATTGTCAGGATAAAAAAAGGTTAAAAATGCAAAGTAGGGAAGTAGGTTACTTCTCTCCTTAAAGGACTATGAAAACATGACTTCTAACTTACAGGTTTTAGAATCTGCTGTAGTGCGGTTTGCTGGTGATAGTGGGGATGGTATGCAATTAACAGGCAACCAGTTCACTACATCGACTGCGCTTTCTGGTAGCGACCTTGCGACTTTTCCGGATTTTCCCGCTGAAATCAGGGCCCCTATTGGCACGACCTTTGGCGTTTCGGCATTTCAAATTAATTTTGGTGCAAAATCCATTAAAACGGTAGGGGATGAACCTGACGTGCTTGTCGCGATGAATCCGGCTGCACTGAAAGTGAACCTAAAAAACCTGCGCTCTGGCGGTATGTTGGTTGTTGATACAGGGGCCTTCACGAAACGGAACCTGCAAAAAGCTGGCTATGAAGATAATCCGATCGGCACACCTATGCTGGATGATTATCAGGTAGTCGATATCGACATTTCAAAATTGACGCTTGAGGCAGTGAAAGAACATGGCCTTGGCAACAAGGATGCACTGCGCTGTAAGAATATGTGGACACTTGGTTTGGTGCTCTGGATGTTTAGCCGCAAACGCGAGCCTGTTGCCAAATGGTTGAATGCGAAATTTGCCAAAAAGGCAGACATTGCAGCTTCGAATGTGGCGGCCTTGAATGCAGGCCACGCTTTTGGGGAAACTGCCGAGCTTTCTGCAAACTTTAAACGCTACCAAATCGGCGCTACAAAAAGCGAAAAAGGTTTATACCGGACAGTAACCGGTAGTCAGGCCCTT
>JAESQS010000212.1 GCA_016765035.1 Kordiimonadaceae bacterium | reverse complement strand
TTAATGTCGCTTGTTTTAACCCTGCCAAGCGTAGCCGAGCCTGATAAGCCACTCACTATCTTTGCAGCAGCAAGCCTGACAGATGTTTTATCAGCACACGCGCAAAAGTGGGCTAAGGCCCAGTCGACCGCTACGCCTTTACCACGCTTATCTTTTGCGGCTAGTGCTGTCATGGCCCGGCAAATAAAAGCCGGAGCACCTGCTGATATTTTCATTTCTGCAAACCCGCAGTGGGTTAACTTTTTGCAAACTGCAAACCTGACAGAAGGCAAAGCACACGTTGTTGCTAAAAACCAATTGGTTCTTGCCGCACCTATCAGTCAACAGCTTCAGCCCATGGCAGAGGTTTCAGGCTCCTCACTCATTGCTCTGCTGGGAAACAAGCCCTTTGCAATGGCGAACCCGGCAACTGCGCCTGCGGGCCAATATGCCCGGCGTTATTTAAAGCACTTATCTGTGTGGAATAGAGTGAAAGGCCAAGCAGCTTTCACCAGTAATGTCAGGCAAGCGCTGGTACTGATTGAGCGCGGCAGCCTTTTTGGTTTTATATACAAAAGCGATGCAAGTAGAAGCAAGCTGGTACAAACCCTGTTCACAGTGCCATCACTTGCATCTGGTGAAATCCTGTATCAGGCGACGGCGTTACAGTCTGCGCCGCTATCTGCCCAGACATTTTTAGCATATCTAACAAGCAAAAATGCCCAATCGCTCTGGGAAGAAGCGGGCTTTTTAACAGTGCCCCAAAATGAGACACTTTACCCTGTACCAAAATGATACACTTCTGTATCAAGCAGAAACATACTATTTCTCTAAAATTTTAACCCCTTGAAATAAAACGATATATTTTCTGGCATAACCGTTGCGATACTAAAGGCAAACCGGCGCTCCGGCTGCCACCGTCCGCTAGGTTTTCCAGTTTAAGGGTGTCCCTTTTGCCTGATCGGGGCATCCGCCTAATAGGAAACTGGCCATGCTATAAATTTGCCCCACCTCAATTCGCCGTAGCATGGCCGGTTTTCTACCAAACTACCTGCCACCCACCACACTACCCACCACCCAAAAGCCTCACACCAAAAGTTCACCATTTGACATTTCACTCCTGTTACACCACATAACCACCAACTCTTTGGTTGGTTTTTTTTGCGTGATACGAGGTAATATTGGTAGAATTTGTTCAGGATATTTCTGCAAACTATGGTGTAGCCGAGCAGGCAAGCCCCCTCATAACACGTGTGTTATGCGAGAACCCAAGTCCCTACACCTACACGGGCACAACTACCTATTTGGTGGGTAACGGGGCAAACCTTGCGGTGATTGACCCCGGCCCCTTGCACCCCCAGCACGGTGAAGCATTGTTAGCAGCCATAGGTGACAAACAACTAAGCCACATTTTGGTAACCCGCACCCACATTGACCATTCGCCCCTTGCAGGCTGGCTTTCAGAAAAAACCGGCGCGCCCACCTATGCTTTCAGCGCCCTCGGCGCAGGCCGCACCGGGGGAATGGACGGCGAAACCGTAGAAGCGGGTGCCGACAAGGACTTTCGCCCAGACAGGCTACTAACTGACGGCGAAATTGTTTCAGGTGACGGCTGGACGCTGTCAGCGCACCACACACCCGGGCATACCAGCAACCATATGTGCTTCTTGCTACAAGAAGAAAACACCCTGTTTGTGGGCGACCACGTTATGGGGTGGGCAACCAGCGTTATTTCACCGCCTGACGGGGATATGCGTGCCTATCTTGCCAGTTTAAAAAAGGTGGCTGAATTAGGGGCCGACCACTTGGTACCAGCCCATGGCCCCTGGATTGATAAGCCAAAGCCTTTCATTCGTGGTATCATAACGCACCGGCGTATGCGCGAAGGGCAAATCCTGAAACTGCTTGAAGAAAAAACTCTTACCATCCGCGCCCTCGTTGATCGCATGTATAAGGGCCTTGATGAGCGCCTTGTTGGCGCTGCTGCCCAGTCAGTTTTAGGCCATATGATTGCACTGCTGGATGAAGAAAGAGTAGAGTGTGACAGTGCTGTATTGATTTCAGGCAATTACAGCCTAGGCAAAGGCCAATAAATCCTTAATTGCCAATCCCACGTACGCGCTGTATCAATGCGCTTAATTAGGGCCTAAGGCACTAGAGTTAGTATGAGTATTGCGTAATGCAGGAGATGACCATGAATATTGCATCAACAGTAACCGTTGATCCTACACTGGATGTAGTGGCTGAAATTAATCGCCTACGCAAAGAAAAAAATGCCGTCATCTTAGCCCATTATTACCAAGCTGCGGAAATTCAGGATATTGCCGACTTTGTTGGTGACAGCCTTGACCTGTCGCGCAAAGCCGCTGAAACAGATGCTGATACGATCATCTTCTGTGGGGTGCGCTTCATGGCAGAAGTTGCAAAAATACTCAGCCCGTCAAAAACAGTTGTGCTGCCAGACCTTGAAGCGGGCTGCAGCTTGGAAGACAGTTGTCCACCAGATGAGTTTGCCGCTTTTGTTGCAGCCCACCCTGACCATT
The DNA here is from genome assembly GCA_016765035.1 of Kordiimonadaceae bacterium. Lineage (GTDB taxonomy): Bacteria > Pseudomonadota > Alphaproteobacteria > Sphingomonadales > Kordiimonadaceae > Kordiimonas. The sequence goes on along the minus strand of JAESQS010000212.1, from coordinate 6,386 downwards.
TAGTTCTAAGCTATATCAATTGTTCCGCAGCCGTTAAGGCGCACACAGACATTATTGTTACCAGTTCAAACGCTGAATATATTGTGAACCAATTACCTGCTGACCAGAAGATTATTTTTGCGCCAGACAAGCACCTTGGTGGTTTCCTAAACAAGAAACTGGGCCGTAACATGCTCCTCTGGCAAGGTACCTGTATTGTGCATGAACTTTTCAGCGAAAAAGAGCTGATCAAGTTAAAAGCCAAACACCCTAATGCCCCTGTTGCAGCCCACCCTGAATGCCCGGATGCGATTTTGCGCCATTCTGACCATGTTGGATCAACACGCTCTATTCTGGACTATGTCCGTGATTCAGATGCAGAAACGCTGATTATTGCCACAGAGCCCGGCATCATACACCAAATGGAAAAAGACGCGCCCCACAAAACTTTCATCGGTGCGCCCGGCGCTGACGGCAACTGTAGCTGTAATACATGCCCCTACATGGCATTAAACACCATGGATAAGCTCTATCTATGTCTGCGCGACTCAAGCCCGGAGATTGCTCTGGATGAAGAAACCCGCATCAAGGCGGAAAAGCCCCTTCGGAAAATGCTGGAAATGAGCCCAAACGCCGCACCGGCCAAAGACCTTACCAGATTAAGCGCATAAAGGGCCGCTGTGGCAGACTTTCCCCTATCGACAGCCGAAATTCAGGCTTTTATTGACAGCGCCTTTGCCGAAGACGTTGGCACTGGCGATATCACAGCGCTGCATACTATCCCTGAAGATGCGCGCTTAAGTGCGGCTATGAATGCCCGTGAAGATATTATACTAGCTGGCCTACCGCTGATTGAACCCATCTTCAAACGGCTGGATGCCACCAGTTCAATCGAGTTATTTGCACAAGATGGTGACAGGCTTGTTGCTGGCAGTAACATCCTCAAAATACACGGAACGGCACGTGCCTCGCTAACGGCAGAACGCACAGCGCTTAATATTTTGCAGCATATGTCTGGCATTGCCACATTGACACGCCAGTATGTGGATATCATTGCAGGAACAAAGGCAACATTGCTCGATACCCGCAAAACGATACCCGGCCTCAGAAAACTGGGGAAATATGCAACAGCCATGGGCGGCGCACAAAACCACCGTATGGGCCTGTTTGATGCCGTGATGATTAAAGATAATCACATTGCTGTTGCAGGGTCAGTTGAAAAAGCCGTGGCGGGTGCCAAAGCCGCAGGACGCAAAGACATTCAAGTTGAGTGCGACACGTTAGAGCAAGTGCAAGAGGCCCTTACAGTAGGCGCAAACAGCCTGCTGCTCGATAATATGTCGCCTGACATGTTGCGGGAAGCCCTTGCCATCGTCGGTGGCCGCATTCCGTGTGAAGCTTCTGGCGGCGTAACCCTAGCCACCATCCGCGCCATTGCAGAAACCGGTGTAAACTTCATCTCTGTAGGCCGCCTAACCCAAAGCGCCCCCGCTGTAGATATCGGGCTGGATTATTCAACCCTATAACAGCCCTAGCCGCTTATCGCACCCTTCTCGGGCTTAAGGCGGATTAGGTTTAATTAGTATTCAGATCCGCCCACTCCCGGCTTACTCTACACAAACAAAAACCGGCGAACCCAAAGGTGTCGCCGGTTTTTAATGTTCGCTTTAGAAGCTTAAGGCTTAATAGTCGCCTTTTGGCTCCAGAACCTGCTTACCACGATACATACCTGTTTTCAGATCGATGTGGTGACGCAATTTAAACTCACCAGTGTGTGAGTCTTCTTGAAAGTTTACTGCCTTCAGAGAGTCGTGTGAACGACGCATACCACGGCGAGATGTAGAGATCTTACTCTTTGGAACTGCCATTTTCTTTACCTTTTCACTCGCCAGCTCGGCTATATAGCTCGTCTGGGAAACCTTAAGAGCCCACCCCTGTGGTGGACCTGTCTAATTCAAGGCGCGCAACATAAGGCGAGGCTTACTAAAAAGCAAGGGAAACTCGCACGGCATGTCTATCCGCCAATTTCAGCCGCTGAACTAAATCATTCGCGCGCCATTATCAAGCAAGAAATACCGCTTTTTTTGCCAAAAACCCAAAACTACTGAGAAACCTAGGGTATTTTATCTCACCCCAGTAAAACCACCGTCCAAAACAACGAATTCGAAGCCCATTTCTGACCTGTATTCAGGCCTTTTGGCACAGGAAAGCGACTCTAAAAATGGTATTATTACTGCCCATGCCTCTTCAAATCCGTTTCAGCCTTAACATCTGCGGCTAAAACCCATGGTATGGTTAACAGAAGCAAGATCAGCTCACGCTATTACAAAAAAACGGCATACTGCCTTTTCTTTCCAGAAGTGACACCTTATATAAACCGAAGCGACCTTTAGCGGGAGCGCCCTTAGGATTAGTTAGGATCAAATCACTAGATGGCCTATATTCAAATTGTTGTTGGTTTAGTTTTATTGATATTTGCTGGTGATATTTTGGTACGCGGCGCAGTGTCTATTGCACAGCGCGCTGGCATTTCAAAATTGGTTATTGGGCTGACAGTGGTTGCCTTTGGCACATCCGCCCCCGAACTGGTCGTTGGGATTGATGCAATCCTAGAAAATGTCCCCACTCTTGCCCTCGGCAATATCGTTGGGTCTAACATCGCAAATATTCTTCTTGTGCTGGGTGTACCTGCCCTGATTGCCCCCATGGCCTGCAACGCTCCTCGGTTGGGTCGTAATTTGGCCATCATGCTTGGGGCAACATGCCTTTTTATTGGCCTTGCATATACGCAAGTCTTTGGCTTTTGGCAGGGCGCAGTGCTTTTCAGCTTCCTTGTCGCTTTCCTTGTGTATTCCGGCATGCGGGCCAAAACCGCCACTGGTGGCATGGAAGAAATGGAAAAAATGGAAGAACTGAACGAGGCCCCCAATGGGTATGGCCTTGCAGCAGTTTTAATCATAGGGGGGTTGCTTGGCCTTATGATTGGTGCCGACATGCTGGTTACCGGTTCTGTATATGTCGCTCGCCACCAATTCCATGTCTCTGAAGCCGTTATCGGATTGACCCTTGTAGCCATAGGTACCAGCTTGCCTGAACTGGCAACAGCGCTTATGGCCTCTGCGCGCGGTCACTGTGATGTTGCTGTGGGCAATGTCATTGGGTCCAACCTGTTTAATTTGTTGGGCATTATGGGCGTCACTGCCATGATCGGCACCGTACCAGTGCCTGAGAGCTTCCTCAGAGTGGACTTATGGGTGATGCTGGCCTCCTCCATGCTCCTTATACCCTTCTGCCGCTACAGGGCCAACGTAGGCCGGTTTGCAGGCATCGTCCTTTTAGGCTTATATACATCCTATATGTATTATCTGTCCCAAAGCCCAGAAAGCGCAAATGTTATGGGGATGCATTTTGAACAGCCAGCGTCTTAAAGCCGCCCTAGTAACCGGTGCTGCGCACCGTATTGGGCGTCATATTGCGCTGGACCTTGCTGCAAGAGGTATTGCAGTGGCTATCCACCATAACAATTCTGAGGAAGATGCAGAAGCTGCTGTTGATGAAATTCTGGCATGTGGTGGCGACGCCTGCACCGTACAGGCTGATTTAACAGACCCAGAGCAAACCGCTGCTTTACTGGAAAATGCCCAAGAAGCCCTTGGTCAGCCATTCGATATTTTACTTAATAATGCGTCTATATTTGAAGATGACAGGCTAGAGAGCTTTAGCGCTGCCTTATGGCTAAAACACCAGCAGGTAAACTTGTTAGCACCGCTTTTGTTAACACAAGCTTTTGCTGCGAACCTGCCGGAAGGCAGACATGGTGCCATTATCAATATCATCGACCAGCGGGTGTTAAAGCCAAACCCGCAGTATCTGTCCTATAGCCTGTCTAAGTCGGGTCTATTTAATGCAACAAAAAGCTGTGCGCAGGCATTGGCCCCGCAGCGCATCCGTGTGAATGCCATTGCGCCCGGCCCAACGCTTGCCAATAAACAGCAATCTAAAGCGGATTTTGCTACTGAATCTGCCAGTGTGTTGCTTGGGTCTGGGCCTTCTCTTGAGGAAATTGCCTCTACTGTGCATTTTATACTTGAGAACGGGGCAATGACAGGGCAAATGATAGCTGTAGACGGCGGCCAGCACCTTGCGTGGCGCACAGACGATATTCTTGAGGATTGAGTAATGGTACAAAACGACAAAACAACCGCGAATATTCTTCATTTACCTTTTGCAGATGCAACACGGTCTGTACGCCATATATTTGTGCGCGACTATGTGGTGGATGCCGAAATTGGCGTTTGGGAACATGAAAAAGATACACACCAGAAAATACGTATCAATGTTGACTTGTCAGTGCAGGAAAATACCCAGCACCATGACGACCAACTTTCTAATGTTGTTTGCTACAACGATATTGTTACCAACATTCAGGCCATTTTGGCGAAAGGCCATATTAACCTTGTAGAGACATTGGCAGAAAAAATTGCTGATATGGCCCTAACTGACAATCAGGTAATTGGCACTCGGGTAAAAGTTGAAAAGTTGGAAGCCGTGGAGGGCGCCGCCAGTGTTGGTGTCGAAATTGAGCGGCACAAACATCCTTAACACCCTATTAACATTTACTTTTTTTCATTTGCCATCGACGGTGTGCTGTTAAAAGTTGTTCACAACGAATCAACTGCTGCCATACGGCCCCTATCAGCGCAAGAATACAAAATATAAATTTTTAAATTATAAAATTTACTCTAGAGAAAGCCTTACAAATCAACAGCTTAACTATTTTGCCTAAAAATTAGGCAAACAGGGGAAACATTAGAGTTACAGCGATATTTCAATATTATGACTGGACTTGCCCACAAGGTTATCCACAGGGAAAGTGTATATCTTTTTAAACCCCAGAAAAGCTCGATTCCCTGCATTGATTCTTTCACCCCCTATCGTCCATAGTGTGAAAAGAAATAATCAAGGTAACCCTGTGTGAAAGAAACAAATCTAGCTTCCGGGATTGATATAATCCGTACGCATGTGAAAACGGCGCCTGTCGGCCCCGGCGTATACCGCATGTTAAATAAGCACGGTGACGTGCTTTATGTGGGCAAAGCAAAAAGCATTAAAAAGCGTATTGTTTCCTATACACAAATCAAACGTCTAACAATAAGACACCAGCGCATGGTGGCCCAAACCCTCTCAATGGTGTTTGTAACTACCCGTACAGAAAGCGAAGCCCTCCTTCTGGAAGCATCGCTGATAAAGCGCTTCAAGCCGCAATATAATATCCTGCTGAAGGATGATAAATCCTTTCCCTATATTTTACTGCGGGACCATGAATGGCCGCAAATTACCAAGCATCGCGGACGGCAAAAGCACAAAGGCCAATATTATGGGCCTTTTGCCAATGTTTCCTCAGTAAACCGCACCTTGAATACGCTGCAAAAGGTTTTTCAGCTTCGATCCTGCTCAGATAGCACACTGGAGACCCGCTCCCGTGTTTGCATGTTGTACCAAATCAAACGCTGCTCTGGCCCCTGTGTTGGTAAAGTGAAGGATCAGGAATATAGCAGCATGGTTTCTGAGACACGGGCGTTCCTTGAGGGAAAATCAACCGACGTACAAAAGACATTTGCCAGTGCCATGCAAACTGCCAGTAACAATATGGATTATGAAACCGCAGCCATTTACCGCGACAGGCTGAATGCCCTCACCCAAATTCAAAGCCATCAATCTATGGTGAATGTGATGGTGGATGAAGCAGATGTCATTGCAGCAGAAACCGCCGCCGGACAAATTGCCATTCAGGTTTTCTTTTTTCGAGCCGGGCAAAATTGGGGCCACAGGGCCTATTTTCCCAAGCATGATGCCAGTGAAGACATTAGCTCTGTGCTGGAAGCCTTCATTTCGCAATTTTATGATAATAAACCCGCGCCAAAACATGTGTTAATTTCACATGCCATTGCCAATCAAGCGCTTATGGCAGAGGCCCTAAGCAGCCGCATGGAGCGCAAAGTCAATATTTCCGTGCCCATACGCGGTAAAAAGGCCGAAGTAGTGAAGGAGGCCCGCCGTAACGCCAAAGAAGCCATAGAGCGCCACTTGGCAGAAACCGCAAGCCAAGGAAAATTACTGGACGGTGTCGCCGAGCTTTTCAAGATGGCAGCCCCGCCCAAACGCATCGAAGTATATGATAATAGCCACATTCAAGGCACCAATGCTGTGGGCGGCATGATTGTGGCAGGCCCTGAAGGCTTTTTGAAAAATAGCTACCGCAAATTCAACATCAAATCCAAAGACACCACACCGGGGGATGATTTTGGCATGATGCGGGAAGTCATGCAGCGCCGTTTTTCCAGATTACTAAAAGAAGATGCTGACAGGGAGCGGGGCCACTGGCCAGACCTACTGCTGATAGATGG
>JAESQS010000211.1 GCA_016765035.1 Kordiimonadaceae bacterium | reverse complement strand
TCCAGCATCATCACCACAAACAGGAATAACACTGCCACTGCGCCTACATAGACAATGATAGGCAACATCGCGAGGAATTCCGCGCCCAGCAAAACAAACAAGCCTGCTGAACTAAAGAAAGCGAGAATAAGCCACATAACACTATGCACAGGGTTTTTCGCAGAAATCACCAAACCGCCTGAAACCACAGTCAGCGTTGCAAACATATAAAAGGCCAAGGCCGGAAGATTTATTAATTCCAACATCTTGTTCCCCTACCTGTACGGCGCATCGGCTGCGATGTTTGAAGCGATCACACGCTCCCACCGGTCACCGTTGGCGAGTAATTTGTTTTTGTCATACATAAGCTCTGCCCGTGTTTCCGTCGCAAACTCAAAGTTTGGACCTTCCACAATTGCATCAACGGGGCACGCTTCTTGGCAAAAACCACAATAAATGCATTTGGTCATGTCAATGTCGTAGCGTGTTGTGCGGCGAGAGCCATCGTCGCGTGGTTCTGCTTCAATCGTAATAGCCTGCGCAGGGCAAATTGCTTCACACAGCTTACAAGCAATGCAGCGTTCTTCGCCGTTAGCATAGCGGCGCAATGCATGTTCCCCACGGAAACGAGGGCTGATAGGCCCTTTTTCATAGGGGTAATTGATTGTTACTTTTGGCGCGAACATATATTTGATCGACAACCAGAAAGCAGCCACAAACTCCTTCAGGAGTAAACTTTTAGCGGCTTGGATAAGTGCAGTCATTTTCAAGCCTTTCTTAACCGTGAGGGGGCAGCAAGCCAGCGTAAACCATTACGCCCGCATAGAAGACCACCAAAAAGAGGGAAATCGGTAAAAACACTTTCCAGCCTAACCGCATGAGCTGATCATAACGGTAGCGAGGAACAAAAGCTTTCACCATGGCGAATACCCAAAAACCAAAGCCTGTTTTAATCAGCAGCCAAATCCAGCCGGGTATAAAATCAAGCAACGGAATAGGTGCGTGCCAACCCCCAAGGAACAATATTGCCATCACAGTCGACATCAGCAGAATATTTGCATATTCCCCAAGGAAGAAGAGCGCAAAAGCCATAGAGCTATATTCAACTTGATAACCCGCAACCAGTTCTGCTTCGGCTTCAGGTAAATCAAACGGTGGGTGGTTTGTTTCCGCCAGTGCTGAAATGAAGAAGATGATATAAAGTGGGAAGAACGGCCATACATACCAATTTATAATGGAACCTTCCTGCGCCATCACAATATCAGATAGGTTCAACGACCCAACAGCCATCAACACACACACCAGCACAAAACCAATGGAAACCTCATAGGAAACCATCTGCGCGGCAGACCGAAGGCTGCCCAAAAAGGCGTAGCGGCTGTTTGACGCCCAACCGGAAAGGATAATCCCGTACACACCCAGCGATGAAATCGCCAATATGTACATTATGCCCACATTCAAGTTTGCAATGGCTGTGTTTTCAGCAAAAGGGATAACTGCCCACGATATAAGAGCCAAAATGAATGTAATCATTGGCGCAATCAGGAACAGAACCTTATTCGCTCCAGCGGGAATAATGGTTTCTTAGAGGAAAAGCTTCAAGCCATCCGCAAAAGATTGCAAAAGACCAAAAGGCCCAACCACATTAGGCCCTCGCCGCATCTGGACTGCTGCCCAAATTTTACGGTCAAAATACACCGCAAAGGCCACAGCGATAAGAAGCGGCAGAACAATAGTCAAAATCATCAAGACGATAGTGACAAAATAAAACAGGGCAGATTGCTCTACGCCTATAAGCATCCCGAACCAAGTTGTCGGGAACCATTCAAAAAATGCTTCAACCATGGGAACCCCCCATAACTTTCAGAGCCTCTTGTTGGTCACCTTCACGCGCGCTTACGCAGTCAGCCATTATGGCACTTGCACGAGCAATTGTGTTGGTGAGATAGAAGTTATCGATAGCAGGCTGAATACCGCCCTTTTCAATTTCGCCGTCAGTACCAAAATCACCCCATTCTTCAGTCGGGAGTGTATCCAGTGTTCTGCTGGCAGGGGCAGCGGCCATAAGCTTCATGCGAAGTTCGGCAAGGCTGTTATAGGGCAGTGTTTCCCCAATAACATCAGAGAGTGCGCGAAGAATAGTCCAGTCATCCCGTGCATCACCCGGTGCTTTCGAGGCTTTTTCACTGCGCTGAACACGCCCTTCCGTATTAACGTAAGTGCCTGATTTTTCAGTGTAAACAGTGCCGGGCAGTATCACATCAGCCTGTTTAACACCTTCGTCACCGTGTGTACCAATGTAAACAGTGAAGGTTTTTTTCAAGGCTGCGCTGTCAAACTCATCGGCACCCAAAAGGAATACAGCTTTCAGCTTGTTAGCTTCTGCGTCATCCAATATTGCATCAATGCCGCCGGCTGCCGTTAGCCCAAGGTCGAGCGCGCCAACACGGCTTGCGGCAGTGTGCAGGACGTTAAAGCCATTCCAGCCTTCCGCCATGCAATATTTATCTGCAATATCCCGCGCCTTTTTAAGAATTGCTGCACCATCTTCGCGAGCCAGAGCCGCTTGACCAACAATGATCATTGGCTTCTTGGCTGCTTTCAGCGCTTTAGCAATATCGTGCCGCCCGGTTTTAATCGCTTTAAGAAGGGTGGCATCGTCGCCAAACTCTTCAACTGCATAAGAAAGATCTTCGGCTGAGCCAACGTTGGCAACCGTAAGGCTGATTTTAACAACAGCTTTGCGAATACGGGCATTTACCATCGGCGCATCAACCCGGGGGTTGGTACCAACTAGCAAAATATAATCAGCGTCTTCGATGCCAGCAATGCCTGTATTCATCAGGTAGCCTGCACGCACGCTAGTATCTAGGGCTGCACCGTCTTGGCGTGCTTCAATGCGCTTTGATCCTAAAGTCCCTAACAGGTCTTTAAAGGCCAACATGCTTTCCATTTCAGCGACATCGCCAACAAGGCCAGCAATCTCCTTGCCTTTAAGGCCCTTAATGCCTTTTTTAACTGCGTTAAAAGCTTCGTCCCAAGTGGCTTCTACCAGTTTGCCACTTTTACGGACATAAGGCTGGTCTAGGCGCTGCTTTTTAATGCCGTCATATGAAAAACGGGTTTTATCTGAAATCCACTCTTCATTCACATCTTCATTAAGACGCGGCAATACCCGCATCACAGCACCATCCCGTGTATCCACGGTAATATTAGAGCCAACAGCGTCCATCACATCAATAGCGTTAGTTTCCGTCAGTTCCCAGCTCCGAGCCGTAAAAGCATAAGGCTTAGATGTCAGGGCACCAACCGGGCAAAGGTCAATCACATTGCCGGATAGCTCTGTATCAAGCAGCCCGTCAAGGTAGGTGACAACTTCCGTATGCTCGCCGCGTCCAAGTGAGCCCATACCGTCAACGCCAGCAATTTCATCACTGAAGCGTACACAGCGCATACAGTGAATGCAGCGTGTCATGGTCGTCGCGATAAGCGGCCCCATGTTTTTATCGCCAACTGCGCGTTTATTCTCGTCGTAACGGCTAATGCCGCCACCAAAGGCAACAGATTGGTCCTGAAGTTCGCATTCACCACCTTGGTCACGCACGGGACAATCAAGTGGGTGGTTAATAAGCAGGAATTCCATCACACCTTCACGGGCTGTTTTAACCCGCTCAGTATCGGTATGGATGACCATGCCTTCCCCTGCTGGCATAGCGCAGCTGGCAATTGGCTTTGGTGCTTTTTCCATATCAACAAGGCACATCCGGCAGTTACCAGCGATTGACAAGCGCTCGTGGTAACAGAAGCGCGGTACAGTAACCCCAACTTCTTCACAGGCTTGCAGAACTGTCGTTCCTGCATCGACTGTTACTTCTTTTCCATCAATCGTTAACGTAGGCATTTAACTCTCCAGGCCTCACAGTCACTATTCGGCGTCACTATTCGGCCGCTTGGGCACGATACGTATCAATACGGTTTTCCACTTCATCGCGGAAATGGCGCATCAATCCCTGAATAGGCCATGCCGCAGCATCACCAAGCGCACAAATTGTATGCCCTTCGATTTGCTTCGTCACATTCAGGAGTGTATCGATTTCAGATTTTTCAGCATTACCAGTAACAAGGCGTTCCATCACGCGCCACATCCACCCTGTGCCTTCACGGCAAGGGGTGCATTGGCCGCAACTCTCATGCTTGTAAAACTCGGCAAGCCTTGCAATCGCTTTAACCAAATCGGTGGATTTATCCATAACGATAACAGCAGCAGTGCCTAAGCCTGACTGATGTTCCCGCAAACTGTCAAAATCCATCAACACAGTATCGCAAATATGTTTTGGTAACATGGGCACAGACGAACCACCGGGAATAATTGCAAGCAAATTATCCCAACCGCCCCGCACACCGCCAGCATGTTTCTCAATGAGCTCCTTAAGAGGAATGCCCATTTCTTCTTCCACGTTACACGGATTGTTCACATGGCCAGAAATTGAGAATACCTTGGTGCCAGTGTTATTCGGGCGACCAAGACCAGAGAACCAAGCAGCCCCGCGCCGTAATATAGTCGGTGCAACAGCAATTGATTCAACGTTATTAACTGTGGTTGGGCAACCCCAAACACCCACATTCGCAGGGAATGGAGGCTTCAAGCGTGGCTGGCCTTTTTTGCCTTCTAGGCTTTCAATAAGCGCGGTTTCTTCGCCGCAAATATAAGCGCCAGCACCCCGGTGCACAAAAATATCAAAATCATAGCCAGAGCCACAGGCATTTTTACCAAGAAAGCCTTTTGCACGGGCTTCATCAATAGCCTGCTCAAGTGCTTCAGCCTCGCGGATAAATTCTCCGCGAATATAGATGTAAGCAGCCACTGCCCGCATAGCGAAGCCTGCAATCAAGCAACCTTCAAGCAATTTATGAGGGTCATGGCGCATCAAGTCCCTGTCTTTACAGGTACCCGGCTCGCCTTCATCTGCGTTAACCACCAGATAAGAAGGCCGACCATCAGATTCTTTAGGCATGAAAGACCATTTAAGGCCCGTCGGGAAGCCAGCGCCCCCACGACCGCGCAAGCCAGATTCTTTCATCTCACTGATGATCCAATCCTGACCTTTTGCGATCAAGGCTTTTGTGCCGTCCCAGTCACCGCGCTTCATCGCAGCATCAATACCCGGGCTTTGAAAACCATAAAGGTTAGTGAAAATGCGGTCTTTATCAGCGAGCATTATGCACCTTTCCCTTTGCCAACAAAGGCTTTTAACGTTGTTGGGCCACCGAGAGGCGCACTGGTTTGCCGCCCGTTTTGCGGCCCCGGCTTAACGTCTTCGCCTTTGGCTAATTTTTCCAGAAGCTCAACCATTTTTTCAGGGGTGAGGTCTTCGTAATAATCATCGTTGATAGAAACAAGCGGTGCATTCACACAGCCACCAGCACATTCCACTTCACCGAGTGTAAACTTGCCGTCTGCTGTTGTTTCACCCTTTTCAATACCAAGCGTCTTTTTACAAGCCGCCATAATATCGTCAGAGCCGCGCAACCAGCATGGTGTCGTGCCACAAACCTGCACATGGTGCGTACCAATAGGCTTGTGGTTATACATTGTATAAAAAGTCGCAACTTCCTGCACACGGATAGCTGCCATATTGAGGTAATCACCAATATATTCGATAATTTCCTGCGTTACATGGCCACCATTTTGGCGCTGGGCAATATCCAGCAGAGGCATCACAGCGCTTTGCTGCTTTCCTTCTGGGTATTTTGCGATGTGGGCTTGCGCAGCGGCCTCATTCTCAGGCGTCCACGCAAACTTGGCTTCAGTACTCATCTGTCAACCTCACCAAACACAATATCCATAGCCCCAAGAATTGCCGGTGCATCTGCCAGCATATGCCCACGACAAAGAAAATCCATTGATTGCATATGTACAAATCCGGGTGCCCGAATTTTACAACGATACGGACGGTTGGACCCATCTGAAACCAGATACACGCCAAATTCACCCTTCGGTGCTTCTATCGCAGCATAGACTTCGCCTTCAGGCACACGAATACCCTCTGTATAGTGCTTAAAGTGGTGAATAAGCCCTTCCATAGAGTTTTTCATATCTGAGCGGCGCGGCGGCGCAATTTTATTATCAAGTGACATAACCGGACCGGCAGGCATTTTTTCAAGGCACTGGCGGATAAGCTTGATACTTTCCCGCATTTCTGCAAGGCGCATCATAAGGCGATCGTAACAATCCCCGGCATTCCCAATAACCACCTTGATGTCCAGCTCATTATATATTTCATAAGGCTGTGACTTACGCAGATCCCACGCAAAACCAGTACTGCGCAACATAGGCCCAGACCAGCCCCACGCAAGCGCCTGCTCAGCGGTTGCAACACCAATGTCCACATTGCGTTGCTTGAAAATGCGGTTATCAACAAGGAGCGTTTCCATGTCGTCCTGCATCTTCAGGAAGCCATCTGTCCAAGCCATAATATCTTCAGCCATACCAGCAGGCATATCCTGATGAACACCACCCGGACGGAAGAAAGCAGCATGGAAACGTGCGCCTGAAATGCGCTCGTAAAATTCCATTAACAATTCACGCTCTTCAAACATCCAACAGATAGGCGTCATAGCGCCAACATCCATCGCGTGTGTTGTCAGATTAAGAATATGGTTGAGAATACGGCCAATTTCGCTGAACAGCACCCGGATATACTGAGCACGCACAGGCACTTCAGCATCCAGCAATTTTTCCATTGCAAGAATGAAAGCATGCTCTTGGTTCATGGGGGCAACATAATCTAGGCGGTCAAAATATGGCATCGCCTGCAAATATTGCTTCTGCTCGATCAGCTTTTCCGTACCCCGGTGCAACAAACCAATATGAGGGTCAACGCGCTCAATAAGCTCGCCATCCAGCTCCATGATCATCCGTAAAACACCATGCGCAGCAGGGTGTTGCGGGCCAAAGTTAAGGCAATAGTTCTGGATTTCTACTTCAGCCATTATTTGTCCCCCGCCTTATCGTCCGCTTTTTCGTCGCCAGGCAATATGTATTTGGCGCTTTCCCACGGGCTCATGAAATCAAAGTCACGGGATTCTTGCGTTAGTTTAACAGGCTCATAAATAACGCGCTTTTCTTCTTCAGAATAGCGGCACTCAACAAAGCCGGAAACAGGGAAATCTTTACGGAGCGGATGCCCCTGAAAACCATAATCTGTCAGCATCCGGCGCAAATCTGGGTGATCAGCAAAGAAGATGCCGTACATGTCCCATGCTTCGCGCTCAAACCAGCCTGCCGCTGGGAAAACCTCAATGGCCGTTGGCACCGGCGTATCTTCATCGGTTTTCACTTTAACCCGAATGCGCTGGTTCAACTGAAGACTTAACAGGTGATATACAACATCAAAGCGCTTACTGCGCTCTGGGTAATCATTCCCACATAAATCGATAAGCTGTTTGAAACAACAATCGGGGTCATCTCGCAAGAAGGTAAGAACCTTCTGGATATGCTCTGCCCGAACGGAAAGCGTAAGCTCACCGTATGCAACAACAACGGAGTTCACCTCATTCTCAAGGCGATCAGCGATAGAATCGCCTAACTCTTTCAAGGCTTTGTCAACCATGCGCTTGCGCGTTCCTATTCTCGAGGCGGCCTAACCAAATAACCGGGTGGCCGCTTACCAAACCTGCCTACGCTTACCGCAAGCAAGTCGACTGTTATTCATTTACCTAACAAGATTGCCTGTACGGCGTATTTTGCGTTGTAATTGCAATATACCGTATATCAGAGCTTCTGCTGTTGGTGGGCAGCCCGGCACATAAATATCGACCGGTACGATGCGATCGCAACCCCGCACAACAGAATAAGAATAGTGATAATAACCGCCACCATTTGCACAACTCCCCATGGAAATAACATACCGGGGTTCTGGCATCTGATCATAAACCTTGCGCAATGCTGGAGCCATTTTATTGGTCAGCGTACCGGCAACAATCATCACGTCACTATGGCGCGGGCTACCACGCGGGGCAAAACCCAGACGTTCTGAATCATAACGCGGCGTACCAGAATGCATCATTTCAACAGCACAACACGCAAGCCCGAAGCTCATCCACCATAAAGACCCTGTACGCGCCCAATTGATGATGTCATCCAAGCTTGCAGTAATGAAGCCTTTGTCTGTCAGTTCCTCATTGAGGCCCTGAAGAAAAACATCCCCTGCTGCAGCTTCACCAGCACTGGCAAGTGGGCTATTAGCCAAGGTGCCAGAGGATTTGGTAGCAGGAGTTTTAGACTGTCCTATTCCCATTCCAACGCTCCTTTATTCCATTCGTAAATAAAACCAACTGTCAGCACACCAAGGAAAAGCACCATAGACCAAAAGCCGTAAAGGCCAATGTCACCAAGCGCAACCGCCCAAGGGAACAGGAAGGCGACTTCCAAGTCAAAGATTATGAACAGGATTGCGACTAAGTAAAAGCGCACATCAAACTGGCCACGGGATTCTTCGAATGCTTCAAAGCCACATTCGTAAGCAGATAGCTTTTCATCGTCGGGGTTTTGCCGGGCAACTAAAACAGCTGCTCCAATGAAAATAATGGAAAAGACAATTGCGATACCCAAAAAAATTAGAATGGGTAGATATTGGATGAGTAACGACTCCATGGGAGTCCTCTTCTGTTATTGGCCCTAATTACAGCGTTCTTTTATCGACTGAATTCCATTCCGTAAAGAGTGAAATTAGCATAATGTTTCGTCAAAGCCACTATAGGCACACAATCCTCTAAAGAAAAGCTTACATTCTTATAATTGTTGAGGTTTTCTTGGAAAAATGGCACAAAAAAACGCGCCATATAACTAT
>JAESQS010000210.1 GCA_016765035.1 Kordiimonadaceae bacterium | reverse complement strand
CGGAAGCTTGGGTAGTTGTTTTCAATATCTTCAATGATGCTCGCGCTTACTGGAACAAACCCGCCAGTAAGTATCTGTGATTCAGCACTGATTTTATTGTATGCCGCAGCAAAAGAGAAGTCTGTTGTATTATCGTCAGACCAGTCTGCTGATGATGTTAATACCACATCAACACCTTCAGAAACAACGTCGATAGCGTTGGTGAAGAAGGAGATTGTCTGGCCACTAGCTGTCTGAATGTCATTTGTACGATAAATACGGTCATCAACTTCAATGCGGTAGGCATCAACTGTCAATGTAGTTGCATCGTCAAGGGACGCAGTGAAACCGAGGCTGAAGTTAAGTGATTTTTCTTCAGTCAGTTCCTGACCACCAGCAGCAATTGCGTCTGCACTTGTTGCAGGAACAAGGCCTTCTTCAACTAGCAAACCAGTTGAACCATCAAATGTAGTGATGATGGTACTAACATTGGCTTGACCAGGTGTTGGTGCATGGAAACCAGTAGAGATAGCACCGCGAAGTGTGAACTCTTCAGACACATTGTAGCGTGCAGCAAGCTTGCCGTTTATTGTGCTACCAAAGTCTGAGAAGTCTTCGTACCGTGCAGCATACTGAAGCATGAAGTCGTCTGAAACATCATGCTCGATATCCACATAAACTGCATAGTTGTTACGGCTAAAGGAACCAGCGTCAGCAGGTGTTACAGCTGCCATGCCGCTTGGGCCAGCGCCCGTAGTTGCAGCAGTTTCACCAGCAACAGTGGTGAATTCTTCTTCACGCCATTCAGCACCAAACGCAAGGTTCAGGCTATCGTTAAGGGCGTATGAGAAATCAGCATTGATGTTAATCTCAGCTTGCTCATACCCACCCATGTCAAAGTCCATTTGTGGAATGTTGCCGCTGGCATCGAGACCCAAGGACGTATTGATTGTGTTGTTAAGGAAATAGGAAAGTTCGTTTTTGCCGTAACCGATTGAGACATCATAAAAGAGGCCGCTATCAGTTTCGCCTTTAACACCACTTACAGCGCTATAGTCTTTTTGTGCGCCGTCAAGAAACGGTGTGTAACCAGTCTGTACAATGCTGCCCGTCAAGCCTAGTGCCACGAGTGGCGCAAGCGTACCGTGTGGTGTCAGTAGTGCACCTGTGATGGAATTCGTCGCGCCTTCGCTGAAGCCACGGCGGTAGAAAAAGCGGTAGCGACCATCTGTTTCAGCATAGTTACCATGCAGGTACAAATCTACTGAATCAGAGATTTCAAAACCAGAATTGATGAAGAGGCGTGCACCGCTTGTTTCAGGACGGCCCCAAGATTGGCCAAATCCGTCACCAAAAGGTGAATCGTCACCAACGCCTTGAACGCCAGCATTAATCAAGCCTTGTGCTTCTGCTTGCTGGATGCCGCGAGAAAGAGCTTCATTGTCGTTATATTCAGCACTGATGTTAACAAAGCCAGTATCGCCAAGTGGCAGACCAACATTTGCTGCAATTCTCCAGCTTTGCTCGCCTTCATAGAATTGACCATACTGAGCAGTAACTTCGCCGCCTTCGTTTGAATCGTTCAATACGAAGTTCATTACGCCAGCAATAGCATCAGAACCATACTGAGCTGCTGCACCGTCGCGCAATACTTCGATACGCTTCAAGGCGATACCAGGGATCATGCCGATGTCGACACCGTGTGAACCGTTACCAGCCGCTGGTGCAAAGAACTGCACAAGTGATGTACGGTGACGACGTTTGCCGTTTACAAGAACAAGTGTCTGGTCAGGAGACAGGCCACGAAGGGATGTTGGGCGGATGAACGCACTACCATCACCTGTTGCTGGTGTCGCTGTGAAGGAAGGAACGAGGTTTTTCAGATTATCAGTAATGTCGGCAGAGTTACCGAGGCTGTTGAACTGGTCACCTGTGAATACGTCGATCGGTACAGGGGAATCTGTAGCGGAACGAGGTTTTACACTCCGTGACCCAATGACGGCGATCTCTTCGATAGCACCGTCGGCTTGCGCCATTGTTGGCACGCTGTATGCGGCCAATGCAGCGGACATCGCAATCAGTGATGTCGCTTGTTTAAATTTACCCATTAAGGGTCCTCCCAGTTATGTTAAGGCATTAAAAATACTACCAGCGGAATTTAGTGGACGCTGGCTTAGCTTCAAAAAAAGCCAGTGCAGGTGCTTGCTAAACGTTAGATTTTCAACGTTTATAGGCAGCACGACACTCAACTCTTAATTTACAGACGATCCATGCATTTAAATTGGGAATAGATTTTCACAGTAAAAAACACCCGGCCAATTTTCAGGTGGCAGCCTGTGTCTTTTAAGGCACACTTTAATGGTCTGGTGTGGTGTTTTTGCCGATTGTTTGGTCATGGGCAGGTTTCAGGGCATTATGCTTTCAGCGAAAACATCTGCCTTATGTCATCTGCGCTGGCAATGTTTCTGCCGAGGGCGGAGACTGCAGTGTGGGCATGGGAAACAAGGCTGGCGTTATTCGCTGCCTGTTCCCCGTCAGCAAGCCAAAGGTTATTTTCAAACCCAACTCTCACATGGCCGTCAAGCTCGGCACACCGTGCAGGCAACGTGGTTTCAGTAAGGCCAAAACCGCAGGCAGCCCAAGGCGTGTCGGAGGCGGTAAAACTTTTTGCAAAATCATGCAAGGCAGCTATGGGCTCTTGGCTGTCTTTGCCGTGCCGCCCCAAAACCGCGAGCACAAAGGGCTTATTCTGCGAAAAGACGCCATCGCGGCGCATGGCTTCAAAGCGTTGTCTGTCATTTTCATCATATAGGATTATTTGCGGAAAGATGGCCTCACGCCGCATCCATGTAAATAACGCCTCGGTTTCCAGTACCTCAGCATCTGTTGGGCAGATTTCTCGCAACCCTACAGATACCGCTTCGGGCCGTAATTCTTTGATCAGCTCTATTTGCTCCTGTCGGGAATATATTCCGACAGCTTCGGTGGTAACTTGAATAAGCAGCTTGTCACCTACCGTTTTGCGCACAGCTTTTATCGCAGCGCGGTAGCTGTCTGCTGAAAGCGAATGGCGACCATTTTTATCCCGTACATGCAAATGCAGGATGCTGGCACCAGCCTCTAGGATTTCCTCAGCGCAACGTGAAAGCTCACTGGGGGTAATGGGCAGCTTTGCATGATCTTCTTTGCTTTTGCGGGCACCATTTGGGGCGCACATTATTATAAAAGGGTCAGGCATTCAGGGCTTCCTCAAGGGCGGGTTTTAACCGGTCAACCATCTGGTCAATATGCTGGTCTGCTAGAATAAAGGGGGGTGCTAGCAAGATGTGGCAATTATCAACGCTCCCACTTGGGTAGCACATTAGTCCTTGTTTCATAGCATTTTCCCGAATGCGCTTTGCCAGAAGGGGGGCTTCTTTTGGCACAGTTTTACTATTCTTATCGCTGACAATCTCCAGCGCACGAAAAAGGCCCCTCCCTCGGATATCACCAATATTCGGGTGGTGGGTAAACGCCTGTGTTAATGCAGCCTCCAAGTGAGCGCCTTGCCTATGCACAGCGCCCAGCAGTTGCTCGCTTTCGATGGTTTCCAGAACGGCAACACCAACAGCGCAGCTAGAGGCATGGCCCACATAGGTATGACCATGGGAAAAGCCGTGCCCTGCCTGCTCAAAAGGCTCAATAATTTTTTGCCGGGCGATTGTGGCTGCAAGGGGTAGGTACCCTCCGCCTAGGCCTTTGGCGAGGGTGACGATGTCAGGCAAAAAGCCCTCTTGCTGGTGCGCGAAGAAAGTGCCTGTGCGCCCTGTGCCGCACATGACTTCATCGGCAATTAGCAGCACTTCATATGTATCGCAAATTTCGCGAATACGGGTGAAATAGCCTGTTGCAGCAGTTACTGCCCCAAGGGAAGCGCCAACAATTGGTTCAGCGATGAAAGCAGCAACAGT
>JAESQS010000209.1 GCA_016765035.1 Kordiimonadaceae bacterium | reverse complement strand
TCCGAAGAAACCTTCTCGTTCGACTTGCATGTGTTAGGCGTGCCGCCAGCGTTCGTTCTGAGCCAGGATCAAACTCTCAAGTTGACAGGATAACCATAAATGGTTTCCTAAAAAACCACTATGCATACTCCACTCAACCAGAAAACCTTTCCTACTACCCTAAGGCAGTTCTCAAGAATTAACTGACGATACATCTACATAAGTAAACATATCTTGTTATCCTACCGATCGTAAAATCGGCGTAATAACTCGGAAATATAGATAGTGATCATACCAGACCACCGTCCACATCTCCCTTCCATCCTACAATGTCAAAGAGCAAATCGTTTGTTTTCAGTCTCGAAAGGCTTAGTTCAAACTGACCGTCGGTGCGTTCCGCTGAGCGTGGCGCCCCGTTGGTGTGAGGCGGGTTATAGGGACGCTTTCACATCCTGTAAACACCTAATTTCATCTTTTTACAATTTAACCACTCATCCCTAACAAAAGCCTAATATTGTTCAGAAAATTACTCCAAATAGGCAGTTTTGAGTAATAATATTACAAAGCCGAGGCGATGCATCCCCAATCCCGCGATTTTCAAGGACACAGAGAAGGGGAATTACAGCACCTTCACTATGCTTTTACGCCGAAAACTAAGAATCGGAGCCCCTTATTGTAGAATCGCTATTCTCTTTCACATCCGCTTAAGGCGCGTATCCACCTACAAGCCCCAAAGGCCTTCAAAACCTTTAACCGCTTAATGGGGTCAGGCTTAATATTAATAGCCCTGCATTTGGCACTGAGCGATTCTATCTAGAGCATATCCAGTTTAATTAATTACATCACCGGCCCTCGCCCCCCCTTACTCTCTGGTCCAGCCACCCCACAGTATATCCTAATGGGTGGTTGGGGACTGGGAGTGGGCGGATATGTAACTAATTAACCGGATACACTCTAGTTTGCTAACTCGCGATTTTTTCACCGCCTAAAATGTGGAAGTGCAAATGGGGTACTGACTGTCCACTATCCGGCCCTGTGTTGGCCAACAGACGAAAACCACTGTCTTTCACACCCATTTTCGCCGCAACCAGATTGATCGCCTTTAAAAGCCCAAGCTGCTCAGCAGCGCTCGCCTGCTCTGTAAACCTTAGGATGTTCGTGTATGGCCCTTTGGGAATAACCAGAATATGCACTTTTGCCTGAGGTGCAATTGTATGAAACGCTAAGGCATAGTCATCTTCATACACAATTTTTGCAGGCAGCTCTTTACGCAGGATGCGTGCAAACACATTATTCTTGTCATATGCCGCGTTTGCATCAATAGCGCGCGTATCAGTCGCTGCGACAGCGCCCACGCAGACCAATGCAATAACCAAACCCGTTACAAGCCAGGAAACGCCGCGAACCGAAGAAGAAGAAAACAACATGAAAAGCCCTTTAAAAGAAGAATGCCGGTCAAAAACCAACGCTAAAAACCCTACTAGAGTCTTTATTATATATACACCCTCTCTTATGAGGGGCCAGACCACAATAAAACCTATCGGAAAAACTTACAGCCAAACGGCAGAATCTTGCCCGTGTTGAGTAAAGTTTATGGAAAGCAAACACCAACCTGTACGGCAAAAGCAGCGAACAGAAGATAGCCTCAGTGAGCCACTGCCTGTTTAGCCAGCAGTTTTTTCTGGTCACGGATCATATTTTGCATTGTGCCAGCTTCTCGCAAGTCAGAATTCGCCTGATCCATCGCCTCCGTAAATTGCCGGTCAAATAAATATGTACTGTCGCCCTTGCTCTTCATCGTTGGGGCGAAAGCACCGCCCGACTTCGACGCATCCCAATCATGAGGCCGCCCGGGTAGAATAGCACTTTTCACAAGGTTCACGACGGTCTGCAAAGCCTGTAGAAACGCAGGCAAGGCTGGGCTTGGAGGATGCGCGACCGCTGGCTCTGTATGCAGAAAACCGTGGTTCACCATAGTTTCATCCATACCAACAGCCGCACGAGCCACCTGCCCTAAAAACAGGCGTATTTCATAATCGCTCATGTCTGCACCTGCCTGATCCTTATTTAAGGCCCCCAGAATCCAATCTGCCGCAGATAAGACAGAGCCATCTTCCATTACAATATAGCTGTCGCGAAGGTCCGTACTGTGTGGCAGTGCCTTGTTGGTGTCCCCGCGCGGATAAACCGGCACAGTTATCGGGCCTTTGGGTGCAGTATAACCAGCCCCCTTATCAGAGATTGTAGGGCGCGATGCCAGCGGGATTTCAGATATGGTAATCCCGCTGGCTTCCTCGCTGCCCTCGGGCATATCGTCGGCCTTCACAGCGGCAGATGCGCTTTGTAGAACACCCAAAATCAGCAAGATTAAGCTAATAAGGAAACTGGCTACTAGCAGTGTTTTTATATAGCTCTGGCTCATTGCGCCTTTTCTCTCTACAACCACCGTGATACTATAAATAGATAATATACTTCTGTAAAACAATAATTTTATTGGAAAATACGATGAAATCCATCGCCACGAACCTAAAAGCACTGTCTTGGGTCATTTATTTACTGCTGGTAATCGTTGGAGTGTCGCCATTTCTTCATTTCGTTTTTCCGGGTTTCAACAGCTTATTTCCACCACACGAGCTTTTAACCCAATATGGAGGTCTTGAGCGTTTGGAGATATGGCAGCAAATAGGGGGCTTTTTTGTGGCAGCGTGGCCTGCCGCCCTTTTATGCTGGGCGCTCATCTTGATTTTGCGCCTGATGGCACTGTTGAAAGCTGGAATGTGGTTTGATAAGCGGAGTGAAACAATATGTAGCCAGTTCAGCCGAGCCATGATGTGGTTTGTCGCTGCGCAAGTTTTACATAAGACACTTTTGGTTCTCATTTTCACAGCCACCCGCCCTGCAGGAGAGAGAATACTATTTCTTGCTTTCAATCTTGAAGATGCATTTGCCTTGCTTCCTGCCATTTTCGCCCTGATATTCGCCCATATCGTAAGTCTTGCCCGCCAGCAGCGGGAAGAACTACAGCAAATTATTTAAGACGGACGGAGACTATAATGCCCATTACCGTGCGGCTGGATGTGATGCTTGCGGAGCGTAAAGTAAAGTCAAAGGACCTTGCTGCCCATATTGGTATTACTGAGGCAAACCTAAGCCTTCTGAAGTCTGGCAAAGTAAAAGGTGTGCGGTTTGGCACACTGGAAGCTATATGCAAATATCTGAACTGCCAGCCGGGCGACATCCTGCGCTGGGACGAAGAATAACATCTGTGTAGATGTCCGCCATACTGCTGGCACACTCCCTATATGACTTCTTTAAGGAATTATGGTTAATAATGACAATTGTGTGTATTTAAGAAAGCTAAAATGTTTGGCCCGCCCAAAGTATAACCAAACAAACAGCCTTACTGGGGAACGATGTGACAAAAAGCGATCCAGCCAAACAAACAGCAAATTCCCCTCGTAGGCCCAAAATTGGCTTGGCGCTCGGGGCGGGCGTGGCACGCGGCTGGGCGCATATAGGCGTTATTCGCGGTTTGGAAGCAGAAGGCATCAAACCGGATGTCATTGCAGGCACCTCAATTGGTGCCGTCGTAGGCGGCGCATACGCAAGCGGGAACCTAGACGAAATTGAAGAATGGGCCAGAGCCCTTTCCAGTACTGCTTTTTTCCGGTTTCTGGACTTAAAGCTTGGCAGCAGTGGGCTGTTTGGTAGTCAAAAATTCAATGACTTAATGAAAGAAAAGTTTGGAGATCGAACCTTTGAAAGCTTGGGCACGCCTTTCACTGCTGTCGCCTGCGAGCTAAAAACAGGCCATGAGGTCTGGCTAAAAACAGGCACAATGTCAGATGCCATTCACGCCAGCTTTGCCTTGCCTGGTATTTTCGAACCACAGGAAATTGACGGCCAGTGGCTGGTGGATGGTGCCCTTGTAAACCCAGTTCCGGTTTCAGTTTGCCGAGCTGCGGGGTGTGACTTGATCATTGCAGTTAACCTATCAGAGGATATTTATGGCCGCGCCCGCGCCCGACGTGAAGGCGCCCTTGATACAGGGGAATATGGCGTATTTTTGGAAACGGAAGCCATTCAAAACACACCGAAGAAAAGCAATAGGTCTATTCTGCACCGTATGTTTGGTCATAAAAAAGATGCGCCCAGCATGTTTGCCAATCTTATAGCCAGCATCAATATTATGCAAAACAGGCTTGCCCGGTCCCGTATTGCCGGGGACCCCGCCGATATAATGATAACCCCGCGTTGCGGTAATGTTGGCCTTATGGAATTTCACCGCGCTGAAGAATTGATCGAAGAAGGCAGGCGTTCCTTTGAAATTACCCTGCCGCAGCTACGAGATGTTCTAACGATCGTAAATCATAGAATGAACTGCTAGGCCAACCGTTGAGTAGAAAATTGAAAATATTGTATCACCACCGTGTGGCCGCGCAAGATGGGCAAAGTGTCCATATTACGGAGCTTACCAACAGCTTTCGGGCATTAGGGCATGAGCTAATATTTGTTGGTCCAACGCTACAACCAAAGGAATTTGGTCAACAAAACAAGCTTTTGGCCTTCATGCGCAAAATATTACCCGGCTTTGCACAGGAATTATTAGAACTGGCATATGGATACCGGGCGTACCGCAAACTTGCCGCAGCTTACCGCCAGCACCAGCCAGATATACTGTATGAACGACACAATTTATTTTTGCCTGCGGGTAAAATCCTGAAAGAAAAAACAGGAATTCCCTATTTACTCGAGGTTAATGCCCCCCTTGCAGAAGAACGCGCAGAGCATAGCGGGCTTCACCTCAAGGCCCTTGCTGACAAGTTGGAAGTTGCCACATGGCAGGCCGCTGATATGACATTCCCGGTAACAAATGTTCTGGCTGATCAATTACGGGAAAAGGGCGTGCAAGATGATGCCATCACCATTTTACACAATGGTATCAACCACGCAGACTATGAAGCTGTCGATCAGCAAAAAATTCGCCAGAAATTCGGCCTCGAAGGCAAAGTCGTTCTTGGGTTCACTGGCTTTCTGCGCGAATGGCACAAGCTAGATCGTATCATATCCCTGCTTGCGAAATTTGACCCCACAGACAGCCCTCACCTTTTAGTAGTGGGCGATGGCCCAGCCGTTGAAAGTTGCCAACAACTCGCGAGGCACCTTAAAGTTCAGGATCGCATTCATTTTGCTGGTTTTGCCAAAAGAGCAGAAATTCCTGAGTATCTGGCTGCTATGGACATTGCTTTGCAGCCTGCAGTTACACCCTATGCAAGCCCGCTCAAATTATTTGAATATATGCGCTCTGAACTAGCGATTGTTGCACCTGACCAACCCAACATCAGAGAAATATTAACCGATGGCGAAAATGCCCTGTTATTTAGCCCCGCAAAGCCAGAGGCCGCAGAAGAAGAAATTCTGCGCCTTATACAAGACCCTGCCCTAAGGAAAAGGCTTGGTGCTGCAGCCCAACGATCAATAAGCGCCCACGCTTATACATGGCTGGATAATGCAAAACGCATCAGTCAAATTGCGGAAAGTCTGCTGAAATAGAATTGCTCTAGAGGGTATCTTTCTTAATTAGTTACATTTCCTCCACGCCCCCTACCCAACCACCCAATAGGATACACTGTGGGGTGGTTGGGTAGGGGGCGTGGAGGAAATGCATTTTAAACCAAATACGCTCTAGGCCGTGCCTATATATTCCTTAAGGGCATCTGCTTCTTGCTCTGCTTCCTGCATGCGTTCTTTGACCAAGTCACCAATAGAAACCATGCCGATCATTTTCTCGCCATCCATCACAGGTATATGACGAATTCTGCGGTCGGTCATGATTGTCATCAAATGCTGCACGGTGTCATCTTTGCGGCAGGTAAAAACCGTCTTTGACATTAAAGTGTCCACTGGCTCATCAAGAACATCCGCACCTTTAATAGCTAGTCCGCGCACAATATCTCGCTCGGAAATAATACCTGCCAACTTGGTACCTGCCACTATAGGTATAGAGCCAATTCGTCGAGCGCCAAGCAATTTTGCAACATCCATAATGCTACACCCAACCTCCAAGGACACGATTTCAGAACCTTTACTCTCCAGTATTTTGGCTACATTCATGCTGTTTCCCTTTTCTTATCTAATGGTAGTATGCCTTTTTTTATTCAATAATCAAAATACTGAATGATTATCAGCCACTAAACAACACCCTCTGGTTACCAAACATCCATAATTCAACTTTACATGACATATAATACAACCATTGCTGCTTAATTCTTTTTGCTTGAAGGGACTGATTCTACCATAGCCCACACAGGGCCTAAGTGTATCGCGCCATTGCTAACAATACCCTTATATGGTCAGTGCAAACAGACTGTAGGGCTGCAGCATTAATCAATCGCCTCTGATCAACCCGCCTCTGGTGTTTATCGGGGATTGAAATGCTAAAGTGTACCTGCCATATGTCACAGCAACTTACACACTGGCCAAAAGTTGACATAGGCCGATTTTAAAATGGTGAATATGTTGAAGAAAACGATCCTGCTTATCGCGCTATCAGTTATAGCAGCCAGCCTAGTTTCCTACGGCCTTGCCGTTGTCTATATGCAAAATTCAGACTTTAACCTTTCGGTTCATGGACATATCGCTGCTGGCCTCGCGATTTTTTTCACCTATGCTCTTGGTGCCGCTCTGATGACGCTCTTGTTTTTTTCCAACAAGCATGGTCATGATGCCGAAGTACACTTTATATTCAGTGAGAAAAACACTGCTTCGCCAAAAGATGGCGATGCAGACGGGGAGGAACAGAAACAGTGATAGCCGAAAACCTGCAGAGCTTTACTGAACTTGTACAACAGGTTTGGCAAGAAGGCCTATACGGCGTTAACATTAGCCAGATTATCATTGCCGTTTCAATTCTAACCCTTGCGTTGTTGTTCCGAAACCTTTTTACCCGCATCGTTGTAAACCGCGTGAAAAAATGGGCTTCCAAAACAGAAACTGACTTGGATGACACGATCATTGATGCGCTTGAGGGCCCTATAAGGTTCATTCCGATCCTACTTGGAGTATTCTTTGCCTCCAATTCGCTTGAACTAGGCCTTCAGTCGCAAGAGTTTTTCTCAAACTTAAACCGCTCTCTAATAGCCTTTGCCATTTTCTGGGCATTGCACCGGGCAGCCAACCCCGTTAGCGAGCTGCTTCAAAGCGCTGATAAATATTTGACATCCTCCATGATACAGTGGCTTTCCAACGCAGTGAAAGGCACCTTTGCCCTGCTTGGAGGCGCTACAATTCTGGAAATTTGGGGCATTGAAGTAGGCCCCTTAATTGCAGGGCTTGGCCTTTTCGGCGTTGCTGTGGCGCTGGGTGCACAAGACCTGTTCAAAAACCTGATTGCTGGCATTTTTGTTATTGGTGAAAAACGCTTTCATCCCGGTG
>JAESQS010000021.1 GCA_016765035.1 Kordiimonadaceae bacterium | reverse complement strand
GAAGTCTTGGAACTAGAGCCTGAGCCTGAGCCTGAGCCAGAACCCGAACCCGAACCCGAACCCGAACCCGAACCCGAACCCGAACCTGTCTTTCAGGCGCCGGAACCTGAGCCTGAAGATGATGTTTTTGAGCTAACGGACCTAGCGTCCCCCGGCGAAGTTGATGCTATTGTTTCAGCCCCTGTTGAAATGGCAGCGGGCGACACCTTCGCGCATCTGAGCCAAATGATGGTAGCAGGCTATGATGGCGATACTAATACATTAGAAGCGCTTGTACGCTCTATGTTGAAGCCAATGCTGCAAGGCTGGCTTGACGAAAACCTGCCGATCATTGTGCAGGATGCGGTTGAACGTGAAGTGGCTCGAATCGCCCGCAGGCAATAAGCCACTGCCCACAATTCAATAGCTTAAGAAAGATAGAGGCTACCTGAAACAGGTGGCCTTTTCTGTCTGAGGGGCAGGGTCTAGAATGGATTCGGTTTACTATGCATCACCGGCCCTCTAACCACCCGGTAGGATATACTGTGGGGTGGTTGGGCCAGAGAGTAAGCGGGGCGTGGGCGAAAATGCCTTTAATTAAGACCGATACGTTCTATTCCAATATGAATTTCGAGACGGCACCGGCCGATTCTGTGAAGCGCTTCACAAGGAAGGCCTCGTTATTCAGTGTATAAAGATAGCCATCTATTCTTTTATAGCCAAATGAGGTGCCCTGAAGCATGAGGCGCTCTGACTTGAAATCAATCACATGATGGAACTGTGCCAGAATGTTGGCGCCAATCAGTCCGTCGCGCTCTTGCACTTGTTTTGGTTCTTTCGGGGCGAGAAAAATGGGCGTACGGGTAAATCGCATACGACCAATTTTAAAATTAGCCCATGTAAAAATGCCTTTGTTTTCAGCCCTAAGTTTTTTTTTGTTCTCGCCGCGTGCCGCTTGATTGAAATGGGACCTTTCCCAAATTGCAATTGCGCCCGGATACCCCGTATCCAGTAATAATTCTTTGGTAACTGCCGTCTGTTCCCACGGCAATTTGCTTCTGAAACGTATGTGCGGCGCTGTGCCTCTCATATGAAGTTTCAAGATAGTTTTAAACTTTTTCTTCAGTTTTTCGCCGCTGGTGTAAAGGCGTAGCATATTGGTTTTTGGCTCTATTTCGACGACATACTGCTCAAAAAAATCTTGCCCCAATACGCCATCAAAACGGAAGTTCAAGCGGTCCCCAATAGGGGGCCTTCGCTCAATTCGCAAAAGCCTGTCTGGTAAATAAGTATGGTCCCCCAGATAAATTGGCATTGTTTTTAACCTGCTGCCACTGACAGTTTCGTCAAGCGCAGGAAAAACAATTTCAGCACGGCGCTCGGTAACAAGGTCTGCGAAGTCTTGTTTTGTTGATTGAAAAAGCGCGGATGAGGATGCGCCTGTGTCCAGTACCAGCTCGAGCTGATAGTCAGCGATACGGGCATTAATAACAATGCGATTGTCTAAAATTCGTATGGGTATTTCGGCCAGTGGCACAGGCCAGTCAATGTCTCTGGCAAAGGCGGGGCTACCTGTTGCTATTACAAGTATGAATAAAAACCGGGTTAGAGAGCTTTTCATTTAAGACTCCACCATCAACGCGTATGCGGACTAAGGGGCCAAGCTTGTGTGTCGCTACCCCCAAAGTTGCTGTTATAGAGTACTATAGATAGGCGTTATATGCACCAAAAACCAGCATGTGTGGGATTATCGCATCGTATATAACCGCTATATTTTATGGTTTCGTCTACTAGGCGCAATCAGGGCTTTTGTTTTCCGCTGTTTTTGTGCATTGTGCGGCGCTGATTTATCGTCAAAACTTTACGGCGACGTTTATATGGAAAAGAGACATGTTGGATAAGACTTATTCCCCGGCGGATATCGAAACAAAATGGTATGAACATTGGGAAACTTCAGGTGCGTTTAAATGCGGACAGAAGCCAGATGCCGAACCATATGTCATCGTTATGCCGCCACCCAATGTCACTGGCAGCCTCCATATGGGCCATGCGCTTGATAACAGCCTGCAAGATACGCTTATCCGTTTTGAACGTCTGCGTGGCAAAGATGTGCTGTGGCAGCCGGGCACCGACCATGCGGGCATTGCGACGCAAATGGTTGTTGAGCGACAGTTGGCGGAAGAAGGCAACAGTGAAGGCCGCAAGGAAATGGGCCGCGAAGCCTTTTTGGAACGTGTCTGGAAATGGAAAGAAGAAAGCGGTGGCACCATCACCACGCAGCTACGCCGTTTGGGTGCTAGCTGTGATTGGTCCCGTGAAGCCTTCACCATGGACGAGGACCGCTCTGCTGCCGTTCTCAAGAAATTTGTACAATTGCATAAAGAAGGCCTGCTGTATAAATCCCAGCGCCTTGTAAACTAGGACCCAAAGTTTAAGTCTGCAATTTCTGACCTTGAAGTTGAGCAGCGTGATGTGAACGGCCATATGTGGCGGTTTGCCTATCCGTTGGTGGATGGTCCGGTTGATGGCATTTCAGAGATTATCATCGCAACCACCCGCCCTGAAACCATGCTTGGTGACGGCGCTGTTGCTGTGCACCCCTCTGATGAGCGCTATAAAAACCTAATTGGGAAGATGGTGCGCCTGCCTATTGCAGAGCGGGAAATTCCTATCATTGCTGATGAATACCCAGACCCTGAGTTTGGTTCTGGTGCTGTGAAAATCACGGGTGCCCATGACTTTAATGACTTTGAAGTCGCAAAGCGTAACGATATTCCGCTCATCAAATTGATGGACGAAGAAGCCCGAATGATTGTAACCGCAGAAAATAATGTGCCTGAACGCTATGCAGGCATGGACCGGTTTGATGCCCGCAAGCTGATTTTGAAAGAAATTGAAGACATTGGCCTGTATCGTGGTGTGGAAGACAAAGTCATTGCCCAGCCATTTGGGGACCGCTCTGGTGTGGTGATTGAGCCAATGCTCACAGATCAGTGGTATGTGGATGCAGAAACGCTGGCCAAGCCTGCCATTGAAGCCATTGAAACTGG
Organism: Kordiimonadaceae bacterium; assembly: GCA_016765035.1. Lineage (GTDB taxonomy): Bacteria > Pseudomonadota > Alphaproteobacteria > Sphingomonadales > Kordiimonadaceae > Kordiimonas. The sequence continues at coordinate 9,524 of JAESQS010000021.1, read as the reverse complement.
TAAAACCAATTTTGTCCCCAAAAACTGGGAAAAAACTTACTTTGAGTGGATGCGCAACATCCAACCATGGTGTGTGTCTCGTCAGTTGTGGTGGGGCCACCAAATTCCGGCATGGTACGCGCCGGATGGCACTGCGTTTGTGGAAGAAACAGAAGAGGCAGCCCAAGCGGCAGCCACAGAGAAGTACGGCGAGGCTGTAGAGCTGACCCGCGACCCAGACGTGCTTGATACATGGTTTTCAAGTGCTATGTGGCCTTATAGTACCATGGGCTGGCCTGAGGAAACGCCTGAACTGGCAAAATATTATCCGAATGCGACGCTGATTACCGGTTTTGACATTATCTTCTTCTGGGTTGCTCGCATGATGATGTCAGGCATCCACTTTATGGGCGAAGTGCCGTTTAAAAATGTCTATATCCATGCGCTTGTACGGGATGAAAAAGGCGCGAAAATGTCTAAGTCCAAGGGCAATGTGATTGACCCTCTGGAATATTGCGACAAATACGGCGCAGATGCTCTCAGGTTTACATTGATTGCCATGGAAGCACAGGGCAGGGACATTAAACTGTCTGAAAAGCGCGTAGAAGGCTATCGCAATTTCGGTACGAAACTCTGGAATGCATCACGCTTCTGCGAAATGAACGAGATTTCCGGCTCTGAGAGTGTTGAGGCACCGGCTGCAACACTCGCTGTTAATAAATGGATTATTGGCGAGCTATACGGTGCTGTCGCTGGCGTTACCAAGTCCTTTGAGGAATTCCGTTTCAATGGCGCTGCGGATGCAATTTACCATTTCTCCTGGGGCATGTTCTGCGATTGGTATGTTGAGCTTATCAAGCCAATTTTCTGGGGTGAAGATGAAGTCGCAAAAGCTGAAACACGCAAAGTTGCAGGCTGGGTTCTTGACCAGATTTTGGTAACGTTGCACCCTTTCATGCCCTTTATCACTGAAGAATTATGGCACGCAACAAATGAAAACCGCGCCGGTGACCTGATCGCTGCTGAATGGCCGAAAGTTGGCGTGGCAGATGCTGCTGCGCAAGCCGAAGTGAATTGGGCTATTAAATTCATTACCGAAATACGCTCTACCCGGGCGGAAATGAATGTACCTGCTGGCGCAAAGGCAACAGCCCTTGTCGTGGGTGCCTCTGCTGAAACGGTGAGCCGCTTGGCAAGTTGGCAGGATATTTTGTGCCGTCTTGCACGGTTGGAGAGCCTTGACGCTGTGGATAATGCTGAAAGTAAAGGCTCTGCGCAGTTGGTTGTTGATGAAGCCACTATTTATTTGCCACTGGCAGACTTGATGGACCTTGATGCCGAGCAAGCCCGCTTGCAGAAAAACCTGGATAAGGTTCTGAAAGAAGCTGGAGCCATTAAAGGCAGGCTTTCCAATGAGAAATTTGTTGCCAAAGCACCAGAGCATGTTGTTGCCGAAGCGCGGGAACAAGTGACTGATTTGGAAGCGCAGGCAGATAAGGTGAAGGCAGCATTAGCGCGCCTTAGCTAGGGCATATTCGTTTTTAGTTGAAAACGGATCAGCGCAAAATTCGCTCACCAAATGGTAAAAAGCCCTCCCGTAAGGAGGGCTTTTTTATGCTTTACTCGGCTACGCCTCTATCAGAGGTGCCTCATTTGTGTGTGCGTGGCGTTATTTAATAGTCTCGCATTGCATTTCTTTGTCGATACGCAGGGCAGTGGGCCATAGGGCCGCTGTGGCAGTGCGTAAGCCCTCAGGCCCACCAAGACGCGCCATCCATGGCTGTTCTTTGGCATGATAGTGCATGGGCACCATGGTTTTAATGTCCCATGCCTTTTTAATGGTTTCAGTCTGTTGCAGCACATACCAGAAAGGCATCAGCATGATATCTGTTGCGGTATTGGAGAGGCCTGCAGCAGATAATTGCTCGGCAGAGGCATTAATATCACCCGTATGAAAAACTGTTTTGCCAGCAAGAGTGACCTTATACCCCAAGTTTTGTGGCATGTTAGGGCCATGGTCAATGCGGAATATAGTGAGGGAAATACCGTTAATTTCCAGCTTTTTTGGGCTGTTTTCCTCATCGGGCATAATCGCGTGAACACGGTCTTTATGGGCTTCGGGTAACCCTGCCGCGATAAGTAAATCATAAGCGCTAGATGGCATTACATAGGCCACTTTTGGATTACTTTTTAGGTGATGCAAAGTTGCTTTTGCGTCAAAATGGTCTCCGTGTAAATGGGACACAAGGGCGAGCTTCACATTGCTGAATGTATGTGTACCATTTTGCAGGGTTTGCAAAGTTTGGGCGGATGGAAGAGCAAAGCTGCCGTCATAATCATCTCGTTTCAGGACGGCATCTATCACCACGGCTTGGCCAGATGCTTCTGCAAAGAAACCTGCATTGGCTATATGGCAGAGGGTTAAGTCCGCCGCTGAGGCAGAGCCTATGTTGCCCAGACACAAACAGGCAATTGCTGCTGAAACCATTGGTTTAAACTTTGTCATTGAGACTCCTATGCGTGTGGCGCAATAAAAATACTGCCTAGATGTTTGAGTTTCGTGATCTGTAATGCCATCGTCGGTACTATATAAGCCCATTTTCCCCCACTGGGGGGCTTTTTTTTAAACCATCAGTTACTCGCTCTTAGTTACTAAAAGTCTATAATCTGCGGTCCTTTCGGGAGCGTATCATCATTGTTGGAGGGCAAGCTATTACGGTTGTTGACATATGAGTCAAGAATATCTAGCGTTGATCTCACACCGGGCCGAAATTCTAATGTGCTAGGCGCGGATAAAGACTGATTTAGAGGGGCTTTCATGCAAGGGGAAGTCCCTCTTTTTAGTGTTCAGTTACCTCCCTGGCTATAGTTTATTCGTTTGTTATATGAACGAATGACATCAGCCCCTGACCAGAACCATAAATTGATATAAAGATACAGTGGCCCCGTAATGTTGCGGGGATGATATGGTGTGAGTATGTCAGCAGACTGGAAACCTATTTGGGAAAAAATGCAGGCTTGGCAGGCGCAAGGCCTGAAAGTCGCCCTTGCCACGGTTGTTGAAACGTGGGGGTCTTCCCCGCGCGCTGTTGGCAGCTACCTTATCCTGAACGAACAGGGGCATATGGAAGGCTCAGTGTCCGGTGGTTGTGTGGAAGGCGCGGTGATCGCGGCGCTAGAAGCTGTTATGGCAGGCGGAGCACCGAAAATTCTGGAGTTTACCGTCACGCAGGATGCGGCATGGGAGGCGGGCCTTTCGTGCGGAGGGCGCATCAAGGTGTTTGTGGAGCCATGCAAACAGAAGCTCTGTTTTATTGAGGAAATATTGGCCAGTGAAACTGATTTGTGCCTGACAACCGATATTGCAACGGGCGCTACCACATTGCTCAAGGGCGGTGACCCGGCAGGCAAAAGCCAGCTTGTGCAGAAAGACAAAGCGACCCTGTTTGAAAATATTCTGGTGCAGCCGCTCAAGTTGCTGGTTGTTGGCGCTGTGCACATTACACAAGCCATGGAGCAAATGGCAAAAACGCTTGGTGTGGATATTGCCATCATAGACCCACGGCCTGCTTTTGCGCACGAAGACCGCTTTTTGAATGTGAAAGTGGATACGTCTTGGCCAGACGATGCGCTGAAGGCCCATGAAATTACATCCGGTACAGCGGTGGTTACGCTGACACATGATCCAAAGCTTGATGACGCTGCACTGGCTGTAGCGCTCAGAACACCGGCTTTCTATATCGCAAGTTTAGGCAGCAGGAAAACACATGCTGCCAGACTAGAGCGCTTATCAGTACTTGGTTTTACAGAGGCAGAATTGGCCCGTATTCACGGCCCTGCTGGCCTTAATATCGGGGCCAAAACACCTGCTGAAATCGCTCTTTCCGTGCTGGCAGAAATGGTTGCGTGTTACCGCCTTGGGGGCGGCAAGTGAAGCCTCGCGAAAATCAACCAGATAGTAAGGCAGGGGCAAAGAGTAAATCCCAGCAACCGATTGGATCTACCATAGCTGTTGCTATATTGGCCGCAGGGCAATCCAGCCGCATGGTGGGCGAGAATAAGCTGCTTTTGCCGTATGGGAAAACGACTGTCCTAGAGCATGTTATTCAGGAAGTGAAAAAGGCCACAAAGGATAGTGTGTTCATTGTCACTGGGCATGATGCAGTTCACATAACTGATGTTGCGGCGCACCATAAAGTACCAACTGTTCATAATGCTGGCTATGCCACAGGCATGAGCAGTTCGGTTAAACTTGCGGTTCAGCATGTGCCTGCTTCGGCAGAAGGCCTGCTGATTGTGCTTGCTGATATGCCTGCTCTTAGGGCCGACATTTATAAAGAAATTTTTGCAGCATTTTGCCCGGCGGCGGGGCGGGCTATCATTGTACCAACCCATAAGGGCAGGCAAGGAAACCCCATAATGTGGGGGCGGGCCTACTTTGAGCAGTTTGAAACTCTTTCAGGGGATAGAGGCGCGCGTTCATTGCTTGAAACTAATGGGGAGTATGTTCACCGGCTTGAGTTGGATACAGACAGTATCTGTACAGACATTGATACTATAGAGGCGTACGAGCGGGTTTTAGAGAAAGCCCCTTAGGAATTGTAATTATATTACAAATATATGTAATTTTACGCATGTATATTTCAAAAAATAGTGATATTCTTATCGACATTGATAAACGCAACCGGTAAAGTCCGGCTCGAAAAAGGCCAACTTTAATGCTACATTAAGGCCCTGTCTGTATCCCTGTTTTCTCTGGAGCACACCATGGTGAATTATCGTTCTCGCACATCTACGCATGGCCGCAATATGGCCGGTGCCCGGTCTTTGTGGCGCGCCACTGGCATGACAGACAGCGATTTCCAGAAGCCGATTATTGCAGTGGTCAACAGCTTTACGCAGTTTGTACCGGGGCATGTCCACCTGAAAGACCTTGGCCAAATGGTCGCCCGTGAGATTGAGGCTGCTGGTGGTGTCGCCAAGGAATTTAACACTATTGCCGTGGATGACGGGATCGCTATGGGCCACGATGGTATGCTTTACAGCTTACCCAGCCGCGAAATAACTGCCGACAGTGTGGAATATATGGCCAATGCGCATTGTGCCGATGCACTGATTTGCATTTCCAACTGCGATAAAATCACGCCGGGCATGTTGATGGCATCTTTGCGGTTGAACATCCCCACTGTGTTTGTCTCTGGTGGGCCAATGGAAGCAGGCGAAACGGTAACAGCAGACGGCATACGCAAGCTGGACCTTGTCGACGCAATGGTGGATGCCGCTAATCCTAATATTTCAGACGAAGAAATAGCAGAGATTGAAGAAAATGCCTGTCCAACCTGCGGCTCTTGCAGCGGTATGTTTACAGCTAACAGCATGAATTGCCTGACAGAAGTACTGGGCATGTCCTTACCGGGCAATGGCACAACATTGGCAACCCACTCTGACCGTAGAGAACTGTTTTTAACAGCGGCGCGGTTGATTGTAGATATTACCAAGCGCTATTACGAGCAAGATGATGCCAGTGTTTTGCCGCGCTCAGTTGCCACATTAGAAGCCTTTGAAAATGCTATTGCGCTCGATATCGCCATGGGCGGTTCCACCAACACGGTGTTGCATTTGCTTGCGGCAGCGCAAGAAGGTGAAGTTGATTTCACTATGGCCGATATTGACCGCATGTCGCGCCTGGTGCCTAGTATTTGTAAAGTAGCACCCGCCAGTAATGACTATCATATCCAAGATGTGCATAGGGCAGGCGGTGTTTTTGGCATTCTTGGTGAACTTGACCGGGCTGGGCTTATTAATCAGGACTGTAAAACAGTCCATACGGAAACAATTGGGCAGGCTATTAAGCGCTTTGATGTGAAAACCAGCAATGACGCTGAATTGCATAACTTCTTTCTGGCGGCCCCCGGCGGTGTACGCACTACAGAGGCTTTCAGCCAAAGCAAGCGCTACAAGGCCTTAGACTTGGACCGTGAAGGCGGCTGTATTCGCTCCAAAGAACATGCCTATAGCCAAGATGGTGGCCTTGCAGTGCTGTTTGGCAATATTGCTGTAGATGGCTGTATTGTGAAAACGGCTGGTGTTGATGAAAGCATTTTAAAATTCTCAGGCAAAGCATGCGTGTTTGAAAGCCAAGACGCGTCAGTTGCAGCCATCCTTGCCAATGAAGTGGTTGCGGGCGATGTTGTTATCATTCGTTATGAAGGGCCACGAGGCGGGCCGGGTATGCAGGAAATGCTGTATCCGACCAGTTATCTTAAATCCATGGGTTTAGGCAAAGAATGCGCGCTATTAACGGATGGGCGCTTCTCTGGCGGCACCAGTGGTTTGTCCATTGGCCATGCCAGCCCAGAAGCGGCAGAGGGCGGTGCGATTGGACTTGTGGAAGAAGGCGATATGATTGATATCGACATCCCGAACCGTACCAATAATGTGCGGGTTTCTGATGAAATACTGGCTGAACGCCGCACTGCGATGGATGCAAAAGGCAAGGATGCATGGCAACCAGTAGAGGAACGCCCGCGTAAAATAACAATGGCGCTGCGGGCTTATGCGTCCATGACAACTTCTGCAAGTATGGGTGCTGTGCGTAAAATTTGAAGGGTGTGAGGCCTGTTGCAGCCTCTTAATTACCTAAAATTATACTTTTAAAAACAACAGACCATAGTTAACGTACCTTTTTAGATTCTCTTTGGGGGAGTTAGTTTTGGTTGATCAATTTCCAATTTCGCAGGTGAGTAAAGCTGCATTACTAATGCCTTTTTCAAATTTGCTGAACATAGCAAAAGCATTTGGCCTTTTGTTTGTTAGCATATTTGCAGGCGTTATTATCATGATGGGGATTATGTTTTTAGGGGTCGTCGATGTGCAAGCACTTAAAAGGTTGCCAGAGCTGGTTTCATCAGGTGATTACGCCGCTATGACAGGGCTTTGGCCTCTAGCGTTGGGTTACTTTTTACTAATCGTCGTTATAATAGCTGGGATGGTACATGTCTTTAACTATTGGGTTCGGTTAGCAGCTTTTGGTGTAGAGGGTGCCAAATTCTCAAGCTTTAAAAAAGCTGCACAAGCTGCTTTTATCAACACGCTAAAATTTTTATTAATTGGGTTGTTGATAGGTCTCATTTCTACTGTTTTGACTTTTGTACTGAATACCCTGGGGTTGGTCCCAAGCTTTGGTGACCAAATGCAAACGGCGATGGAAGGTGATACTGTTCGCCTGGTTAAGGATACTTTTCTTTACTCTTTGAGTACTTCAGTTATTTCCTGTTTTGTATATTCTCTTTTTTCCGCAAACCTTACACAAACAGCCGTTGGTGACGATCAGGAAGGGCTGGAGCATCCGCATACTGTTGATTTTGCTGTTGTGCTGATAATTCTATACGCCTTTGTTATTATTCCAACTCTGATTGCTGCCTTTTTAAATTCGACTGTGCTTCTTGCGATTGTTCAGTATGGGTTTGGGGCTTATGTTCTCTTCACAGTGCCTGCGGCGCATGGGTTACGCTATAGAATTTGTGTGGCACGAAACCACGAAGCATTTGATGATGCGGTATAAATTGGCATTTCAGACCAAAGAAAATTGCTGCTTAAGACGGGTAAAACAGAAGGGTGAAGACATGATAAAATACCTGCTACCTTTAGGTGTTATTGGAACGATGTTCCTTTCCAACATTAGCTCAGGCCCGGTATTTGGCCAGTCTGTTACGCCTGAAGAACTGTTGGGTATAGCACCATATCAAAGCCCAAGCTGTAACCTGAAAGACTTTCACGAATTCGATTTTATGCATGGTGAATGGGACTTAAAAGTACTGGTAGACGGTAAATGGAGGCCGGGTGGTTATAGCATCCACCGGCCTGCACTGGGGGGCTGTGTTTCTTTTGATTATGTTTCCTATGAGAATTGGGGTGATTTTTACCAAGCCTTAACGGGCCGCAATGGCCTAGCGGGCTTTGCCATTAACAGTTACGATAAAGAGGCCCGCAACTGGCGCCAAACATGGTTTGATGATGCGGGTACGGTGATCAATAGCTTTCGCGGTAGGCGCTTCATAGATGGTATGCGTTTTGTGGGCCATGCCCCAGAGGACAATGGCTCAGAGCTGCAACGTTTTGAATGGAAAATCCTAGGGGACACTATGCGAGCGCTAAATGTGGATATGTCCACTGATGGCGGCCAAAATTGGACACGTATGGCGACTGTGCAAATGATCCGCCGTGTGAACCCGCAATAAGTGTTTTAGGGTTAAATCCGGCTTTCTTAAACTGATGAAATTCCGCTTTTGGCGTGTCTTTTCCTTGACCTTTAGGGCAGGGCGGCCCATATCCGCGCTAGAGCGTTGTCGGTTTAATATGCCTATCCACCCATGCCCCCTCACCACCCGCTAGGATATACTGTGGGGTGGTTGGGTAGGAGGCGTGGGTGGATAGGATCTAACTAAGATGGATATGTGCTAGAGCGTATCCGGTTGATGCAAATAAAACCGATAAGTCTAATGTATGGGGTGGCAGACACCCAAAGCGTAAAGGGTTGATATTGTGAGTAAGCCTTGTCTTGATGGTGCATTGCGCCGGTTTATGTATGGTAAATTACACCGGGTAACGGTTACAGGGGCCGAGCTGGATTATGTTGGTTCTGTTACTATTGACCCCGCCTTGCTGCGGGCATCAGGCATACTGCCAAACACAGAAGTAGACGTGGTGAATATTACCAATGGCGAGCGCATTACGACATATGCCATTGAAGGGGATGAAAATTCAGGTACTATTTGCCTGAATGGGGCTGCCGCGCACCAATTTAGCAAAGGTGATTTAGCCATCATTATGGCCTATGAACTCGTGCCTGCTGAGGCCTTGCCAGGCAGAATTTCCCGTGCAATTCATGTAGATACTAAAAACCGCATTTCAGGCTCAGACGAATATATCACACCGTCATTGGAGACATTGGGCCAGCCAGTGAACAACCGGCAAAGCCAAGCCTATGAAACGGTAGACATATAGCGACTAATTCGCTGTGTATTATTGGGGGTAGATAGAGCCTATGCAAATCCGCGAAATCAGGGACGGTGACGAATGCGCAGTGGTTGAACTATGGCGCGCCGCACTTTTGATACGGCCTTGGAATGATGCCGAGGCTGATATTGCACTGGCACGTCGCTCTCAGGACAGCTCTGTTATCTTGTTGGGTTTTATTGAGGGCATCCTAGCGGCGTCCATCATGGTCGGTTTTGAAGGGCACCGGGGCTGGGTGTATTATCTGGCAGTAGCAGAGCAGTTTCGCCGCAAGGGGCTTGGTAAAGCCATGATGGCAGCGGCCGAAAAATGGTTGAAGGAGAAAGGTGCGCCCAAGGTTCAGCTCATGGTGCGTGAAGACAATGCCGCAGCGAATGGTTTCTATGATGCCCTTGGCTTTGAGGTGCAGCCAGTCACTGTATTGGGTAAGCGCTTTTAAGGGGAGGTATTGTTTCTAGAGCATTTCCGGTTTACTATGCATCACCGGCCCACTCCCCCTACCCAACCACCCGCTAGGATACACTGTG
>JAESQS010000208.1 GCA_016765035.1 Kordiimonadaceae bacterium | reverse complement strand
TACGCCCTATGTACAATCAAAAGATGATTTAAAAGCACTGCTTGACAACCTTAGAGAGGTACTTATCTTTTTCCAGCAGGAATTGGGCGGGGAATTTATGTCTGTAACAGAAGTTTACAACAGGGTTTCTGCCCAAAATGCTCCTAATGCTCCCAATGCCTCGAATACCTCTGGGGGCATGATAACAGGCGTGGCTGACACATGATTATTATCGGATTAGGAACTGGCCGTAGCGGCACAACATCGCTTGCTGGCTTGCTTGGCTTGCAGCCGGAAACTATCATTTTACATGAGATGAACCCAAGCTCCATGCGTTTTTCCGACACGCCAGCCCCTGTGCTGAACACAATAAAAGAGTTTGGAGCCATTCTGGATGGGGGAGACCCATCCTTCCTTACCGCAGATTTGGGCCGTACGCCCACGGTTGCGAGCTACGACAAGCTTTGCGCGATGCCGAAAGTATCCCATATTGGTGATATCGCTTTTTATTACCTGACCTATGTAGAGGATATTATAGCGACCAGTGATAAAGTTAGGTTTGTGTGCTTAAAACGGGACAGATCAGCAACTATTAAAAGCTGGCAGAAAAAAGCAGCCATACGTCGCTGGACCTCTAAATGGTTGGCGGATAGATTTTCATCCTTTATCCAGCGCATTCCCTTTTACAAAAGTAAAAACTTTTGGATGGACCATGATGGCAGCCGTTGGCTGCCAGATGCTGTGTGGGACAAATGCTTCCCTAGTTTTGAGGCAGATAGCATGGAAGAGGCCATTGGGAAATATTACGATTATTATTATGCCGAGGCAGAAAAATATCAGGAAAAATTCCCAGATGTATTTCAGATTTTTAGCCTTGAAGAGCTAAACACAGAAGACGGAAAACATGCCATCATGGATTTCTGTGGATTTGATAAAAAAAATAGGAATATGGAAGATGTTTGGGTCCATAGGATTAAAGAGTGATTGTCATGCCTACACCTGACTTTTCCATTATTATCACCACACGGAACCGGCCAGTTATGTTTGAGGCAGCGCTTAAATCTGTGCTGTCACAACAAGATGTTTCGTTAGAAGTTGTGGTGGTGAATGATGGTAGCGCAGCGGCGTATCTTGAAGATTATAAAAAGCTGGAAGAAAAATATTCTGGAAAAGTTAAATTTTTCTATCTAATTCAATCCCTTAATGGGCATGGACAAAGCTATGCTATCAATCAAGGTGTCTTGAATGCCACGGGTACATTCATTGGTTTCCTGGATGATGATGACTATTGGATTGATAATAAGCATCTTGCACGCTGCTTGGCTGCGTTTAAGGCTGAAGATCAGGATGTTGCTATATATTGCAGTTTGCAAGAAGCATGGTTGGACGGTAAACAGCTTTCAGCTCCGATTTGGCTGGAAAAAAACTTGAACGCCCTCGTTAAAACAAAAGCAAAAATGCCAAATGTATATTACTGCCAACGGGCTGACCTTGTTGCGAACGGGGTTTTTGCTCAAGTGAATGTTTTTATCATTCGACGAGCGCATTTTCTAGCAGTTGGTGGTTTTGATGAAAATCTGCGCTATGAGTGTGATCGGGAATTTTATCTACGGGCCGTTGATGCTGTTGACCACGCCTTGTTTACAGATATGTATGTGTCAAAGCATCATGTGCCAAACCCTGCTAAAGCGGACAATATGTCCACCGCACTTCAGGGGATGGTCAAGCTACAATATCAACTAACACTTTTTACCAAACTGATGATAAGCGCTCAGTCGGTTGAAGTGAGGCGCGAGGCAAAAGCAGGGCAGGGCTACACGCTCAAGCATATGGCCGTGCAGCTAGCTGCCCAAAAACAGCATAAAAATGCCGCCCGCTTTGCTGGTATGGCGCTATTAAGCCAGTTTTCTTTTAAGTGGCTGGGCTATTATGTGTATTTGCTAGGCCGGAGCCTGCTGCCTTGAAGCACTATTTGTCAGAGCAATCCCGCACCTGCTGTTGGTTGGGGCATGAGCCGTATGGGGCATAAGGTGAAATGCTTGTTGGTTACACCGCATTATTTCCCGCTATGTGGGGGGGCGCTTACTGTTTATGACGCCCTTGCCGCTGAGGCTGATGGGGTTATTGAAGTGCTCACTGCATCTACCAACTATGTGGATGGTAAGGAAGTGGCTGATTGGCAGGCATTTGATGCCAAGGCCCCCTACGCAATTCACCGTTTACCTGCGCTGCGCCCCACCAATGGAGGGCAGGCCTCTAATGTCGCCCATGCTGTTGTCCATGCGTATAGCGATTGGCAGTTTAACAAAAACCTGTTGCGGCAGGTAGTACAGAAAATTGATGAAATTGGCGCAGATACTCTCTGTGTCGGGTCGTTAGATTCCCTTGGTTGGCTTGGTGCGGCGGTTCAGCGTTTACGCCCGGTAAAAACACTAGTGTATGTGCACGGGGAAGAAGTTTCGCAAAAAGCCTATTCCTCCAGAGCTGATCGCAGGCGACGTAGTGCGTTACAGGCGGCGGATGTCATTGTCGCTGTTAGCAATTTTACAGCGGACCTTGTGCATTCAAAATACGCTGTAGCGGAAAATAAAATTAAACTCATTCCAAATGGTGTTGATTCTGCCCGGTTTAACGGGACGGTAAATCCAGATGTCATCGGCTCTTTGGGGCTGCCTGCTGAAGGCTATATTTTTGCCTTCGGGCGGTTGGTGGCGCGCAAGGGGTTTGACAGGCTTTTATCCGCATGGCCGCTTGTGCTTGCTGAAATGCCGGAGGCCAAATTGGTCATTGGGGGCGAAGGGCCACTTGAACAAGCATTGAAGGACACCCTTAAGCGGGAACAGCTCTTTGGCTCTGTGACGATGCTTGGCTGGGTCGATGCTGAGGCGCTGCCCTCTGTTTACGGGGCGGCAGACTTGTTTGTTATGCCTAATCGCACGTTGCCGGATGGCGACACAGAAGGATTTGGCTTGGTGATACTGGAGGCGGCGGCGATGGGCGTTACGTCGCTCGGCGGTAAGGCGGGCGGCACCACAGAAGCTGTGGTTGACGGTGTAACCGGGTTGCTGCTGGATGGCAACGATGTGGAGCAAATCGCAGCAGCTATAATCCGTTTATTACAGGATACACCCTTGCGTACAAAGTTAGCAGCGGCGGCTCTACAGCACGCTAGGGCTAATAGCTGGACCAAAAAAACACAGCTATTTCTTTCTGTTCTTGAAGGCCTGCATAAACAGGCTAGCTAATTATACAGCACCGCATAGGGGCAAAACCGTAATGCCAAACTTTGTAAATTGGTGTAGGCGAAAGGCACGATGGGAACTTGGCAAAAATTAGCGGCGGCAGACGGCACTATTGTGCCTATTGCCCCCTATAAAGCAGCAGATACCACAAAGGCTGTTTTTATGATGATGCCAGCGCTGGGGGTGCAGGCCCGGTTATATAAAGGCATGGCTGAAAGGCTGGCCAGCCAAGGCATCACTACAATCCTATTTGAACAGCGGGGCCACGGCGAAAGTCCCTACCGCCCCGGCAAAGGGTATCAGGCTGGCTTTCGTGATTATCTGGAAACTGATATTCCCCTCGTGTTGGACTGGGTGAAACAGCACTACCCAGATAAGCCATTTTTTATCGGGGGTCATAGCTTGGGCGCCCATTTTAGTGCAATGGTTGCCGCCGAACGCCCTGATGAGGTAGCGGGTATTGTGCAGCTAGCTTGCGTCTTCCCTTATTATAGGTTTTTTGAAACAAGAAGAGCGTATGGCCTGCGTTTTTTATGCGCATTACTGCCCCTATTATCCAAATTTATGAGCTATTATCCCGGTCACAAATTTGGCTTCGGTGCGAATGAATATTGGCCACTTATGATGGACTGGCGGGATTGGGCTACCTGTAACAACTATGATTTTGGCGGGGCCACTGGCACGGAGGCTCGAATGGCATCCTATACTGGGCCGCTCTTGTCTATTTCGCTTGAAGACGATAGGTTTTCCAGCGTTTCTGCGTTGAAGAAACCGCATCAAACTATGGCAGGAGCAGACGTAACGCTCGTGCATCTTACAGAGAAAGAACAAGGCCAATATATTGGCCACTTTGAATGGGTACGCCGCCCTGACGGTGTAGTTAAAACAATGATAGATTGGATTGATACATGCCTTACATAGACCCGGAACGCGATCAGTTTAATGCTTTTAAAGAGTTGCCCTGCGACCAGCCAGTGAACATGCTTAACTTGGTTAAATTGCGCAAAAACGTAGTATATGCTGATGGCACTGAAACAACCGGCGCTGAGGCTTACTCGACTTATAGCCTTAAAAGTGGGCCTTTTTTTCAGCGTGCTGGCGGCAGGATCATCTGGCGCGGCGAACCGCAAGTGATGCTTATTGGCCCGCAGGAAGAAGCATGGGACCTTGCTTTTATAGCGCGTTACCCTACAGCCAGTGCGTTTCTTGAAATGATTACAGACCCTGATTACCAAGTAGTTATGAAGCACCGCCAAGCGGCTGTAGAAACCAGCCGTTTGCTGCGCTGTGCCGAACTGGAATGCGATGCTGATTTTGGGTGAGTAAACCAGATTCTCTCTAGGAGGGAAGGCCCGCCGCCATACCTATAGATAGCGGCATTGGAGCCGGTATCTATAGCTAATTAGAGACATCACCGGCCCACGGCCCCTTACTCAACCACCCGCTAGGATATACTGTGGGGTGGTTGGGTAGGGGGCGTGGGCCGATGATGTGTATTAAAATCTGATATCGCTCGACAGGAAGGCAGAGCAGAATGTGGACGTTATTCAGGCTTTTGAAATTTTAGCAAAAACCTGTCTGTGCTATCGCGGTTTGTTTGGTAATCGCGAAAAACATTATAGTCGCGCGTGTCCTCAGGGTGTGACAGCAGGTGGGATTCAGCAACAAGCTTGAACCCTGCGGCCTCTATTTCCTTGATAACGACTGATTTTTCAATGCGGTGCAGGGTTTTTACGCCTGTTGTTCCTGCGCCTTCAAGGCTGGAATGGTCAAGAATGCCATAAATACCACCGGGCTTTAACGCTTTAAATACGGCTTGGTTCATTTTATCGCGCTCGGTGCCTTGCCATACTGTATCATGATAAAACATCACCATAATGGCGGCATCCAATGGGCTTTCTGCGCTAAAGGCGCCCATGTCGCCATATTTAACAGACACGTTCTTTTTCCACTGCTCTGTTTGTTGGCGCTTTTCTAACATGCCGCCTTTGCCAAAGGTATCGGGGAAACGGCCCCGCACATAATAGTTTATATAATTTACGACATGGCCGTCATCGCCTACAACGCGGCTTAATATGTCCGTATAATACCCACTGCCGCCCAGTAGATCCGCTACATGCATCCCTTGCTTGATACCAAGAAACGAAAGAACTTCTCCCGGTTTACGCTTTGCATCCCGGACGGTTTCACTTGCGGGTCGGTCTGGGCTGTTTATAGCCGCTGCCATGTTGGTGTCGAGCGCGGTGATCTGGCTTGTAAAGGCAACTGTAATCGCTGCGCCTAATGCTAAATGCCGTAATTTCATTTCAAATATCCTGTGTCATATATGGTTTTTCAAAAATAGAAGTAAAACGCATCTGTT
This sequence comes from Kordiimonadaceae bacterium, assembly GCA_016765035.1. Taxonomy (GTDB): domain Bacteria; phylum Pseudomonadota; class Alphaproteobacteria; order Sphingomonadales; family Kordiimonadaceae; genus Kordiimonas. The sequence continues at coordinate 2,249 of JAESQS010000208.1, read as the reverse complement.
CAGTTAAACTTTAGTGATAAAGCCCTGAACTATTAGTCTTTTCAGTCTTCGGTGGAGACTCTGACGCAAGTTATGGGGGAAGGGAACTCCTAGTTTTAATATTCACACAAACGTGAAAAGGCGCTCAAATGAGCGCCTTTTTTTAGCTTCGACTATACCTGCTTTTTTAGCTGTCGCCTGCCATATAGCTTGGCAGCCAGCCTTCGTGTGCCTCTGTAAGGGTGGCGAGGGCGATATCAACTTTGCCATCGTTCACTGTCAGCCTATCACCGCCAGTTGTGCCAAGCACAGCAACCGGAATGCCTGCATCTTTGGCTTCCTTGCGGACTGTCTCTGCCATCTCTGCATCAGCAGCTACCAAATAGCGGGCTTGGCTTTCACTGAATAAGCTGACATGCAGCGGTAAGTCTGCCTCAACTTTCACTGATGCGCCAATGCTGCCAGCCATTGCCATATCAGCGAGGCCAGCAATAAGGCCACCGTCAGATAGGTCATGGCAGGTGCTGATTTGCTCGTTTTCAATAAGAAGACGAATGAAATCACCGTTGCGGCGCTCAATGTTTAAATCAACAAAGGGTGGTGCCCCAATTTCCTTCGAAGCTTCCCCAATAAGCTGGTTTTGGTAGAGGCTTGCGCCCAGCTCGTTTTTGGTTTCACCAATAAGCAGGATAGTTTGTTCTGCGCCTTTGAAGGCGATAGTTGCCATTTTTTCACTGTCGGCCATCACACCAACACCGCCAATGGCTGGGGTTGGTAAAATGCCGGAGCCATTGGTTTCATTGTAAAGGGATACGTTACCTGACACGATGGGGTAATCAAGCGCGCGGCACGCATCGCCCATGCCTTTCAGGCAGCCAACAAATTGGCCCATGATGTCTGTGCGTTCCGGGTTACCGAAATTGAGACAATTGGTAATCGCCAGTGGTTTTGCACCAACGGCGGTAATGTTGCGCCATGTTTCAGCAACAGCCTGACGGCCGCCTTGCTCAGGGTCTGCATAACAATAGCGGGGTGTTACGTCAGTTGAGATTGCTAATGCTTTCTCTGTCCCGTGTATACGCACAACAGCCGCATCCCCACCGGGGCGCTGGATAGTATCTGCCAGTACCATGCTGTCATACTGTTCCCATATCCAGCGGCGTGAGCAGAGGTGCTGGCTGCCGATCAGGTCCATCACCGCTTTGTTGAGATCTGCCGGGGCATCCACATCAACAATGTCGCGTTTTTCTTTGAACTCGTACGGGCGTTCATATTCTGGTGCATCTTCAACAAGGCTGTTGATGGGCATGTCGCCCACAACTTCACCGCCGAATGTCAGCGTAAGTTTACCTGTGTCGGTAATCTCGCCGATGACAGCAAAATCAAGTTCCCATTTCTCAAAGATGGCTTTTGCCATGTCTTCACGACCGGGCTTGAGCACCATAAGCATACGTTCCTGACTTTCAGACAGGCACATTTCGTAGGGTGTCATGTTTGTTTCGCGCTGAGGCACATTGTCCAAGTTTAGCTCAAAGCCAACACCGCCTTTAGAGGCCATCTCAACACTTGAGGATGTAAGGCCCGCTGCCCCCATGTCCTGAATAGCGATGATCGCATCTGTATTCATCAGCTCTAGGCAGGCTTCAATCAGTAGTTTTTCAGTGAATGGGTCACCAACTTGTACGGTTGGGCGCTTGGCTTCGCTGTCTTCGGTAAACTCAGTAGAGGCCATTGTTGCGCCGTGGATACCGTCGCGACCGGTTTTTGACCCCACATAGACAACAGGGTTCCCAATGCCAGCAGCAGCACAGTAAAAGATTTTATCTTGATCTGCGAGGCCCACTGTCATGGCATTGACCAAGATGTTGCCATTATAAGAGGGGTCGAAATTGGTTTCGCCGCCCACTGTTGGCACGCCAACGCAATTGCCGTAGCCACCAACGCCTGCAACAACACCATTTACTAAGTGGCGTGTTTTAGGGTGGTCAGGCTCGCCGAAGCGTAGGGCATTCATATTGGCCACAGGGCGCGCGCCCATTGTGAACACATCCCGCAATATGCCGCCAACACCTGTAGCCGCACCTTGGTATGGCTCGATGTAGCTAGGGTGGTTGTGGCTTTCCATTTTGAAGATAGCTGCTTGGCCATCGCCAATATCAATAACACCGGCGTTTTCACCGGGGCCCTGAATAACACATGCGCCTTCTGTTGGGAGTTGCTTCAGGTGAAAGCGGGAGGATTTATACGAGCAATGCTCCGACCACATGACG
>JAESQS010000207.1 GCA_016765035.1 Kordiimonadaceae bacterium | reverse complement strand
TTCCGTACCCTTCTAAAATATACCGAGGCCAACGCCCCCTTACGCCGCAACATCACGATGGATGATGTTGCTGGTTCAGGCATTTACCTTCTATCAAACCTTTCAAGCGGTGTTACAGGCGAAGTGCATTATGTTGATGCTGGCTTTAACACCACCTGCATGATTAATAACGAAGACCATATGAAACAATATATCGGCCTTCTGGATTAAAACTTATGTCGTATAATACTTTTGGGAAATTATTCCGTTTCACCACATGGGGGGAAAGCCACGGCCCTGCCCTTGGTTGCACCCTTGACGGTGTGCCGCCCCTATTAGACCTGTGTGAAGCAGATATCCAAAAGTATTTGGACGAGCGTAAAACCCGGCCAAAGCAAATATACCACTCAGCGCAAAGAGCCTGACGCGGTTAAAATACTCTCTGGTGTGTTTGAAGGTAAAACAACAGGCACGCCCATCCAGTTGATGATCGAAAATACCGACCAGCGGTCAAAAGACTATGGCGACATTGCCCAAAGCTTTCGCCCCGGCCACGCAGACTACACCTATATGTCCAAATATGGCATCCGTGACTATCGCGGGGGAGGCCGCTCCAGTGCGCGTGAAACAGCGGCAAGAGTGGCCGCAGGCGCTGTCGCCCGCAAAATATTGGGGGATACGATTAAAATTACCGCTGGCATGGTACAAATGGGGTCTCATAAAATCGACAGGGACCGGCTCGACTGGGCTGAAACCCGTAAAAACCCTTTCTTTTGCCCTGATGCACAAACAGCAGAAGAATGGGCAACTGAGCTGGATGCTATCCGCAAAGCTGGCAGTTCTATTGGCGCTGTAATTGAAGTGCAAGCAACAGGCGTTCCTGCCGGTTGGGGCGCGCCTATATACAGCAAGCTTGATGGGGACCTAGCTGTCGCCATGATGACCATTAATGCTGTTAAAGGCGTAGAAATTGGCAATGGCTTTGATGCTGCATCCCTCAGTGGTGAGGAAAATGCCGACGAAATGCGTGCTGGCCCTGACGGAAAACCAGATTTTCTATCCAACCACGCAGGCGGCATATTAGGCGGCATTTCAACAGGCCAACCCATTGTGGCTCGCTTTGCTGTTAAACCCACCAGCTCGATCCTGACACCGCGCAAAAGTGTAACCCTTGAAGGTGAGAACATAGATATCCTCACCAAAGGTCGCCACGACCCCTGTGTGGGCATCCGCGCTGTCCCAATCGCCGAAGCCATGATGGCCGCCGTGCTTGCCGACCACCTAATGCTACACCGCGCCCAGTGCGGGTAAAAGTTGTAGAAGTAAGACAGCAGGCTTTAGAGCCTATTTTTCAAACACACCAACGAGCTCAATATGCGGGGACCATAGGAATTGATCTATGGGCACAACCCGTTTCAAGTTATAGCCACCGTCAGCCAAAATGCGAGCATCCCGCCCAAAGGTGTTGGGGTTACAGCTAACAGCCACAATTGTGCTCACGTCAGACTGCGCCAGCTCAAGCGCTTGTTCTTTTGCGCCCGCCCGCGGTGGGTCAAACACCACAGCATCAAAGGCAGACAGCTCCTTTGCGGTCATTGGCCTGCGGTACAGGTCCCGGTGCTTGGCGATTATTTGCTTAAGCCCTGAGGCGAAATTTGCACCACCCTGCAAGGCTTCAAGGGCGGTTTTTGCGCCTTCTACCGCTAACACTTGGTGGTTTTGCGCCAGAGGGAATGTGAAAGTACCAATGCCTGCAAACAGGTCAACCACACGTTTTGCACCCTTACAAGCTGCCACAACTTCCCTCACCAGCGCGGTTTCGCCCTCGTCAGTCGCCTGAATGAAGGCAGCAGGTGCCAATGGCACCCTAATGCCTGAAAGGTCCATCATAGGCGTTCTGCGGATGATAACAGGGTCTAAAAAGCCTTGGTCCCGCCAATGGATGGCTGCAATGTCCTGTTCATTGGCAAAGTCCACAAGCGCTTCACGGGCCGCTAAATCTAGTTCCATAGGTGCATCAATAAGCAAGTCAATGCCAGAGGCTGTCACTGTAAGATGCAGTTCCGCCTGCTTGCGATTTGGTAAAATTGCGGTGAGAACCGAGCGTAACGGCGCAATAAGGTCGGTTATTTCCGTGCGGGTGATGGGGCAGTCCGTCACATCCACAATCTGATGGCTTTGTTTTTTGCTAAAACCAAGAACAAGGGATTTTCCTGCTTTCAGCGCTTTAAAAGCCACGCGTCGGCGTGATTTTGGTGCAGTGATAACAGGTTCAGCAACAGCCACATCCCCAAGCCCTTGCTGCGCCAACGCAGCCTCTGTACGGCTTGTAAGCCAATTTTCGTACGGCTTATCAGCCAAATACTGCAACTGGCAGCCACCACATTTATGAAAAACTGTGCAGGCAGGCTCACGGCGCGCATCGCCCGGCTCTATAATTTTACGCAGAGTGCCGTAAAGGCCATTTTTCTTTGGCGCATCAACATCAACAGAAACAAGGTCCCCCGGTGCAGCGCCGGGCACAAAAACAGGCACGCCTTCATGCTCACCCACGCCGTCACCCAGTGCGCCAAGCGCTGTGATTTTCACATCAATTTGTCTCAACATCGCACGCCTCAGCACTCTCTACACCGGATTTTATTCCGTAAATTAAAAACTCGATATTACCTTCAGGCCCTTTAATAGGGCTTTCGGTAATACCCTTCGCCTGCCACCCCGGCATAGCGTTTAGCCACGCTTCAATATCATCGCACACAGCTTGGTGCAATGCAGGGTCACGCACCACACCGCCTTTACCGACATTGCCTTTTCCCACTTCAAATTGTGGTTTAATTAAAGCTATTAACCTACCGTTATCTTTAACAAAATTCATTGCAGCGGAAAGCACTGTACGCAACGAGATAAAGCTTGCATCACACACCACTATGTCCACTGGGCAGGTAATTTCAACATCTGTTAAATAGCGTGCATTGGTTTTTTCAAGCACAGTAACACGGTCATCATTACGCAGTTTCCATGCAAGCTGGGCGCGGCCCACGTCCACCGCAAAAACATGCTCTGCCCCGCCCTGCAGCAACACATCCGTAAAGCCACCCGTAGAAGAACCCACATCAATAGCGGTAAAGCCAGTTGGGTCCACGCCAAATTCCTTAAGGCCTTTTTCAAGCTTTAGGCCACCACGGCTAACCCAATTATGGTCTTTACCGCGCACCTCTAAGGGCTGGTCTATTTTGATTTGCTGCCCTGCTTTGGTAACTTTGGCTTCGCCGGAGAAAACAATACCAGCCATAATAAGCGCTTGCGCCCGCGTACGGCTTTCTACAAGGCCGCGGTCTACAAGCGCCACATCTGCACGAATTTTTGCTGCCATGATGGCCACTTTCAGTTCACGCAGTCGTTTAATTCGCTACGGATTGGCCTAAATCATTGCGCCCCAGCGCTTTTAAAACAGCGGAGACAATACCGGAAGCATTCAGCCCGGCATCCTCATACATTTTTTCAGGCTTATCATGGTCCTGAAACACATCTGGTAATTTAAGCGCACGCACTTTTAATGCACCGTCAAGAATGCCTTCACCCGCCAGATAATCCATTACATGAGCACCAAAGCCGCCAATAGCGCCTTCTTCAATAGTGATCAGCAGATCATGTGTTGCAGCCAAATCTTTCAGCATTTTCTCGTCAACAGGCTTTGCAAAGCGCGCATCAGCAACGGTGGTTGAAAGCCCACGGCTTTCTAGTTCCTCCGCAGCTTTCAGCGCTTCCCCAAGCCGTGCTCCAAGGGATACGATAGCAACTGTAGTGCCTTCTTTAACAATACGGCCTTTACCAATTTCCAGCACATCCCCTTTGGCAGGATATGCGACACCAGAGCCCTCACCGCGCGGATAACGTACCGCAGAAGGCCTGTCCTCAATGGAAGCTGCCGTTGCCACCATATGCATCATTTCAGCTTCATCCGCGGCAGCCATAACCACAAAGTTCGGCAGGCTGCATAAATAGCCAATATCAAACGAACCCGCGTGCGTAGGGCCATCTGCCCCCACAAGACCAGCGCGGTCAATGGCAAAGCGCACAGGCAGGTTTTGCACAGCAACGTCATGCACAATCTGGTCATACGCCCGCTGTAGGAAAGTTGAATATATGGTCACAAATGGCTTGTAGCCTTGCGTAACCAACCCGGCAGCAAAGGTAACAGCATGTTGTTCTGCAATGCCCACATCAAAGCTGCGCTCAGGAAACTCTTTTGCAAATTTATCAATGCCCGTGCCTGACGGCATCGCCGCCGTAATAGCAACAATTTTAGTGTCCACTTTGGCTTCTGCAATCAGCGCTTCTGCATATACATTGGTGAAAGTTGGCGCTTTCGGCGTTGATTTTTTGCGTTCTTTTGTCAGCAAGTCAAACTGCGGCACAGCATGGTATTTTTCCAACTGCGGCTCTTGAAACGGATGGCCTTTGCCTTTTTCTGTCACCACATGAACAAGGATAGGCCCTTCTTCTGTGTCCCGCACATTTTCAAGCACAGGCAACAGGTGGTCCATATTGTGGCCGTCTATCGGCCCAACATAATAAAAACCAAGCTCGTCAAATAAGGTGCCGCCACCCAGCGCCATACCGCGGGCGCTTTCTTCCCACAAGCGCGCCCTGTCGGCCAAAGGCCGGGGCAGCATCTCGATAATTTTTTTACCAAAGCCCCGTAGGCTAAGAAAAGTCTCTGAACTGATGATTTTTGCCAGATAGGCGCTTAAAGCCCCAACCGCAGGCGCGATCGACATATCATTATCATTCAATATCACAATCAGCCGGTTACCTGCCTGTTTGGCATTATTCATGGCTTCATAGGCCATGCCCGCACTCATGGCACCGTCGCCGATTACGGCAATCGCCCGACCTTCTTTGCCGTCCAACTTGTTCGCCACCGCCATACCAAGCGCCGCACTGATAGATGTTGATGAATGCCCGGCCCCAAAGGGGTCATAGTCACTTTCAGCACGCTTGGTAAAAGGCGCGAGGCCATCGCCTTGGCGAATACCGCGAATACCGTCTCTGCGGCCTGTTAAAATCTTATGTGGATAGGCTTGGTGCCCTACATCCCAAATAATCTTGTCATTTGGTGTATTAAAAACATAATGCAGCGCCACAGTAAGCTCGACTACGCCCAGCCCTGCGCCAAAGTGGCCACCAGAAATAGAGGCCGCACTAATCACTTCTTCGCGCAGCTCATCTGCTAGCTGACGAAGCTGTGCTTTCGGCAAATCCCTAAGCTCTTTTGGTGTTGGAACTTTATCCAACAGCGGTGTTTCTGGGCGTACGATCAACTAAAAATCCTCTGGTCGGCCTTCTATTTGTATGGCTTATCGCTATTTTAGCTGGTTAGTCCAGTCTTATCCTACAGACTGAGCCTTATGTGCGACGATTTATAGCAAAATGTGCCACCGCACGTAAAAGCGATGCTTTATCATCAAAGGGGGCCAAATGCTCGATGGCTTGGTCGGCTAACAATTGTGCCTGTTGTCGCGCACGCTCCACGCCCATAATACCAATAAGCGTGGCTTTTCCAGCGTCTTCATCTTTACCAACAGCTTTGCCAATTTCATCTGCATTGCCTTCTACGTCCAGCAGATCATCTGCTATCTGAAAAGCAAGGCCGATATCGCGCGCATACCCTTGCAGTGAGGCATGTGCTTCCTTGCTGGCGCTTGCCAACACAGCCCCAGCCTCAGTGGCAAAAGATATTAAAGCCCCGGTTTTCATATTTTGAAGGCGGAAAATAGCCCGCTCGTCTAGCATATGGTCCGAGGCCGTTAAATCAATCATCTGGCCGCCAACCATGCCCTGCCCGCCAGACGCTTTCGCCAATTTCTCAACAAGCTTGCAGCGCACGCGGGGGTCCGGGTGCGTTATTTCATTTGCCAGTATTTCAAAGGCGATGGTTAGTAATGCATCGCCTGCTAGTATCGCAGTTGCGTCATCAAATGCTTTATGAACTGTTGGCTTGCCCCGGCGCATGTCATCATCATCCATGGCAGGTAAATCATCATGGATAAGGGAATAGCAATGCACACATTCGAGGGCCGCAGCCACCCGCAGCGAATATTGCCGTTCAACGCCGAATAAATCAGCACTGGCGCATACAAGAAAGGGCCGCAAACGCTTGCCGCCCGCATACACTGAATGCCGCATGGCTTCATAAAGCCGGGCTTCCTGCCCATCTGGCACCGCCAAAATGGGGTTTAGAACACGCTCAAGGGCCTCAGCAGTTGAAGCCATTGCATCCTTAAGGGCCAAAGTATCCACGAATAGTTTCCCTATTCAACATCAAATGGCTGTGTGCCTACGGCTTCACCGTTTTCATTCAGAGTGATTTTTTCAATTTTAGCCTGCGCGTCTTTTAATTTAGCTTCGCAGTGGGCTTTAAGCTTTGTACCACGCGTATAAAGGTCAATCGATTGTTCAAGCGGTGCATTACCAGATTCAAGCTTTGCCACCACGCCTTCAAGTGCCGCCATTGCTTCTTCAAAGCTAAGAGCAGCAATATCCTGTTGGTCTGTGGCAATGGCGCTCATCTGATGTCCCCTAAGCTTGGTTTAACGACGTAAATCGCCGCCTATATAGGCCCTAGAGCGATCTCGCGTAAAGCATTAGTTCATTATATCAGATAAGGCCCTCAATGGGATACCGGGCATTTGCCTAATTTTATCAAGAATGTCCATCCCGGCAATCTCACCAACCGCTTTAAACCTAACAACATCATCTTTCATAGAACGTTCCAGCAAGCCAAGAGATTCCAGCAAATGAAGGTGTGCAACAGCTTCACCAATTGCCAAGAAAAAGTCCATACCTTCAACTTTGCGCCTGAAAAGCGTAGGGAATGTTTCAATAGGCGTCTTAGCTTCCGAGCAAAACCCATGCAACCGCGCCAGCTTCACCAAATGGCCCTCGATTAGGGCTTCAAGCCGTGTACCAAGCCCTTTAAACACCGGCCCGTGGGACGGTAACACCATCGGATCACCACTAACACCCTTTAGCCGTTCCAAGCTTGAAAGCCAATGCGCCAGCGGGTTGGCCATAGGCTCCCGCGCATAAACTGAAACATTCGATGTTATTTCGGGCAGGACTTGGTCCCCCCCAATGAACAACGGCTCATCCAAACACAACAGGCAAGCATGTTCTGGAGAGTGTCCACGGCCAATGATAACTCGCCATTTTCGGCCTCCCAGAGTGATATCACTGCCATCTTCCAACCGCGTGTAACATGGCGGCAATTCATAGACGCCTTTTTTAAAGTGCCCAAAGCCAGCGGCTTCTATCATGGGGCGCACATCAGGATTAACGCCCATACGCAACATGTGCTGAATTTCTACCTCGGGAACCACATCACTAGCTCCCAACCACAAATGTTGCGCCATTAAATATTCAGTAACAGTAATGGAAAATTCGGCGCTGTGGCGCTTAACAAGCCATCCAGCCAAGCCTAAATGATCTGGGTGCATATGGGTGGCTACCACATGCTTAATCGGCTTGCCTCCCAATATAGTTTTTTCCAGCATTTCCCATGTAGCACGGGCCCTTTTACCGTTTGTCCCGGTATCAATAATGCTCCAGCTATCGCCTTCATCGAATAAATACACATTAATATGGTCTAGGGACCAAGGCAGCGGCACACGTGCCCAAAAAATACCTTTGGCAACTTCAATAACATGCTCACCATCTGGTACGCCCTTGAAGGGATACTCAAGAGTTTGCTCAACAACAGGCCCGGGGGCCCTATGGTCAACGACTTCACCAGTATCGGTTTTTGTTGTTGGTCCGTCAGAATTTATTTCGGTCATAGTAGGCATTTATCCAAGTGTTGAGTTATTTTCGAGCAAAATCTTCGATATCAAGGTCCATCAAGCGGTCAGCCCCTGCTTTAATGGGCCCCAGCAATGATGTGGCGGATGGAACCAATTGTTCGATAAGTATCTTGCTGTGGCAATTTTAGCCCGAAGGAAAGCAGGGTCACCGGTGTTGGTAGCAAGTCGGCTCTCGGCTTCTGCAGCTTGTTTTGCCAGCAAATAGCCGCCTAAAACAGTGCCAAACAGGCGTAAATAAGGCGTGGCGGCTGCCGCCGTGTCCACAATAGCGTCAAACCCATTGTCCACAAGCTGCGCAGCAGCGCTAGCAACCGCATCAACACCAGCCTGAAGAATGGCTTTTTCTGAGGCAAGCGCCCCTGTCATCGACCCGGTAAAATCTTGCATTTCCTTAATTAGGGCGTTCCAGTGCGCGCCCCCATCAGCACCTAATTTCCGGCCGACCAAATCAAGCGCCTGAATGCCGTTGGTTCCTTCATATATAGGTAGGATACGGCAATCGCGGTAATGCTGGGCAGCGCCTGTTTCTTCGCTAAATCCCATGCCCCCATGCACTTGTATACCCATTGAGGTAACTTCAATACTGATGTCAGAAGTGAAAGCTTTTGAAATAGGCGTTAACAAATCAGCTTCACCACGGGCTTGGTAGCGAGCCGCCTCATCCGGGGCTTTATGAGCACGGTCTTGCGCCCATAGATTACGGTATAAAATGGCCCGTGAGGCTTCTGTTGTGGCACGCATCGTCATCAACATACGGCGTACATCTGGGTGATGAATAATAGTGACGGGTTCACGGGTTTTTGCACCAATAGCGGCTGATTGCACCCGCTCAGTCGCATAGCCCACCGCTTGCTGGTAGGCACGCTCTGAAATGGCAACACTTTGCAAGCCAACACCCAAACGGGCAGCGTTCATCATTGTAAACATGTTGGCCATGCCTTTATTTTCTTCACCAACAAGGTAGCCAACGCATTTGCCTTCATCTCCAAAAGACATAACGCAGGTTGGGCTGGCATGTATGCCAAGCTTATGCTCAAGGCTAACGGCCTTCACATCATTTCGCTCGCCAAGACTGCCATCATCGTTCACATGATATTTAGGCACAATAAACATGGAAATGCCTTTGGTGCCGGCAGGGCCATCAGGCAAGCGCGCCAATACCAAATGAATGATATTTTCGCTAAGGTCATGATCACCCCACGTAATGAAAATCTTTTGCCCGGCTATCAGGTAGCTGCCATCAGCTTGCTTGTCCGCTTTGGCACGAAGCGCGCCCACATCAGACCCAGCGCCCGGCTCCGTTAGGTTCATGGCCCCTGACCATTCAGTCGTTACCATTTTGGGTAAATATTTTTGACGAATATCCTCGCTACCATGCGCGCTAATTGCCTCAATCGCCCCTGTGGTCAGCAAAGATAGAAGGCTATAGGCCATATTGGCTGACATTTGCATTTCACCCACAGCCGCTGAAAGCGTTGTAGGCAGGCCTTGCCCATCAAATTCAGGATCAGCAGACAGCGTAGACCAGCCCCCTTCAACAAAGGCTTGATGCATAGGCTTAAAAGCATCCGGTGTTTTGACATTGCCCTCAATTAATTGAGGGGGGGTTTCATCACCGATTTTATTGGTGGGGGCAATTATTTCACTGGCAAGCTTCCCGGCTTCTTCCAGTACTGCGGCAACCAGGTCTTCTCCCGCTTCATCGAAACCCGGAAGGCTCGTCCATTCTGCCATGCCGCCCATCGTTTCAAGGACAAAAGTAATTTCTTCAACTGGCGCTTGATACATACTCATAATATATTTTTCCCAATAAAATATTGCCTGTAGAGAGTCTCTGTTTTATCAGCTAGTAAAACGCCCTATAGAATAAAGGTGGGGTTCACTGGTGCTTTAGCCATCAAATAGAGTTTGCTGCATGACAACAATTGTCTCTCAAATCGTTTCTGCCAATGAAGATGGAGCAATTCATCAGGCTGTCGAGCAATTAATTGCAGGAAATTTGGTTGCCCTTCCCACTGAAACTGTTTACGGCCTCGCAGCAGATGCCCTATCTGATGCTGCGGTGCAACAAATTTATACAACAAAAGGGCGTCCAGTTGGCAATCCGCTTATATGTCACGTCGCATCCATTGCCATGGCTGACAAGTATGTCGTGGTGAATACTATAGCAAAAAAATTAATGAAAAAATACTGGCCCGGCCCTTTAACACTGGTTCTGCCACAGCGGGAAAATAATGCCATTCCCGCCACCGTATCTGCTGGGCTGCAAACACTTGCTGTCCGTTGCCCCGCCTCAGACATCACTAAGAGTATTATTGCTGAATTAGGGCGGCCCATTGCGGCCCCCAGTGCCAATGCATCTGGCAAATTATCCCCCACTTCTGCGGCGGATGTTGTTGAAAGTTTAGGCGGCAAAGTCCCGCTTATTTTAGACGGTGGCGAAACATCAATTGGTATTGAAAGCACAATCATTGGCATCGCAGGCAGCAACATAACCCTGCTGCGCCCCGGTACTATTACCATAGACGAAATTAGCGAAACGACGGGCCTGCCAGTGTTAGACCGGGATGAAACCCAAATAACAGCACCGGGGCAGCTTAAAAGTCATTATGCACCAAACGCCGCTGTGCGCCTGAACGCCACAAGCAAAGAGCCGACAGAAACGCTGATAGGCTTTGGCGAAATTACAGGTGACTTTACCCTAAGCGCCAGTGGCAACTTAGCCGAAGCCGCGCAAAACCTGTTTGCGCTTCTCAGAAAAGCAGATGCGGCAGGCACCGCGACAATCGCAGTAGCGCCTATCCCCCAGTTTGGTATAGGCTTGGCTATTAATGACAGACTGAAGCGTGCTGCTGCCCCGAGAGGCCTATAATGATTGCACAGTCCCATATTGAAGCCCTTTGCACCTTGCTTGGCCCCAAAGGCGCAACAACCGATGCAAACGAAATAGCCCCGCACATGGAAGAATGGCGGGGTAAATATTTTGGTAAAACACAGCTTCTGTTAAAACCAGACACACTTGCCGGTGTTGCTGCTGCTGTTCAATATTGCAACACGCATGATATTGCGATTGTACCGCAAGGGGGCAATACAGGCCTTGTTGGTGGCAGCTTGCCCGGCCTGAGTGGGCATAATGAAATTTTACTCAGCACCAAACGCCTGAATAAAAACATCAAGGTGGATGCTGCTGACTATTCCATCACAGCAGATGCAGGATGCACAGTGGCGGCCTTGCAAGAGGCAGCCGCAGCGGCAGACAGGCTTTTCCCGCTATCATTGGCATCAGAAGGAAGCTGTACAGTTGGCGGCGTGGTGTCAACCAATGCAGGCGGCGTGCATGTTGTACGGTATGGCACCGTGCGAAATCTAACAATGGGCATAGAGGCCGTGCTTCCAAGCGGAGAAATATATAATGGCCTGACATCCGTTCGAAAAGACAACACAGGCTATTCCCTTAAAGAACTGCTTGTCGGGGCCGAAGGCTCCTTGGGTATTATCACACAGGCCACCTTCAAGCTGTTTCCCTCAGAAAAGCAAAAACACACTTTTTGGCTAGCTGTTTCGAGCCCGGAAAATGCCCTTGCTTTGCTCGAACAAGCACGGACAGTAACAGGCGACAGAGTTTCTGTATTTGAAATCATGCCCGACATAGGGCTTGAGCTTGTCCTTAAGCACATCCCGGCTAGCCGGTCGCCTCTCAAAGCATCACATGCTTGGTATATTTTGCTGGAAGTGGCCACCAGCACAGCAGACCCTGCCCTTTCACAAAGTCTGGATAGCTGGATTGAAACGGCGATGACCGCAGGCTTAATTTTGGATGGTGCTGCTGCCCAAACCAGCGCACAAGCCGCCGCTTTCTGGCGCTTACGGGAAAGCATGTCAGAAGCCCAAAAGCATGAAGGTGGCAGCATTAAGCACGACATTTCTGTGCCAGTTTCAGCAGTACCGGCCTTTTTGGAAGAAGCCTGTGCTGTAATCACCACGGCCTACCCCGATTGTAGGCCCACACCCTTTGGGCACCTAGGCGACGGCAATTTGCATTTCAACATTATGCAGCCTGCCTCTGCGGAAAAAGCGGCCTTCCTCGACAATTGGGAAAGCATGAACCGTATGGTGCATGACATTGTGGCGCGCTACGGAGGCTCTATTTCAGCAGAGCATGGTATTGGCAGCATGAAAAAAGCAGAACTTTCCCGCACCAAAGATGCAGCAGCGCTTTCTGCCATGAAAGCTATCAAAAAGGCATTAGACCCCAAGGCAATTATGAACCCCGGCGTGCTATTTGAGTGAGAACTATTTTCAGAACGCCCTCATCAAAGCGGATACACCCTAAAAATAGATACACCCTAAAAGTAGATACAGCCTAAAAAATTGGCATTCCTGACGCGCAGAAACCACTCGAAACCATTCATTGATTTTGCGGTACAATGCCTTGTTTGCTGTTGTAAAATGCCTGCATTTCTTTCACATCAGCATCCATATCACCGGTAGGGTAGAAAAGTGGTCCGAAACCAACCTCTTTTTTACGGGCATCGATAAATGCCAATGCCACAGGCACCCCTGCATCCAGCGCGATACGGTAAAAGCCGGTTTTCCAGCCATCCACTTTTGAGCGTGTACCTTCTGGTGCAATGCCCAATATAAGCTGCTCTTTTTCATCAAATATTTTTACTACTTGCTGAACCACATCCCCTCTGGCTGCGCTTTTACGTTCTACAGGAATGCCCCCCAAGTAATAGAACATCCGTCCCATTGGCCCTTTAAATAAGGACGATTTACCAAGGAAACTAACATGCATTTTATACACGCCAACCACAGACATAAAAATAGGGAAATCCCAGTTGCTGGTATGAGGGCCAACCAGTGCAACATATTTGGGACATGCGGGCTCAGGCCCAATTATCTTCCAGCCTGTAAACCAGATGAAAATCTTACAAAATAGCGTCAAAAAACCTTGGAAAAAACGGTTATCGTAAATGACTGATTTCTGCATTTGGCCCTGCTCGTTATGATTATTCAACAAAGTATCATAACGATTATAATTGCCCCTGAACAGCAAAGAAGAAAGGCGAATGATCGATGACCATTCGCCTTTTCAGGTACCTCTCAACCCCTCAGGCAAGAAGGATGAGAAGATTGTTAGAACAATTTTATTTGGTCTTAAAGCCCTCAGGCAAGGAAACTTTAAGACACCTTGGTAATTTCGCAATCTTCATGCAAAAAATAAAATCAAATAATATCAGACACTTAAATAGCCCTGCTTCAAAATGATACATATTTTCAGGTGAATGCCTGTATCAAATCAAGACATGTATCATTTACAGACACACAGGCATAAAAGGTGAAGCCTGTACGGTAGCAAAGCAATGGCCCATGCAGTCGGACTATAAAGGGCGCTATATTTTAAAGAGGGCAGAAACAGGCGTTCCGTTTGAGAAGGTACCAAAAGCCCCCTCACGGCACCATCTGGATCAACCGCGCAAGAGCCGTTCGTAGGCAATCAACAACACACCTACAACAGGCTTGGCAAAGCCTGATGCTTCAAGCAGACGCGCCAGAATTTTCTTATCACCACTGGCAATATGAGTTTCCACAGCTTTATAAGCTGTATCCAGCAACACTGCGATACTGCATGTAAACAGCCGTACATTTCCATTTTGTAAAAAATTTAACAGCAAGTCAGAGTTCAACCCGCCAGCCGTCTTTAGCTGTTTCAAGTAATTTTCCACTTCATGAAGGGACGCCCCTTCAAGGGTATGGACAAAAACATGCCGGTTGGCGAGCGAAACCAAATAGGAAGCATAGTCAGATGTTAGCTCAAAACGCCCCGCAATATATTCACCAAACTCTTGCGACACTTTGAAAATAAGTTTTTCAACAACGTCAATTGGCAAATCTGATCTCTGCGTCAGTTTTTCCAATAAACTGCGATCTTGGGGAAAACGTTCGATCACCCTGGTATGGCTACGCTCTGATAAATCTGCGGTGTCATTTAGTACCAGGTTTTCAACAGCCACTTGGCACGCCACATCCGCTATGGCATAGCTCACAGCTTCAGAAATGCCATTGCGGCTGGCAACGGCTTCCTGAGGTATATCGCCACAATTCCTGACAACCTCTTCAAGAAATTCATCGTCCACAGCTTTTGAAGCCACCAGAAAGGGTACAGAAACCTGTTCAATATCCAGCGATACTTTTTCGATAATATCCTTGGGTAAAAAACTACATTGCTGCAACTCACGGGACAGAGCCTCGCGTACTGACACCGCAGCATCTTCAACCAATAGCTGCGCTAATTCAAGCGCTGCTTCCCGGTCGGTTGAGCTGGAGTCTTTTGCCAAAATTCGGCCAACTTTACCCGCAATCTCTTCACGGGCTTTCAAGCCGATATGGTGTAAATCATCCATTTTATTCACAAGTATACTCAATATATGTTTTGCCTTGCACAATAGGTTAAAAACTACATTTACCTATATATGCACTACGTCTCTAGTAACTATAAACGCATTAAATCTCTAGTGATTTTTTACTTGTTTAAGCGTGGAAGCATAAGTTTGGGCATTTTGTGCATAATGCGAAGCCGACATTTTAATCATTGCCAGTTCCTGTGCTGTCAGCTCTCGCTTTACTTTTGCCGGAGACCCAACAATCAGCACACCATCAGGAAATTCCTTGCCTTCTGTCACCAAACTATTGGCGCCAACAATGCAATTTTTACCAATTTTTGCACCATTCAAAATTGTTGACCCCATGCCAATTAACGTATCATCGTCAATTTGGCACCCGTGGATCATCACCATATGGCCAACAGTAACACCGCTGCCAATTTGAAGTGGAAAACCCACATCGGAATGCAGCACGCTATTATCCTGAATATTCGTATTTTCACCGATAGTCATCGGCTCATTGTCGGCCCGCACAGTGACATTAAACCAGACGCTTGAATTTGATGCCAGATGCACCCGACCAATCACATCAGCAGAGGGTGCAACCCACACACTGTCATCTGCAAACTCTGGCTTTACACCGGCAATTTCATACAACATATAATATCCGTCATTCTTTAATTGTTAACATTATAACAACAGGCCCACATCCACCTCATAATAATAGAGCTAAGCTGAAGAAGACAAGCCAAACACTTTTGATAATCCAAAAACCCTTCATTTAGCGGGGGCGAGCTTGCTATCAACCTTGGTTCCGCTATAGACATGCATCATGATTAGAAAAATAGAGAAAGCATCCCTTATTTGGCGCGGCAATGTGCCCTCTTCCAGCAGGTTTGATGATATCTATTATTCCTCTCAAGGGGGGCATGAAGAAACAGACTATGTTTTCCTTCAGGGCGTAGGCGCGCCGAGCTGCTGGCACAATAAATCTCATTTTGTCATTGCTGAAACAGGGTTTGGCACGGGCCTTAATTTTATGGCTACCTGCAAAGCATGGGTTGCCAGTAAAGCAACCGGCACCCTCACCTATATTTCAACTGAAAAATATCCGCTGAGCGATCAACAACTACAAGAAACCCACAAAGCCTTCCCTGAATTGGCAGATATAGCCCAAGGCCTTCGAGCCGCATGGCCCCCGGCGACACCCGGTTTTCACCTGCGGTCTTTTTTGGGCGGAAAAGTAAAATTGCTTCTGCTATTTGGGGATGCGACTGACTGTTTCGCTGATCTTGATGCCAAAGTAGATGCGTGGTTTTTCGATGGCTTTTCCCCTGCCAAAAACCCTGATTTATGGTCAGATGCCTTGTTTGACCAAATCGCCCGCCTGTCCAATCCCGGCGCTCGCTTCGCCACCTACACAGCAGCAAGCCATGTGCGGGATGCGCTGGAAGCCAGAGGTTTCCTTGTCGAGAAAGTTGCTGGTTTTGGCAGAAAAAGGCGGCGGTTCATTGGCCAGCTCAAAGAAAAAGAAACTGTAACAGGGACACCTCCCCCCATACCCGAGTGGGCCGCACCACCAACAGCCCCCCGTGCGCCAAGCACAGGCGACACCTCGCATTCAACCATTATAATAGGGGCTGGCATCGCAGGGGCTAGTCTTGCGCACATGCTTCATGCACGGGGGCAGCAGCCATTGGTGATCACAAATGGCTCGCCCGCTGCGTCAGACGTGCCTGCGGCAATTTTGGCACCGGGGTTTCAGCGGGGCGTGCAACCCTCAGCGATTTTTGCAGAAATCTGTTTTGCCCACGCCTGCTGGAACCCGGCCTACCGCACCGCATGGGCCAAGGAAAAGGGCCTGCATCTAACGTCTGACGACCCAACAGAGCAACAAAGGCTCTATGCTATTGCAGACAAATTGGACTGGGACGAAAGCTGGCTGGCAAAAAATGAGGCCGCAGGCTCAACTGGCCTCTTTTTCCCCCGGTCAGGTTCACTCGCACCGCAAGTCGCCCTCTCGAATTTAATGGAAGATATTGAAGCTGCACATGGTGAAATATCTAATATTTCCCGCGTTGCCAGTGGCTGGCGAGTAACAGTTGGGTGCAAAAGCTATACGGCAGAAAACCTAGTGATTGCCGCCGCGATGAACAGCGACATTTTCCTCAATTCAGGTTTAAACCTAGGTGGTTTTTTGGAGCTAAGAGCCAAGCCCGGCCAAATTGAAATTGTTGCAGGGGATACTGCTGCCCTCCCCTCAGGCAGTATGGCTTACGGCGGCTATGTTACGGCACAAACGCAAGGGGTTTCCGGCGCGACCATTCGCACCATAGGCTCTACTTTTGATGTTAAACCAAAGGCTGGCAACAAATGGCCTTCGCCAAAGCCCGAAAATAGCGTTGAGAACCTAGCCACCTTGGAAAAAGCGATGGGGGCCGCGCCCAACATTACTGAGATAACCGCCTCATGGGCCGGGATGCGCGCCACAACGCCGGATTATATGCCCTATGTTGGGCCTGTACCTGATTGGGATGCCGCCAAGCACCAGTATCGGCATCTTGCTAAAGATCGTAAATATCGTGGCTTAGGGACAATGCCCTACCAGCAAGGGCTTTATCTGCTAACGGGGTTTGGTTCTAAAGGTTTTCAGCAGGCCCCGCTTTGTGCCGCCTATACTGCAGCGTTAATATGCCAAGAACCTCTTCCTCTGCCTCTCTCCCTCGTGCCGTATTTGCACCCGGCTCGCCATATGATAAAATCCATTGTCCGGCAGGATGCAGAGTGAAGAGGGCGCACAAGGCTTGCAGTGGGTGCCGCTGTCCCTTAAATAACAGACTGTCGATAATAGGATAATCACTCTTCATTTTTAGCCAATAAGGGCTTTTTGCCAACAAAGGCTGGCACTTGCGCCAAAGGACCACACCATGAAAACAGTTGAAATTGTTGAAGTAGGTGCCCGCGATGGCCTTCAAAATGAGAAAATCCTTTTTTCAACCAACCAAAAAATAGAGCTTATAAACAAGGCCGTTTCAGCGGGCATAAAGCGGCTTGAAGTTGCAAGTTTTGTGCACCCAAAACTGGTTCCTCAAATGGCAGATG